>NZ_JBHMDO010000025.1:0-175697 GCF_042431225.1 Paenibacillus aurantiacus | reverse complement strand
CTACTTTACTGTTTTACTACTTATTACCCCACTCACTTCCTTAACCTGACAGCATTGCCCTCCGCCGAGGGGAACCAAGCATATGCTTCCGAAGTGCGCTTTCCGTTGGAAAACGCTCAGACTTCGCCCTCTGGACTCCCTTTTTCGTGCAGCCTCAATAGTTCGCGGTCGGCGGGTGGGTTCGAACGTGGCACGCTTTTGTCCTGTCGGACAAAGCTTCAGTTGGTTTTGAAATCAGTTCTAAGACATAAGCCTGTCAACTATAGACTATCGGTGGCTTCATCAAGTGTTGCTTTCGTGCTGTCCTTCGCTTTCGTCCGCACCTCGGACACGCTTTACGTTTCCACCCACCACATGAATCACAGAGTGAAACGATCTATCACCGTCTTTCTCATGGTGGAGCGCTGTTCATTCCCGTGAAAATCGTTGTACTTGAACAAAAGCGACGGCGCCCATGCGCCATCGCTCTTGTTGACTTTCAATATGTCGAACCTTCGCTCGGCCGACGGCCATCGCTCTTGTTGACTTTCTTATGCTGAAACCTTACATCACTTTCGCTTGGCCGGAATAGATGACGCCCACTTCGGCGTACACCGTGACTTCCGCCCCGTCATGAAGCAGCTCCAGCGCATTGTTCACGCCGAGAATGACCGGGATGCCCAGGTTCAGTGCGACAATCGCCGCATGGCTGGTTACGCCGCCTTGCTCCGTGATGACAGCGGCCGCTTTCTCGATCGCCGGCATGTATTCGCGGTCCGTGGAACCCGTGACGAGAATCGCGCCTTCCGTCGTCTTCGCGATCGCTTCTTGCGGCGAACGCGCCGTAACGATTTTGCCTGTCGCGCTTTGTGTGCCGATGCCTTGGCCTTTCGCCAGCAATTCGCCGACGGTGTGGATCTTGATCAGGTTCGTCGAGCCGGAACGCCCAACCGGTACGCCGGCCGTGATGATGACAATATCGCCCAGCTTCACGATGCCGGAGTCGATGCCGCCGCGAACGGCGATGTCGAACATTTCGTCCGTCGTATCTGCCGGGATACCTTTCACCGGAATGACGCCCCATACGAGTGCCAGACGACGCATGATTTGCTCTTCCGGCGTAACCGCGATAATCGGCGATTTCGGACGGTATTTGGAAATCATGCGCGCCGTGTAGCCGCTCTCGGTCGACGTGATGATCGCTTTCGCGCTCAGATCAAGCGCCGCGTTCGCGACTGCCTGGCTGATCGCCTCGGTTACCGTCGTTTGCTGTGCGCTTGCCAGCTTCGTGAAGATCTCGCGGTATTCCAGCGCGGACTCGGCGCGCACTGCGATGCGGGACATTGTTTGCACGGATTCGACCGGATACTTGCCGGCAGCCGTCTCGCCAGACAGCATGATCGCATCTGTGCCGTCGAAAATCGCGTTCGCCACGTCGCTTGCTTCCGCGCGCGTCGGGCGCGGGTTGCGCTGCATGGAGTCCAGCATTTGCGTAGCCGTGATGACCGGCTTGCCGGCGCGGTTACACTTCTGGATCATTTGCTTCTGCACGAGCGGCACTTCTTCCGCCGGGATCTCAACGCCGAGGTCGCCGCGCGCGACCATGAGGCCGTCGGACACTTCCAGAATTTCGTCCAGGTTGTCTACGCCCTGCTGATTCTCGATCTTCGAGATGATCTGGATATGGGAGGCACCGTGTTTCTCGAGCAGCTCGCGAATCTCAAGCACGTCGCTCGCTTTGCGCACGAACGAAGCGGCGATGAAATCAACGCCTTGCTCAATGCCGAACACGATGTCGTTCGCGTCCTTCTCGGTAATGCCCGGCAGGGAAATCGCCACGCCCGGCACGTTCACGCCTTTCTTGCTCTTGACTGGACCGCTGTTGATAATGCGGCAGTGAATTTCCGTGCCTTCGATCGCTTCGACGGTCAGACCGATCAAGCCGTCATCGATCAGGATCGAGGAACCCACTTGTACGTCTTGCGGCAGGTTGGCGTATGTAACCGGAATTCGCTTGTTGTCGCCGATGATTTCTTCCGTCGTCAGCGTAACCGTCTCGCCTTGGATCAGCTCATACTCGTCGGCCAATTTGCCGAGGCGAATCTCTGGGCCTTTCGTATCGAGCAGGATCGCGACCGTCTTGCCGAGCTCTTGGCTCGCTTGACGGATGTTCTTAATGCGTCCGCCGTGCTCTTCGAAGTCGCCGTGGGAGAAGTTCAGGCGTGCTACATTCATGCCAGCGTTAATCAGTTTCTTCGTGTTTTCCAGCGATTCGCTGGATGGGCCGATCGTACAAACAATCTTCGTTTTGCGCATGGGGTTGTCCATCCTCCGTCTAACTTGGCATATTTAGTGAATACAGTTAACTTACACGATTCGACATCAAAAGTAAAAGTCGCGCGGGCGCGCGTACGTGCGCTCTACACGTGCTAAGGCGCAGCCCGCTCGCGCGGGTGCGCCTTCATTATTACCCTCTTTGGCTACGCTTGAGCAGGCTCGGTCGCCTCAGTCGCAAGCGCCGGCTCAGCTGCTGGCGACACTGCCGGTGCCGGTTCGAAGAACCGTCCGATGCGGCGGAACTTCGCGTAGCGGTCCTCGATCAAGGCCTCCGCCGTCAAACTCGACAGCTCCTGCAGGTGGCGCCATACGGCATCCTTGATCGACTCCGACTGCTTCGCCAAATCGCGATGCGCGCCGCCTTGCGGCTCCGGAATGATCTCCTCCACGATGCCGAACTCGACTAAGTCAGGCGCCGTGATCTTCATGACGGCCGCCGCTTCGTCCGCGCGCGCCGCGTTCTTCCATAGAATCGCAGCCGCGCCGTTCGGGGAGATCGCGGAATAGATCGCGTTCTCCAGCATAAGGACGCGGTTGCCGACGCCGAGCGCGAGCGCCCCGCCGCTGCCGCCTTCGCCGATGACGACGCAGATGATCGGCACGCCGAAAGTCGCCATCTCCCGCAGATTGCGCGCGATAGCCTCCGACTGGCCGCGCTCCTCTGCGGTATTACCCGGGTACGCCCCCTTCGTATCGATGAAGGTGACGATCGGGCGTCCGAACTTGCTCGCTTGCTGCATGAGACGCAGTGCCTTCCGGAAGCCTTCCGGGTGAGGCGAACCGAAGAATCGCGCGATGTTATCCTTCGTGTCCTTGCCCCGCTGATGACCGATGACCGTTACTGGCACGCCATTGAGCTTGGCTAGTCCCCCGACGATTGCCAGATCGTCCGCGAACAAGCGGTCGCCGTGCAATTCGATGAAATCCGTGAACACCGCATGGATGTAATCCAGCGACGTCGGACGCTGATGATGCCTCGCCAGGTGCATCTTCTGCGCTGGCGTCAGCTCGTTGTACAATTCTTCCTGCAGCCGACTGCAGCGTTCCTCCAGCCGCGAGATCTCGTCCGAGAAATCAATGCCGGACCCTTCGCTTACCTTCTTCAGCTCCGCGATCTTGTTGCGCAGCTCGATAAGCGGTTTCTCAAATGGAAGTTCACCCGCCATGGGTGGTATCCCCCTTTACGCTATGCATATCAAGCAGTTTGGTTAGCAGCGGCTTCAGGTCCTTGCGGTGAACGACCTTGTCCAGTTGACCGTGCTGCAGGTTGAATTCCGCCGTCTGGAAGTTGTCCGGCAGCTTCTGACGGATCGTCTGCTCAATTACGACGCGGCCGGCGAAGCCGAGGAGCGCGCCAGGCTCGGCCAAATTGTAATCGCCAAGGGATGCAAAACTAGCGGAGACGCCGCCAGTAGTAGGATCGGTTATAACCGATATGTATAAACCGCCATCGCCTTGGAATTTGGCCAACGCCGCGCTCGTCTTCGCCATCTGCATCAGACTGAGGATGCTCTCCTGCATCCGGGCTCCGCTGGAGGTGGAGAAGATGATGACCGGCAGCCGCTTGCTGTGGGCTTGTTCGATCGCGCGCGTGATTTTCTCGCCGACGACCGAACCCATGCTGCCCGCGAAGAAATCGAAGCTCATGACGGCCACGACGACTGGGAATCCGCCGATCGTACCGTCGCCGGTAACGACCGCGTCCTTCAGACCCGTCTTCTCCTTCTGGACCTCTACCTTCTTGGCATAGTCCGGGAATCCGAGCGGATCGACCGATACGAGATCGGCATCGTATTCGTTCAGCTTCCCATCGTCGAGAATCATGCCGATCCGCTCCCAGGCGGTCAGCCGCAGATGATGCCCGCAGCTCGGGCAAACCTTAAGCGTTTTCTCGATTTCCTTACTGAATTGGATATTCCCGCACTTCGGGCATTTGGTCATAAGTCCTTCCGGCAGCTCAGGCTTGCTTCGCTGTCCTCCGGAAGGAATGGTGGCGTATTTCTTTTTATGAAATAAGTCCTTGAACACAAGAGACACCTCTTTGGGGGCGCAGTAGTTTTAAACCTAACGTTGCGAATTCAATATGCTGTTGAGCACTTCCTGCACTTCTTCCAGCTCGCCGGATGGGACCAGTATCTCAAACTGCTGCTTAGACACATTGATCGGGCGGATTTTCACAAGAAACCCTTCCTGAGTCAGCCGGTTTTTAATGGTTTCCGCAATCTTCGGTGTTTGCGCGATATAGATAACCGTCCACATGAAAGGTACCTCCTGAACATGGTAAACTGGCTGCAAAAGCCGCCACAGGCGCGAAGCCGCGCCGATATTCCATCACGGTATCCGGGCATATGATGCCATAATGATATCATAAATGCCGAATTGCCCGCAATGCGCGCCGGTTCCTTGCAGCCAGCCGACGACGTCAGTCTTTCACGCGAAAGCGGCGACGCTTGGAACCAAGCTGCCGCCCCGGCCTTATTCCGGAACGCCGTACTGGTTCGCTTTCAAATCCTGATGGGCGATTCGCGCCGACGCCGCCGCCGCGAGACCCGCTACCAGATCGTCCAGGAAGACGTGAATATGCTTACCTTTCTCGTTCAAGCGCCGAATGATGCCGGGCTTCACTTTATCAAGATAACCGAAACTGGTCAAGCCAATCATGCCATATACGTTCGTGATGCCGAGCGCGAGCGTCTCGTCGACGCCGTACAAGGACTCATCCGCTTCCATGATCGCCTGCAGCGGCGCCGGAAGCAGCTTCCGTTCCGCCAGTTCGTCTAAGGCGATTCCGGTGAACAGCACATACTGTACTTCGCGCTTGCCCAGGACGGCTAGCACGCTGCTCTCGCACTCCGCAAGCGTCAGATCGGCGTTGTAAGGGCGTTGAAGCGAGTACACGATATCTGCCACGTCGGCGACCGTCACGCCGCGGCTTTCGAGCCATTTTACCATTTCGGTCGACATAGGTTCATCCCTCCGCTTCGGCTTGTACGCGTTCGGCAGGACTTGCGCCATGCGTCGACGGCGCCGCCGAACCGCGCGCAAGCAGCGAACTTACGGTGCCGGCGAACCTACCGGACAAGCATCCAGGGCAGCCGGCTCCGTGTTTCCTAAATGTATGCGGGGGAGCGTCCGGTTGTGCATGAAAAAAAACGCCGTCGTTATTTTACGACGGCGGAACCATGGCCGAACAGCGCTTCGATCTCCCGCAGCAGCGGCTGCGACGGTTTGACGCGGTAAGCGTCGCTCAGGGCGACGGTCTGCTGGCGGCCTTCGTAGAAGAGCACCGTCTCCAGCGGACCCGCGCTCGCGGCCAGCAGCGTCTTCAGCCGGTCGAGCGCGCCGGGCTCTTCCCGTCCGGCTGGAATTTTGATGTACACGCGCTGCTCGCGTCTTGGGCGTGCGCCGCCTTCGCGAGCTGCGGCAGGCGCGCCGTTCTTCGGCGTCGAGGCGTAAGCCGGCAGGCGCAGGCCGGCCAACTCCGGCCGCCCGGCCCCCTGCGTTGCAGGCTTCGCCCCGTCCCGCGCTGACATGCGGTCGTGGACAGGAGCCTGCTGGCCGCCATCCGCCACGCTGCGGGACGCGAGCGCAGCCGGCGGTTCGACCGCCCGGTCTCCCGCACGGTCCGAAGGCGCAGGGGCGCCCGGCGCGCCCGGACGGCGTGCTTCGCCTCCTCGCCCGAACCCGCCCCGCCGGCCGGATCGCGCCCGCGACTGCAGCCGCTTCACGTCCTCTGCCAGCCGGCCGGCGGCGGCCGCCTGCGCGAGGGGCACCGCTTCCTCCAGGATGAGCTTGAAGTCTTCCTCCTGATGCTGGACGCCCGCTTGCAGCACTACGAGATTGCCCGGCTGCAGCTGCGCGGACTGGCGCTGCCAGATCGAAGGGAAAGCCACCGCTTCGACTTTCAGAATACGATCCTCCACTTCGAGGAACGCCATCGCCTGCCCCTTCTTCGTCGTGAATGGCTTTACAGACACGACCATGCCTGCAATGTGGGCAGTCGCGCCTTCCGGCGCCTCCGCCAGATCGACGAGCCGATCCAGTCCGAGCGGCTCAAGCGTTCCTTCATAATCGTCAAGCGGATGACCGGATAGATAAAGCCCAAGCAGCTCGCGCTCCAGCACCAGCTGCTGTCCGGTCGTGAACGGCTGCACTTCGGGCAGCGTTACGTCCCAGTTCTGCACCTCATCGAACCCGAATAGCTCGATCTGCAGCTCCTCGCGGTCCTTCCGCCAGCGCGCGGCGGCTTCCACCGTCTCGTCCAGCGCCGCGAACAGCTGCGCCCGATGGCCGCCGAGCATATCGCATGCCCCTGCCTGAACAAGCGATTCCAGCACGCGCTTGTTGACGACGCGAAGGTCGACGCGCCGGCACAAATCGACCAAGCTGTCGAACGGACGCTCCGCCCGTTCCTTCATGATCGAATCGATCGCCTGAGCGCCGACGTTCTTGATTGCGGCCAGTCCGAAACGGATCGCTCCGGCGATGGGCGTGAAGGAGACGCCGCTCTCATTGACGTCGGGCGGCAGCACGGCGATGCCCATCCGGCGGCATTCGTCCACGTATTCCGCCGTCTTGTGATGGTTGCCCGTCACCGACGCGAGCATTGAAGCCATGAACGGCACGGGATGGTTCGCCTTCAGCCAAGCCGTCTGGAACGCGAGCACGCCGTATGCGGCCGCGTGGGCGCGCGGGAAACCGTAATCCGCGAAGCGCACGATCATATCGTATACCTTGTTGGCGTCCTCCTCCGCATACCCTTGGCCCCGGCTGCCTTCGACGAAATGCGCGCGCTGTTCGTCCAGCACCTCGCGCTTCTTCTTCGACACTGCGCGCCGCAGCAAGTCGGCTTCGCCGAGCGTGAAGCCTGCCATCGTCGAGGCGATCTGCATAATCTGCTCCTGATAGACGATAATGCCGTACGTATCCGACAAGATCGGCTCAAGCGACGGATGGGGATATTCGACCTCAATGGCGCCGTGCTTGCCCTGGATATATTTCGGTATAAACTCCATTGGGCCCGGACGGTAGAGCGCCAGCACCGAGACAATATCCTCGAATTGCGTCGGCTTCATCTCTTTCAGCACGCGCCGCACGCCCGCGGACTCCAATTGGAAGATGCCGGTCGTATCGCCGCGTCCAAGCATCGCGTACGTCGGCGGATCATTGTCCGGAATGTGCCGGAAATCGACGGTGATGCCATGCTGCATCTTCACCCAACCTAGCGCCCGCTCCAGGATCGAGAGCGTCCGCAGGCCGAGAAAATCCATCTTCAGCAGACCGACGGATTCCAGATGCTCCATCGAATATTGCGTTAATGCAGTGCGCTCCGTGCCCGCCTGAAGCGGTACCACATCCGTAAGCGGACTGCCCGCGATCACAACGCCCGCGGCATGGGTCGACGCGTGCCGCGGCATCCCTTCGACCTTCAGCGCCATATCCAGCAGCGCCTTCGTCTTCGGCTGGCGCTCCGCCGCCTCGCGGAGTTCGGTGCTGACGCGAAGCGCCTCGGCGAGCGTCATGCCCATCTGCCCCGGGATCAGCTTCGCCGCGCGGTCCACTTCGGCGAACGGGACGTTCATCGCCCGGCCGACGTCGCGCACCGCGGCGCGTGCCGCCATCGTGCCGAACGTGATGATCTGCGCGACGTGCTCCTCGCCGTACTTCGCGCATACGTAAGCGATGACCTCGTCGCGGCGCTCGTCGTTGAAGTCGATGTCAATATCGGGCATCGTGATTCGTTCAGGGTTGAGGAAGCGCTCGAAGAGCAGCTTGTATTTGAGCGGATCGACGTCGGTGATGCGCAGCGTGTAGGCCACGAGGCTTCCCGCCGAAGAGCCCCGCCCCGGGCCGGTCCGAATGCCCTGCTCGTGCGCGAACCGGATGAAGTCCCATACGATCAGGAAGTAATCGCTGAAGCCCATCTTCTCGATGACGGACAGTTCGTAGGCCAGCCGTCTCTCCGCCGCTTCGCGGAAGCTCGGGTCTTCGCTCCACTCGGGCTTGCCGGCATAACGTGCCTCGAGCCCTTCCGCGCACAGCACGGCCAAATAGGATGCGCTCGCCATACCCTGCGGCAGCGGGCCGAACGATGGCAGCAGCGCCCGGTCGAACGTCAGCTCCAGATTGCACTTCGCCGCGATCTCAGCCGTACGCGCGACCGCATCCGGCGCCTGCCGGAACTGCTCCGCCATTTCGCCGGCGCTCTTCAAAAACATCTGATCGGTCAACATGCGCATCCGGTCCTCGTCGTCGACCGTTTTGCCCGTTCCGATGCAGATGAGCACGTCCTGGACGGCCGCGTCGTCCGGATGGAGATAGTGCACATCGTTCGTGGCGGCAAGCGGAATGCCGGTCTCCTTCGACAGCTCGATCATCCGCCGGACGACCTTCTTCTGGTCGAGCAGTCCATGGTCTTGAAGCTCCAGGTAGAAGTCGTCGCCGAAAATCTCCTTGTACCGCAGCGCCGCCCGCAGCGCCTCGTCGTCCCGGTCATGCAGCAGATGCCAAGATACCTCGCCCTTCAGGCAGGCGCTCAGACAGACGAGCCCTTCCGAATACTGCGCGAGCACCTCGTGATCGATGCGCGGTTTATAATGAAAGCCCTCCAGCTGGCCGATCGAGCAGAGCTTCATCAGGTTCTTGTAGCCCGTCTCGTTCTTGGCGAGCAGGATGAGATGGTAGGTCGGATTGTCCTTGCGCGAGCCCTTCTCGAACCGGGAGCCCGCCGTCAAATACACTTCGCATCCGATTATCGGCTTGATTCCGTTCGCCCGGCACGCCTTGTAGAATGCGATTGCTCCGTACATGACGCCGTGGTCCGTCAGCGCGAGCGCCTTCATGCCCAGTTTCGCCGCCTTGGCGGTCAGGTCGCGGATGCGCGCCGCGCCGTCCAGCAGGCTGTATTCGCTATGAACGTGCAAATGCACGAATTCCGTTTCGGCGGTCATGGCCGTCCCCTTCTTCCCCGGGCGCAAAACAAGTGTTCGCGTCCTTTTTCACCTAGTTTAACATATTACGCACCCGGACGGCCATAGAATGGAACTAGTGGGGACACGCCTCCCCATAATTCACGAACGGAGTGGAGCGGATGCGCGCCATGATCAATATACACCCCGTACTCGTACTGGCCTTTATCGATTTCTTCACCGCGTTCGGCGTCGTGTTCGGAGGCGCGATGCTTGCGGGCATCGGCGCGACATTCCTGTTCATGCCCCCCTCGACGATGATGCTCAAGACGGCCGCGAACCTGAAAATATGGGCGGTCGTCGCTGCGATCGGCGGCTCCATCGACCCCATCCGGGTCATCGAGAGCAATCTGTCCGATGGCCAGCTCTCCCCGGTCGCGCAGCAGATCGCCTTCATCGTCTGCGCTTTCCTCGGCGCGCACTTGGGCACCGAGCTGATCCGATGGCTCTGCAAGGGGGCCGCATAGCCGATGCGCGTCCCCCAATTCGAACGTTACGCGGTGCTCACCCAAGGCGCGGCCAGCTTCCTCGTCGGCGCTATCGTCGGTGCGATTTTCTACCATTCCGTCTTCACGGCCAACTTCGAAGCGGTCATGATCGCCAATTCGGACATGGAACAGCAGCTCTCCCAGTACGAGATCGATCTAAAGGAGCTGCGGCAGTTTAAGAACAAGCATTCCGTCATCAAGGGCGTCCTGCCCATCCAAGAAGATGCCCGCGATGCCGATGGCGAGACGATCGAATTCGACGAATTGACCAAAGCCGAGCTGAAGAAGCGCGTTCGTGCCAACTTGAACGCCCTGCTCGGGACAAGCATCTACGATATTGGCACCAATTCCAAAATCGCCCGGCTGCTGCTGGACGACAAGGTGTTCACGGGCATATACGGCAATTCGTATACGATCGAAATCAAAACGATGCTCGTCTCCGACAACGTCCTTCAAGTGTGGTTCAAAGCGAGCATCCTCAAGCCGTCGCCGGGTTAATGCGCAAGCGGCTGGATTCATGGTACAATGGAAGGCAATAATGTTATGCAAAGGAGCTGTCCCTTCGTCATGGAAATTGCCCTCCACTGGGTGCTCATCATCGCCATCATCGCGGTGTCCGTCTGTTCGGTCACCTTCAGCTTCAAGGCGCGCCGCTCGTCCGATGTCCGCGTTCGCGGCTTGAACACCTCGCTGATGAACGTCTGCATGGGCGTCATGCTCATGTTGCTGGCGCTGTTCTTCCTGCTGTTGTACAGCGGGTCGACCGTCAAAGTCATCGTCAGCACGCTGCTGATCGTAATCGGGCTGTTCAATCTGTTCGCCGGATTGCGCAATCACAGCATCTATCGCTCTATGAAAGGGTAGCCCCCGGCGGCTGCCCTTTTTTGGTCCGCCCAGCCTACGATCAGAACGGGTCGATAAGCTGCGCCGTCAGCATGGCCTTGGCCGCCAGCCCCGTCGCATCGAGCAGCTCGACCTCAAGCTTCGCGTTCTTGCGGCTCATCTCGAGCAGCTTCGGCACGATCGACACTTCGCTCTCGAGCTGCAGCGGACGAATGAAGTATGTGCTGAAGCTGTCGATGCCATGGTCGCGCTTGCCGAGCTCCCGGATAAGTCCGCGGGCCGCCTGCGCCATCAGCGTCACAAGCACGCCTTCGGAGATGACGCCGAGCGCGCCGGACATCTGCGGGGTGATTTTGCCCCGGAAAATCCAGCCATCGCCCGCATCCTCGGCCTTCATGAATCCCGCGCCGATCAGATCTTCGAACGTATCGCCCGATTCCTGCTGCTTGCCGGCGTAGCGCATCGCGTCGAGCACCTCGGAACGCGTCAGCGTCGCCAGCAGCTTGCGGTTCTTGTCGACGATCGGCAGCAGGTCGATGCCCTCGGCCGCCATCGTGTGCGCCGCCGAAGCGATCGGGATGTTCGGCGCCGCCGTAATGGGGTGCTTCGTCATCAGCTTGTCCACCGTTTGCGACTCCGGCGCTCCCTCGGCGTCCTTCATCGTCATCATGCCTACGACCCGGCCCCGGTCGTCCAGCACCGGGAATCGCGAGCGGCCGGTCCGCGCCGCGAGGGCGTGAAAATCACGGTTCGTCTCGGTCGTGCGCATCGTCTCGATCGGACGGCTGTAGGTCACGATATCCTCGACCAGCATGATTTTCTGCTTGATCAACCGGTCGTACATCGCGCGGTTGATCATCGAAGCGACCGTGTACGTGTCGAATTTGGACGAGATGACGGGCAATCCGCGTTCGTCCGCCAGCCGCTTCATCTCCTCGCTCGTGCCGAATCCGCCGGTGATGAGGACGCCCGCCCCGTGTTCCAGCGCGATTCGGTGCGCGCGGTCCCGGTTGCCGACGATGAGGAGGCTTCCCGCGTCGATATAGCGGCTCATGGCGTCGAGCTCCATCGCGCCGATGACGAATTTGTGCAGCGTCTTCTCCAGGCCCGATGCCCCGCCGAACACTTCGCCTTCCACGATGTCCGCCACCTCCGCGAACGTCAGCCGCTCGACCGCGCCCCGGTTTTTGCGGTTGATCCGCACCGTGCCGATCCGCTCCTTCGTGCTGACCAGCCCGAGCGCCTCCGCCTCCTTGATCGCTTTGTACGCCGTTCCTTCGCTTACCTCCAGCTCCTCCGCCATCGTGCGTACAGACAGGCGCGTCCCGATTTTCAGCTTCGTTATATATTGAATGATCCGCTCATGTTTCGTATGCGCGACGTTATTGCTATCCCTGGGTTCCATCGCTTCCGCTCCTTTCACATAATACGACAAATAATGATTCCTATTTTAGCAGAAAGCCGATAAAGTAAGGAGTATAGCCAAGCCCGACACGGCATTAACGGAAATACGAATAGGCGGGACGGCGCCGCCAACGCGCGTTCCGGCGTACCTAAGAAAGGCAGAATGCACGATGCAAAATTGGGATGAGATTCACCGGATCTATGCGTTTTTCATTCTTACTTATCCGCAATTCGTAATTTATATGTATTTCTCCGCCGTCCTGCTGGGCATGTGGCAGCCCATCCTTCGTCGCCGCCTGCTGCTGCCGACGGTATTCTTCGCGCTGGCCTATGTGGACGTTCTGTTCGCCGTGCTGCCGACATCGCTGCACTTGGTCAACTCCATGGCGACCAGTCTAGTTATCATTTGGCTTGTGTTCCGCAGGCAGCCCGTCAAGATGAAATTGCTCTTATTCACGCTGCTCAACTTCATGGGCATCATCTTCGACACCGGTTTTTTGATCATCTATTCCCGATTTGGCGATTACGACGAAATATGGAATTCTGCCCCCTATGTCATATACCTCGTCTACTGGATTCTGTTCAGCGCGCTTCTATATGCAGGACGCAAGCTGCAGCGGGCGAAGATCCCGCCGCTTAAGCGGTTCATCGCTTTTCTACTGAGCCTGAGGGGACGTCCCGCGTTCTATCTGACTCTATTATCGGTGATGCAGATCGCCTGCATTTCCTATTTTATCGTCAGTCGCTATGTGGACCCGTTATTCGTCAGCGGTTTTGAAGCGGCGCTGTACGTCTCGCTCGTCCTCATTGTGCTTGTCTTGATCTTGGCCATTCGTGAAATCATCAAGACGCGTGAAGAAGCGACCCAGGCGACGCAACGAACGTACATCTCGGAGCTCAACCAAATGTTCGCCACCGTGCGGGGCCAGCGGCATGACTTTATTAACCATGTGCAGGTCATGCACTCTCTGCTCGCGATGAACAAAATGGACCGGCTGCGCGAATACATGCACAGCATTGCGGAAGAAATCCGCACCGTGGACCGCGCGCATGTGGATCATCCTTCGCCCGCGCTGGCCGCGCTAGTCGAAGCCAAAATCGCCATCGCGGACGCCAAACGGATCGCGTTCGACTACAGAATCGACGACGCCCCCGCCACCTTCGGCGCTGTAACGAGTATCGACCTCGTGCGGATGATCGGCAATTTGATCGACAACGCGTTCGACGCCGTCCTCGCCCTGCCCGTCGGCGAACGGTTCGTGCTGCTGGAGATGACAACGCTCCGCAGGGCGTTAATCATCTCGGTGACCAACCAAGGCACCCTCTTGACAGAGGAGCAGATGAAAGCGATGCTGGCCCCCGGCTATACCACGAAGACAGGCGAGCACTCCGGTCTTGGCTTGAGCAATGTTGTCGAACGCGCCGCCGAATATCGCGGCACGGTTGCCGTGGAATCCGACGAAAGCCGCGGCGTCGTGATCACCATCCGAATTCCGAACGTGGCCAATGCCAAACCGAAGGCAGGTCGCCAGACCGCACATGCTGCCGATAAGGGGAAGCGCGCGGAGCGCTCGTGAGGTTGGTCAGTCGATTCTCGACTCCGTTCTTGGCCCGCTCCCGTATATTCTTCTATGGCTGCGGGCCGTTCGCCCGCGCCCCATTATCGCTTGTGAGGGAGTTTTTCGAACTATGACTTACGCTCAGCTCGATACCGTGCTTGAATTCATTTTTATTACGCTGCCGCAGACCTACGCCCTCTTCTGGTTTATTTATGCGGTGCTTGGGCTGCAGCAGCCGTTGACTTGGCGTCGTCTTCTCGTCAGAACGGCCGCGCCGACCATTTACATGGAAGTGATGTTCAATATTCTGCCGACATCGCTGCATTTTCTAAATTCCGTAGCTGTCTTATTTATTGCGGTCATGCTGACGTTCGGCAAACAATCTTTCAAATTGCGATCGCTTTTCGTCGTGCTCTTTTTCCTGTTGGCTATCCTAACGGATCTATCGAGCATTTTCATCGCGTCCAAAACCATCACGTTTGAATCGTTTATGAGCGCCCCCTTTTATTACAAAATGGCGTTCTGTACGCCGATTCATGTTTCTTTATACGCTCTGGCGCTCTACCTAAGGCGCATAGAGTTCGCACCGTTAAAGCAAGCCGCGCAATTCGTCATCGGGCTGCGCGGGGCGCCAACCTTCTACTTGGTCGTGTTGACCGTATTTCAACTTGTCTGCATCAGCTACTTCCTCGTTAAAACGTTTATCGACACGTCCGCCGATGCCGGGGTCGAAATTTCGATTTATGTGTCTTTGGTACTGATCTGCTTCATCTTCGTCCATACGATCCGGCTCATCGTCCGTATCCGTGAAGACGCGATCCAATCGACCCAGAAAACCTACATCGACGAGCTGAACCAAATGTTCGCCACCGTGCGAGGACAGCGTCATGACTTCATCAATCACGTTCAAGTCATGCATTCGATGCTCGCCATGAACAAGCTGGACCGGCTCCGCGAGTACATGCACGGGGTGGCTGAAGAGATCCGCACTGTGGATCGCGCGCATGTCGATCATCCTTCGCCCGCGCTAGCCGCTCTCGTCGAAGCGAAGCTGGCCATCGCCGATACGAAGCGGATCGCCTTCGACTACCGGATCGAGGATGCGCCTGCCACGTTCGGCGCGGTCACGGGCATTGACCTTGTTCGCATGATCGGCAATCTGATCGACAATGCGTTCGACGCCGTCCTGGCGCTGCCCGTCGGCGAGCGGTTCGTCTTGCTGGAGATGACCGTTACACGCGGCACGCTAGCCATCTCCGTCGCTAACCGCGGCACGGTGCTGACCGAAGCCCAGAAGAAGGCGATGGTGACGCCGGGCTACACGACCAAGGAAGGCGAGCATTCCGGACTTGGCCTCAGCAACGTCATCGAACGGGCTGCTCAGTATCGCGGCCTGGTCTCGATCGAGTCCGACGAGGAGCGTGGCGTCGTGATCACGATCCGAATTCCGAACGTGGCGCGCGACAAGGACGCCGGACGCGGGCAAGCGTCTGGAGGAGACAGAAGCCATTCCGTCGTCCGATCTTAGCCATCTCCGCGATAGCGGCAAGCCCGTTTGAACCGAAAGAGCCCGCAGGCCGGTCTTGGACCGTACCTTGCGGGCTCTTTCGCGCTGCGCCTTGCTTGTCGCTTGCTCCTCCGGATTAACCGCCCACGGAACGCAGCGCATCGGATATAATGCGGTTCACGTCATCGAACACCGCGCTGAACCGCCGCTCCGCGTCGAACAGCTGTCCGATCAACGGGTGGCGCGCGATGGTCTCGTACCGTTCGCTTAAGCCAGCCATGGCATCCTCCGCCGGTTCTTCCCCCGCCATAATCTGCTGCTGCAGCTGGGCTTGCCGCTCGCGAAAGTCGTCCATAAGCCGCTTCGCTTCGGGGTCGGCGTCCACGGCGGCTTGAGCTGCTTTAAGCACCTTCGCTTCCTCGCCGTCCGTTAACGCTTTGGCCAAGTCGTACGCCTTGTCATATACGTTCATCGTCCGTCTCCTCTCCTTCAAAGCCGACCGTTATTTATAAAATCAGGCTTATTCGCCCTGCAATCGCATGCCTTGCGCCAATCACCAAGGATGATCTGTCCTCATATGATGAAGTAATTCGCATAAACACCCATAAGACCGCTAGCTGCCCGCCCTCAATTCCCAGCGTGGAAGGAGATTCCTATGCTGAAATCCAAAATCGCCGTACAAGTGACCGGCCCGGGCATTCTGCCCGATGACGTGGTCATGCTGGGCGATGCTTATTTGAAACCGTGGAAAATCCCGCAAGGCCAGCCGGTCACGCTCAAGTTCGGCGCGATGCGCCAACCCGTTAAGGTCGTTGCGGTCGAGAAATTCGACGGCATGCGCATCAGCCAAAGTCTGGCCAGGCGCATGGGTATTGTTGCCAGCTGTCAACTCCGGCTGCAGTACCGCAGCGCAAGCGCCGTGCTTGCCCTTGGCCCCTTGATCGGCGTGCTGATCAGCCGGGATGATCCGAGTATGCCGGAGAAACCGTTTGGTTCGATTACGATGTTCTGCAAGGAGCTTGTCGATGCTTGCGCCGTCTACGGCGCGCATGTCTACTTCTTTACGACGGAAGGCATCGGCGACAGCCATCAGCACGTGAACGGCTGGGTGTACGCCGGCGGCTGGCGCAAGATCGCCGTGCCCGTCGCCGATGTCATCAGCAACCGGCTTACCTCCCGCAAGCTGGAGAACAAACCCAGCGTACAACATTTTTTCCGAGAAGTAAAATCGCGCCACCACACCGTTGTCTTTAATGAAAAGTTTCTGGATAAACCGGAAGTGTTCGAGGCATTGGGACGCGACCGCACGCTTGTGAAATATTTGCCTGAGTCGCATGTACTGCGGAACTACGCGATGCTGAAGTCGATGTGCTCGAAATATTCGACCGTCTTCTTGAAGCCCGTCCGCGGCAGTCTCGGTAAAGGCATTATCCGCATTACGCGGCTGGATCAGGAAAATTTCGTCGCACATCACGCCACCGTCGGGGGGACCCGTAAGCAGAATTATTCCAACCTGCTCAAGCTGTTCTCATCCATCTCCGGCAAAATGAAGTCCGTTCGTTATCAGATTCAGCAAGGCTTGAACCTGATCGATATCGGCGGGCGCCCGGTCGACTTCCGCGCGCTCGTGCAAAAAAACGAGCAGGGCAAATGGTCGATGACGTCCATCGTCGCTCGCACCGCCGGCAGCCATCACTTCGTCTCCAACCTGGCCCGGGGCGGCACGCTGAGCACGGTCAAGGAAGCGGTCGCCAAGTCCAATCTGAGCAATGCGCAGGGCCACGATGCATTCGCGCGGCTGCAGCGCGCCGCGCTCGACATCGCCCAAGGCATCGATACGCAGATTCCCGCCCACTTCGGTGAGCTCGGCATCGATCTAGCGCTCGATACGAACGGCCGGGTATGGCTGCTCGAGGTTAACTCTAAGCCATCGAAGAACGACAACACGCCGCTACAGCCGGATCAGAAGATCCGCCCGTCCGTCCGCAATCTGATGCGTTACGCCCGGCATCTGGCCGAATTCTAGATACGGCTTCGCGCCGCAGCTTAGGAGGCAGCACCGATGAGAGCCCACGCAACGCCTGCATTGGCGATCCTCGCCAGACCTCCCAGCCCGAGCGAGGAGCAGCCAGGCGAATCATCGCCAAGCCTCCTGCCCGAAGACCGGTTCTGCCGCGAACTGTGCCGGATGGGCGCCGAGCTTGGCATGATCGTGTATGTCGTCTATGCACACCCGGCTTGGGCGGCCTTAAGCGAGACGGAATTGACCGGCTACGCGCTGCAGGGCGGCAGATGGACCGAGAAGCGCTGGCCGCTGCCCGACTTGGTATACGACCGGGCCATCGGCGCGAACCCGGCCGAGCGGCAAGCGAAAGCCGGTCTGCTGAAGCAGCTGGCCGAGCGGAAGCCGCTCACGCCGCTCAACGGCAGCCTTCCCGGCAAGCTCGCCGTCTACGAGGCGCTGCGAACCGATCAGCGGCTTCGTCCGGCGCTGCCGCCTACCTTCGCTTATCCGGGCACATCAAGCTTGCAACGGCTCGCGCTTCGGTTCCCCCGCGGCGTGTTCCTCAAGCCGGACGCCGGGTACCAAGGTCGCGGCGCCATTGCGATAACCGCTCGCGATGGGCTCTGGCGGGCAGAAGGACGAACGATCGGGAACGCCGCCGTCGCGCGCACGTTCACGAACGCGGCCGCCTGCGCGGCTTGGTGCGAACGGTTCATTCGCGCCGCTTATATTGCGCAGCCGTATTTGCCGCTTCGGAACGAATCCGGCGCAAGCTGCGACATTCGCTCGCTCATCCAGAAAGACGAACGGGGCCGCTGGCGCATAACCGGCATCGCGGTGCGGGAAGGCGCGCCCGGCAGCGTTACGTCCAATCTGCACGGAGGCGGCGAAGCCAAAGACGCGGCTGCCGTGCTCGCCGCCCGCTTCGGCGAGGCGGCGGCGCGCCGCCTGCTCCTGCGGACGGCACGGCTCAGTCTGCGCGCCTCCCGCGCGCTGGAGCAACATTTCGGCCGTTTCTTCGAACTGGGCCTCGATTTCGGCCTTGAAGCAAGCGGCCGGCTATGGCTGCTCGAAGCGAACGCCAAGCCCGGCCGAATGTCCTTCTATGCGAGACCGGCCATCTACCGGCTCGCCGTCCTGCGTCCGCTCCAGGCCGCCATGCGGCTCGCCGGAGCCGGCCGCACCGTCCTGTCGCCTGTTCCGCTATCGTCCCATCATCGGTCCACACGCGGCTCCACCTACACCCAGCAAGCCCGATACCATCGGGGATGCATCCAGGAGGTTCATCCATGAGTTTGACATCGTGTCACGTCCACTTTTCACCGCATAACGATAAAGTCATCCACTTGTCGGGTTCGCTCCTCAAATCGCTCAACTTATCCGGCAAAAAGAACGTTCAGCTCAAGCTCGGCAGCGAATCGATCACCGCCGCGCTTAAACCGATCCGCAAGCAAGGCCATCACGTCTATCTGTCCGCGGGCGTGCGCGAGCGCATTCGCGTGCCGAAGACTGGCAGTATCTCGGTCGTGCAGCCGACGGAAGGCGAAATGCAGCTCGGGCCGCTCGTCGGTATTCTGACCGATTCGGGCGTCCGCGCGTCGAATGCCCCTTTCGGCGGCCGTACTGGCTATATTCGCCAGCTTATCCGCACCGGCGAGAGCAAGGCGTATATTTTCGCGTTCACCCCGCGTGACATCAATTGGCAGCAAGGCACCGTCAACGGCTATTTCCTGAACGCGCAGGGCGGCTGGTACCGCAAAACGGCTCCACTGCCGGACGTCGTCTACAATCGGCTTCCCAGCCGCCGGGCGGAAGTTACAACTTCGATCGTGAACTTGCGCGAGCGGTTCATTCGAAATAAAATACCGTTCTTCAACTGGAGCTTCTTTAACAAGTCCGACGTGTACAAAATGCTCGACAAGGACATCGAAGCGCTGGAGCATTTGCCCGAGTCCGTCAACCATCCGAAGCCGGAGAAAATAAAGGAGATGCTCGAGAACCATCAATTCGTCTACTTCAAACCAACCGCCGGCAGCCTGGGGATCGGCATCTATCGGCTGACGTACCATCCGAACCGCGGCTACTTCGCCCGTTATCGCCAGAATGGCAGCAACGTGCTGCTGCGCTTCAACACATTCAACGCGTTGATGCGGATGCTCCAAGGGCGGCACGGCACGAACCTGAGTCAATACGTTTGCCAGCAGGGCATTCGGCTGATCGAGATCGACGGATGCCCGATCGACTTCCGTTTCCACATGCATAAGAACGGCAAGAACGAGTGGGTGCCCGTCGGGATTGGAGCGAAGAAAGCCGGCAAGGGCAGCGTCACGACCCATATCAAAAACGGCGGACAGCTGCTAACGCCGGACCAGGCGTTGAACCAAACGTTCGGCAGCCGCTCGAGCGAGATTCTGGAGAAGGCGAAGAAGGTGTCCATCAAGCTGTGTCAGGCCATCGAGCGCAATTTCCCGCATACGCTGGGCGAGCTGGGTCTTGATATCGGGATCGACAAAGACGGTGAAATCTGGATGTTCGAAGCGAATGCCAAACCGGGTCGCTCCATCTTCGGGCACCCCGCGCTTCGCGGTCAGGGGCGTGATTCTTACTCCCATATCATCGAACATTGCCTTTACTTGGCCCGCTTCAAAGGGAGGGAGTAGCCCATGGAGCTTGAACTCCAAGATACCGGAGAAGGAGCGGAGATCTTGGGCAGGCAGCCCGTGCTCGCCATCCTCACGATCGAGGACGATATTCAACTGTTCCGGGGCAATCGGAGCAATTTCGCGGATTTGATCCGTATCGGCCGTGAGCACGGCTTTCTCGTCTACGTCATCACGGCGAAACAATTGAAGTTGACGCAGCGACAGATGAACGGGTTTACGTACCACGATAAGACGGATACGTGGATTGCGCACACCTTCCCGTCTCCCGACGTGGTCTACAATCGGATCCCGCTCCGCGAGGACGAACTGCAGCCGGCCGTCAGACGAAAGCTCGAAGCTTGCCTGAACCATCCGCACATCCATCTGTTCAACCCGCATTTTTTCAATAAATGGACGCTCTTCAAATGGCTGCGCGAGGCGCCGACCACCCGTCCCTACATTCCGACGACGCGCCGCATGATCAGCCGCGAAGCGCTCAGCGATATGATGCGGGAGCATCCGTATCTCTATTTGAAGCCGGTGAGCGGCAAAGCGGGCAAAGGCATCATGACGATCAAGGTCCGCCCTGAGAAGACGCTGCCCTTTCGGCTGCAAATTCAAGCCAAACGCAAGAGCATCGCCTACAATTGCGACACGATCGGCAAGCTGTGGGCACGGGTGAAAAGAGAGAGCGGCGGGGAGCGCTATATCGCGCAGCAAGGCATCCCGCTCGCCTCGTTCCAGACCCGCCGCTTCGATCTGCGCGTCCTCGCGCAGAAGAACATCCGCGGCCAATGGGACATTACCGGCATCGGCGCGCGCGTCGCCGGCTCGCTCAGCATAACGACGCACGTGCCGCGCGGGGGGAGCATCGAGGATCCCGAGAAACTGCTCGTCAGCGTATTTGGCCAAGAAGAGGCGCGTAAGATTTACACAAGGGCCAAACAAGCGGCGCTGGTCATTGCCAAGCAAATCGAACGAGGCGCAGGTATGAATCACGCCGAGATGTCCATGGACTTGGGCGTGGACCAGACGGGCAACGTGTGGTTCTTCGAAGCCAATGCGAAACCGATGAAATTCGACGAGCCCGAAATCCGCAAACAATCGCTCGACCGGATTTTCCAATACAGCCGCTATTTGCTTCGAATCGGCAGCAAGCGATAGCCCTAGAAGGGAGGCGGAGGAAATGAAAGTGCAGCTGCTCGCGCCCGAGCGCTGGGCGGCCATCCGAGCGAAGCTTGTCGCCTTTGCCGGCCGTCACGGCGACAAACGGATAACCGCCTCCGCAATCGCCAAGCTTCGCGCGCTCGATCCGGAAGAAGACACAGATGCCGGCATCGCCGTCGCAACCGACGACGGCGAACTTGCCGGCTTCGCCTTCGTGCTGGATAACGGTGAACGCGCCTGCATCGTCGTCGTGCGCGGCGATCTGCGCGGACGCGGCATCGGTTGCGCGCTCCTGCGCGCCCTGTGCGTACGTTACGGACGCCTTTCCTGCACAGTCGCGGCCGACAACGCCTCCAGCATGCAGATGTGCTTTAAGGCCGGAATGACCGCGGTCGCGCTGCAGCGCGGTCCGACCGGCAAGCCGACGCTGCGCTTCGAATACGGCCGTTCGCGCAATTGACCCAAGGAGGATTCCCATGGCCCAACCCGTGCTCGGTATTTTGACGCTCTATCTCAACGACGCCGGTCTGCTGGAGGAGCGGCCTGTCTACCAGAAGATGACGCTAGCCGGACAGCAGCTGGGGCTGGACGTATTCGTCTTTACGCCGGATGACGTCAACTACCAGACGAACCGCATTCATGCGCATGTTTACTACCCTAAACTAAAGACATGGCACCGCGAGTGGCGCGCATTCCCGACCATGATCTTCGACCGCTGCCGCATTCAGCGCAGCCCCCGGTTCGAACGGCTGCAGCAGTTCCGCAAGCAATACGGGCACCTGTTTTTCCTGAACCGCATGCTTCGCAACAAGTGGACGGTCTACCGGACGCTGCGCCTAGAAAGCCAGTTCCGCGACCATTTGCCCGAAACCCGCCTGTACGAGAGCCAAAGCGATTTGTCGGAACTCATCCGCAAATATCCGCTAGTCTACTTGAAGCCGATTACCGGCACCGGCGGACGCGGCATCCTCCGTATTGAGAAGCAGAAGGATGGCACTTATCTGATCCAGGGCCGGGAGCATAATCGGAAGATCATCCGGCCGCAGCGCGTACCGCTCTCTTCGCTGCATGCCCGGCTCGCATCCTGGGACTTAAAAGGCAACCGTTATCTCGTGCAGCAGGGCATCCAGCTCAAGCTGGCCAGCGGACGCGTGCACGACTACCGCATGCTCGTCCAGAAGAACGGGAACGGCGAATGGGCGGTGACCGGCTGCGCGGGGCGTATCGGCCCCTCCGGCAGCATCACGTCGAACTTGCACGGCGGCGGCGAGGCGATCCCTATGACGGACTTGATGCGTCAGTGGCTCCAGGACGAGGAGATCGAAGAGGCGGCCAAAGCGGAAGCCGAGTCTTTCAGTCTTGAGGTTGCCGCCCATCTGGAGGCGTCCTATGGCCGGCTATGCGAGCTCGCGCTCGATTTGGCCATCGACAAGAAAGGTCACATCTGGTTAATCGAGGTCAATCCGAAGCCAGCCCGCGAAGTGTTCAAACAAATCGGCGACCAAGAGACGTACCAGACAGCAATCACGCGTCCGCTCGAATTCGCCTTATGGATGTATGAGCAAAAACAGCAGCGTAAAGCGGCAGCGGCCGCCATCAAACGCAGCAACGACAAAAAAGCCGGTTCTCGCTGAGAACCGGCTTTTCGTGTTCGGCGTGCGGTTGCGGCTTAGAGCGCCAGCAGTTCGCGGAAATCACGGATCAGTACGTCCGCGCCGGACAGCTCGTCCGGACGACCATAGACGGCGTACGCGCAGCCGATCACGGGCAGGCCATTGCCCTTGCCCGCTTCTACGTCAGAAGAGCGGTCCCCGACCATCCAGGCGGATTCGAGTCCATGGTCCCGGAGCAGGCGGGCAACCAGATCCACCTTCGTCGCCGTCTTGTATTCGCCGGCGCTGTAGACGCCGTCGAACAGTTCCAGAATGCCTTGATGCCGGGCAACACCCTTCACGTAATGTTCCAGCCCGTTGCTTGCGACGTACAGTTTGCGGCCGCGCGCCTTCAGTTCGCGCAGCACGTCCGCAACGTGCGGATAGAGCGAACCCTCGCCCGCTTCCAGCCCTTCAAGCTCATACTGGAGCATTAGCTCGTCGGCGCGCAGACGGGCGGCCTCCGTGCTGCCGGGCATCAAATTCATCCAAATATCCTCGAGCAGCATGCCCAGACACCCGAGCAGCTTCTCGACCGGCGGCGTCGGCTCCAGATAGAGCCCTTCCTCGCGCAGCGTATCGAAGATTCGCTCATGCACGCCGCGCAGCAGCGTGTCCGTCTCGAACAGCGTGCCGTCCATATCGAAAATAAGCGCCTGCGGTTCCGGCAGGCGTGGCGTTTGCTCCATCGTACGCTTCTCCCCTTTCATGTCTGCACCTATGATACTGGAAAGGGGGTAGCGGACGCAATGACAAGCGGGGCTCCTTGGTTCACCATTTTCCCGCATCAATATCCCCCGGCCGAAGCCCTGCCCACACGTTCGGAATATCGACCGACTCCGGGTCGTCGAAGACGAGGAACGCAGTCGGCAAGTAACGGCCTTCCTCGCTCTTGGTGGACGGGCGATTGAGCACCTTGTCGTCCTTGACGAGCACGGTGGACGAGCCTCCGTCCAGGTTGGCCGCGATGACGGCGCCGTGCTCGAGCATAATATTTTGCACGTCGTACAGGTTCGCCCCGATGCTGTGGCCTGGCTGGCGGCCGTCGATGACGACGAAGATGATCGCCCCGTCCTCTCGCTGACCCATCGCCGTGCGAGGTGCGATCCCCCAACCGTCTTTGGCGTTCTTGATGAGCCCTTTGCCGTTGACGATGAGCCGCGGCTGGAACGATACCGCTTCCCGCACGTTCAACGCCTTCATCTCCTCCAACGAATAACGACCCGCGATCATCTTGCCGTTGTAGTCAAGCCCGACGATCTGCGTCGTCTTCTTCTTGCCAAGATCGCTATAGAAAACTTCGCCGTGCGAAATGACGACGCCGATCGGCTGGAAGCCGTTGCCCTGCCAATTCGGGTCCGCGAACCCGCCGGCGTTGACCCCGGCAATGGCGCCGGTACGCTCGACCATGCTGCGCACGCGTTCGCCCCGCCCTTGCTTGGCCGGAACGCCGAGCCGAATCTTCGTCGGGTCGTTCACGATCATCACATGGCCTTTATAACCGGTGCCGGAAATTTCCTCAATCTCGACCAACGGCTTCGTCTCGACTTCCCCCGCCGTCTCCGCCGCTGTAGACCGCACGATCTCATGCGTATCCACTTCGACGCCCATCTGCTCTTCGATCGCCTTCTTCTCTGCGACCCGCTTGTCCAGTTCAGCTTGCCCGATAATATACTTCGCCCAATGGCGATGCTGCGTAATAATGAGCGAATCGGCGGCCAAATACCGCAAGTTCGTGCCGGACGGCGTCAGGAACAGCCATCCAAGGCCAGATGCCGCTACCAGCATGAAAAAAGTACTCAAATAAAAGAATGCTTTATACGACCGGCGTTTACGCGTGCGCCGCTTCATGCTTTTGGCCTGCATGGCGGCCTGCGCGCGCGTGGATGCCGGTGGAAGCTGTGCTGCCATCGTCGTACTTCCCCGCTTTCTACTCTCGTTCTAATGCTACATCCTAGACGATGGTGAGAAGCAGAAAGTTTCACATGCCGACGAAATTTTACAAATTAAGTAAAATAATTATCGCGAACGGAGTGCCTGAACGACGGTTGGACGATCAATTGTTACAGACCGGCGAACTTTGAGGCGCGTTCAAAAAACGTTCAACCTCTATGCCCATTCCGAAGTTGGTCTTATGTTACGATAGGATCAACTTCAAGGGAATCGTGAAAGGAGCCGTCCTTTTGTTAGATAAAGCGAAGGTTTACTATGAAGCGCGCACCACGTATTACTCTATCGTTCTCATCGTCAACGTGGTCGCCATGGCTGCCCTCACATCATTTGCAATGACCCATTTCGTCCTTTTTCTGGCCAGCCTGCTTGTCTACTCGTACGGACTGCGCCACGCGCTCGTCGCCGAACTGACAGCATCGCGCCAACATTCGGCCAGCGCCCGACATCGTTCTGCTTCCGATCGCTTTGGCCCCCGCATCCGATGGGAACGGACGGCCGTGCTCTGGTTCTCCCTTCTCTATACCGTTTCGCTGACCGTGCTCACGCTCGTCATGTCGACCAACTAATCCAACGCTTACAAGCAGGGACCGACGCTTGCGCATATCCGTCATGGGTATACGTGATCGTTCCCTGCTTTTTTGTTGTTTTATGAATTCCCGTTAGAACACCTTTCTCGCATCCCGATCCGCTTTGATGATCTCCACCGCTTCCTTGAATCGAAGCGCATGGACGATCTCGCGTTCACGCAGGAACTTCAAGCTGTCCTGCAGATCGACGTCGTCGGTCATGTCGATCAGCCATTGATACGTCGCCCGTGCCTTCTCTTCCGCCGCGATGTCCTCGTACAGATCCGCCAGCGGGTCGCCTTTCGCCTGAATGTACGCCGCCGTCCATGGCACGCCTTCCGCATTCGCATAGAAGATCGCGTGGTCCCTCTGTGCGTAGTTGCCGCCCAGCCCTGCCGCCTCCAGCTGCTCGACCGTCGCATCCTTGGTCAGCTTGTAGATCATCGTCGCGATCATCTCGAGATGCGCGAACTCCTCCGTGCCAATATCATTCAATAATCCAATTACCTTATCCGGTATCGTGTACCGCTGATTTAAGTAGCGCAGCGCGGCGGCGAGCTCGCCGTCGGCGCCGCCATACTGCTCAAGCAGAAATTTCGCCATGCGTGGATCGCACTTGCTTACCCTTACCGGATACTGCAGTTTTTTTTCGTATACCCACATGCGTCTCTTCTGCCTCCTTTAAGTACGATCAATAGTCACGCCAACTGTCTATACTTGCCAAGGCCAAGGACTTTCCACCCATTGCCACGGATACTTCGAAAAGCTGTGCCCGAAATTCATGAGGGGGCCGTATTGGTGTTCGAAATGAATAGCGCATTGTTTACGCTGCTGAGCCAGCTGATTGTACTGCGTCACCGCCTGCATATCGTTCGGGTGGGTATCCAGATACAGATTCAATTCGACGAGGGCAAAATCCAGCTGCTGAAGCTCCAGAAGCTTCGCGTAGTAATTGGCGTCTAGCTGTCGCTCGCTCATGGCCTTGGTCCTCCCGTTCCGCATTTGGATTCATAGGGGCTGAACAACGCCGGCCAGAGCGTGCCGAGCTTCAGCGCCTGATCGAGCGGGAATTGCGGCAAGTTCATCGGCTGATACGGAATATACTGATTCGGCGGCACGACATATGTCTTGACGATAATCGGTGGACACGGATCGAACGGTCCTACGAACGGATACCACTCTCGAAGCTGATTGTTGACGCTCACCGTTTAACCTCCTCTTGGGTGCAGACTTCATTCTTGTTTATGTATATGCGGCGCCCATTGCTTTCTTGTTCGTTATTTCGGCAATTTCCCGGGTAATAAGACAGGTTTGTCCAATTGCTGCCCCCTGCTTGCGCAACGAAAAAAGCCTGCAGCCGCATGCGCGGCCGCAGACTTCAAGAAAGTCGGACATTATTCCAGTTTGATTTTCGTTTGGAACAGTCCCGCTTTGCGCGCCGCCATATAGACGATGACGACAAGCGGTCCGAGAAACACGCCGATGACGCCGACGAGTTTAAACCCGACATACAAGCTGATGAGCGCAGGCAGCGCGCCGATCCCGACCGCATCTCCCAGCACCTTCGGCTCGACGATCCGGCGGAAGACCGTGATGACGACGAACAGGATGAGCAGGCCGGCGCCTTCGAAGCCATGGTCGGTGAGAAGTAAGTAGCCCGCCCACGGTACGAGCACCGAGCCCGTCCCGAGGATCGGCATAATGTCGACGATGACGACGAGCAGCGCGATGGCAAGGGGATATTTAAGCCCGAGGATGATCAGGCCAATCAACGTAATGACATAGGTCAGCGCGCTCAGAATGAGCTGCGAGCGGATAAAGCCAAGCACCGATCTGCGCAAATTTTCGAGCACCTGCTCGACTTGCCCGCGCGAACGCTCGTCGAAAATCGAGAGGAACGAGGATTTGAGCGAAGACAAGCTGAACGTGAACAAATATACGGCGACGAGAAACACGATGAAGAAGATGAACATCCCCGGTATGCCCTTGGCAAAGCCGACGAACGAATGCGAAATATTCGCCACCACGCTCACTAGCGAGTTAGACAGTCCCTTAAGCGTGCTCTCCAACTGACTCGCTGCATCCGGCGGCATATGGGCGTACAGCTCCTTCGCGCTGTCGATCGTCTGTTGAATGTATGCGTTCGCTTCGCCGACGACCCGCGGCGCCTTATCCCAGAAGGCGATCACTTCCGCGGATAGCTTGACGCCGATTCCGATGAATAGGCCGATCAGCAGCACGGTAAACAACGTGCATGAGATGATGCCCGCGGCCAGACGGTTCAACCGCAACTTCCTCATAAATAACCGGTTGAGCGGCTCGAGAAAGATCGCCACCAGCAGCGCGAGCAAGAAAGGCGATCCTACCGTAAACAGCAGGTAGAGAAATATAAGCCCCGCCGCGGCAGTTAATACTTGTTTCATGGACATTGGTCCGGTTCCCCCTCTATCTGTCTCCCCAAGCCCAAGCCCCCTCCCGATTCACTCGGGAGATGCTTCTACGACTCGAAGCGGCGGCTGCTTGTAGATATGTACGCGAAGCACGCGAAGCTTAACACTTTCGGCCACTTCGAAAATATAGCCGTCGTGGATGATTTTCTTCCCCTTCACCGGATTGCCTTCAAGTCTGGTGAACAACCAGCCGCCGATCGTATCGACGTCCTCATCTTCGATGTCGAGCTGGAACATCCCGTTCACGTCCTCGATGAGCGTGCGGCCGTCCACCGACGTGACTTCGCCGTTCACGACGATGCTTGGTTCTTCCGTATCGAATTCGTCATGGATTTCCCCGACGATCTCTTCCAGAATCAGCTCGGTCGTCAACATCCCCGCCGTGCCGCCATATTCGTCTACGACGATAGCCAGCTGGGAGTGCTTAAGCTGCATCAGCTTCAGCACGTGGCTGATCTCCATCGATTCCGGCACATTCAGAATCGGGCGCACGAATTTCCCCAATTCGTGCTCTTCGTCCGGGTCAGCCATCAAGAGGTCGGTGATGTGGACGAAACCGATGATTTGATCCTTATCGTCAACGCAGACTGGAAAGCGGGTATGCTTCTTCTCGTAGACGAGCTTCATGTTCTCGGAGAACGGCATCTCCGCATTCAAGCAATCCATGTCCGTGCGCGGCAGCATAACCTCGCGGGCTAGCCGGTCCGAGAATTCAAAGATGTTATCGAACAGCGTCATCTCGTCCTTATCGATGATGCCGCTCTTGGTGCTCTGATCCATCAGGATGCGGATTTCTTCCTCCGTATGCGCGGACTCGTGCTCGCTGGCCGGCGCGATGCCAACCAAGCGCAGCAGCCGGTTGGCGGTCCCGTTCAAGACGAAGATTGCCGGCAGGAACAGCCGGTAGAACCAAAGCAGCGGAACGGACAGCCATAGCGAGGTTGCCTCCGACTTGCGGATGGCCAGCGACTTGGGCGCGAGCTCCCCAAGCACGATATGGAGGAATGTAATCACGACGAAGCCGATAATGACCGATACGGTCGTAATGAGCCCTTCGTCGGTCATCCCTAGCTGATAGAAGAGCGGCTCGACGATCAGTTCTGAGATCGCCGGCTCCCCGACCCAACCGAGACCGAGCGAAGCAAGCGTAATGCCAAGCTGCGTCGCGGATAAATAAGCATCGAGCTTACCGTTCACTTTGAGCGCGTAACGTGCGCGGACATTCCCTTCGCCCGCCAGCTGGGTCAGCCGGGTCGAGCGGACTTTGACAAGGGCGAATTCGGCGGCAACGAACAGACCGTTCAGGATGACGAGTACGATGACGAGCAGCAAATTGAGTACGATAGATCCGAGGTGAAATTCGGTATGCACGGCCTTAAATCCGCTCCTCTCCCGCCTTTTCTTATTACATAACCGCCTGGCGCTTCGTGAAATCGACGTCCTTGTAATACATGTCCTTCACAAGCAGGTTCGGTCCGCAGCAGGAAGCTTGCGGGCAATGGCAGCTGACGCTTGCCGCGAGGGAATCGCCGAGCCAGCGGTCGAACAGGTCGCCGAGCCGGTCGCGCTGCACGTTGCCGAACGAAGGTACATCGGCGAAGTCGGTCACGAATACGTCGCCGGTGAACAGGTTGACGTTCAGCCGATTGCGGCCGTCCGGATCGTTGCGCACGGTGACGTTCGGCTCCGACGCCAGTCGCCGCAGCAGCTCGCGGTCCTCCGCGTTCTCGCTGCAGTGGAAGAACGGCAGCGTGCCGAACAGCATCCATGCCGATTTGTCGCGGTGATCGAGCAGATCGACGATCGCCCGGCGCATGTCTTCCCCGCTCAGTACGGGCAAGTTCGCCGCGAACGCGCTCGGATACATCGGGTGCACCTCGTGGCGCTGACAGCCCATCTCCATGATTAGTTTGTGAATGTCGACTATCTTCGTATGCGTCCGGTAGTTAATCATCGATTCCGCGGAGACGAGCAGCCCGCCTTCGGTCAGACGACGCGTATTGTCAATCATACGCTCGTACATCCGCACCGCCGCTTCCCGGGGCACAGCATGACCGCTCTTCGCGAATCCGATCTCGTGGAAGTCGTCCGCGTTCGTATAGTTGAAAGAAATGTGCATGACATCCAAGTACGGCGCGATCGCCTCGTACCGGCTATAATCAAGCGTCACGTTCGAGTTGATCTGGGAGCGTACGCCCCGGCTGCGGGCATATTTCAAGAGCGGGATAATGTACTCGCGAACGGTACGCTCCGCGAAGGACGGCTCGCCGCCCGTAATGCTGATCGTCTGCAAATGCTCCACTTCGTCCAACCGCCGCAGCATCAGATCCAGCGGCAGCTTCTCCGGCTCGCGGAGTACGAGCGTATCGCCGACCGCACAGTGCTCGCAGCGCATATTGCACAGATTGGATACGGTCATCTCGACGCTTGTTAGGCGATGCCGGCCATATTGCCGCAGCGACGTAATCGGGTCCCAGGGGTCGTTCTGCGGCGATAATGGTGATAATACATCATGTACGTTCGGTAAAACTTTCATCACGTGTCAACACCTTAATAAATAAAATTGTAGCGTTTATGGAAGCAGATCGAAAAAATACAACTTTCAACGCTCGGGTATAATACCCTTTATTGTAATGTTCGCCAACCCAGGTTGCAATCTTTTGCGCGATCTTGAAGCCTGCTTACGGATAACAGATAGTTAGAAAAAAAGAGCCGTTGCCGGCTCTGTTATCGTTCATATGGGATTATTCGTGATCGAGGGCAACGCCGACGCGGACGATCATGCGGCTGAGCTCGCGTGACAAATCCACTTCATATGGCGACTGGATCGGCTGTCCGTCCTGGTCGTACAGCATCCGGATCGTCGGCCGATGGGGAACGATTGGATTAAGCTTGGCGACGATGCCCGACTCCCCGGTCCCGAGCTTCACGGTCACGCCGATCGGGTAGATCGCCACATGATCGCGGAAGCATTGCAGCATCCGCTGCTCGTATAAGGTGCCCGACCCTGCGTACAGCCCTTCCATCGCTTCGTGGGGAAGCATCGGATCGCGGTATACCCGCGTCGTCGTCATCGCGTCGTAGGAGTCGACGAGTCCGATCCACTTGGCATACTCATGGATCTGATCGCCGGCAATTCCCCTCGGATACCCGCTTCCGTCCAGCCGCTCGTGATGCTGGAACGCGCAGTGCGCCGCGAGCAGCGGTATGTTCGGTTCGTCCTTGAGGAGCAAATAGCCCCGCTCGGCATGCCGCTTCATCTCCTCGTATTCTTCCCGGCTGAGCGAACCCGGCTTCTTCAGTACGCCCATGCTGATCTGGGTTTTGCCGACGTCGTGCAGCATCGCTCCAAGACCGAGCGTCATCAATTCCTCCCGGGTGTAGCCGCTTGCGATGCCCAGCATCGTGGAGTACACGCAGACGTTCAGCGAATGTTGGAATAAATAATCGTCGACGATGCCCATGTTCATAAGCATGATAAGCGCGTCCTGCTGGTCGAGCAGATCGTCAAGCACCAGGTTCATGACATCGCGGAAAGGCTTGGATATGTAAGGATAAGGTCCGTTCTTATTGGCGCCGTTCATCAGACTTTGGAATTGCTTGCGAATCACGCCGAGCGCCTTGCTTCGCGTCTCGTCGCTAATCATATCCGGCACGTGCAAATCGGCTGTTCTTGGATCTTCGATATAGACGAAATGAACGCCATGATCCGATAAACGGTCGATCAGTTTCGCGGTCAGTTCCACATGCTCCGCCAGCAGAACGAGTCCTTCTTCGGAATAAATTTTCTTCGCCAGCCTCATGCCGGGCGCGCATTGGGTGATCGATATTAGACGCATCGGATTTATCGGCCTTCCTTTATCTTTCCCTGTAGGAAATTCGACATATTTCGTCGCCATGTCGTAATGTTAATGTAAGGGATATTGTAAAAAAGAGCAAGATGTTAGCAGAGTTTGTCGATAATTTTTCGCTTTCTCGACTACATCACGAAGAGCCAGAACAAGGCGGCGAGGACAAAGCGATAGATGGCGAAATGCTTGAGCTTGATGCGCTGGATGTAACGAAGAAAGACCACGATGACTAGCCAGGCGACGAGGAAGGAAACGATGAAGCCAACGAGAAAAAACGGCAAATTGTCGCCTTGTATGAGCTTGTAATTCTCCAGCAGCTCATAACCGGTCGCCGCCGCCATAATCGGTATCGCCATAATGAAGGAGAAATCGGCGGCGGCTCGGTAGGAGGCGCCGACAAGCATCCCGCCCGCGATCGTGGAACCCGAACGGGAATAGCCGGGCCAGAGCGAGAGACATTGCAGTAAGCCGATGAGGAAAGCTTGCTTATAGGAAAGGTCGTCTATCGTCTCAGAGACGGTCGCGATCTTGCCGCGTTCGACGAGCCGCTCCGCCGCCCACATGTAGATGCCGCCGACGACGAGCGCGAATAGGACGGGGAGCTGATTGAAGCCGTCCCCTTTAATGAGGTCGCGAAGCATGAACGCCAGCAGCATAGGCGGTACAATGCCAAGCGCGATATGGATTAGATTCAGCCGGCGCGAAGGTCTTCTCCCCGCAGCGGACAGCTTGCCGATCACTTCGGTTCGGCGGGATAAGCCGAGCAGATTGGCGATGCGGGCGCGATAGACGATCGCCATCGCCAAAATCGCGGCCAGCTGAATGATAATTTCGAACGTAATGATGCGTTGATCGCCCGGCGCATAGCCGAGCAGCTTGTTCGTCAAGATCATGTGGCCGGAGGAGGAGACGGGCAGAAACTCCGTCAGCCCTTCCACGATGGCCAATATAACCGCGTTGATCAGCTCTCCCATAAGCGCTTAAGACCCACTCCTTTGCGAGATTGACTCAAAGAGCGTCCGAATCGGTCGTCCACCTCGGCCGCAGGCAGTCCAACAGCGCTTCCTCGCGCTGCAATTGGAACGCCAGCACGCCGCGAATAAATTCGGGCAAGTAATAACGCACCTCGGTCCCGAGTTTGATGGATTCGTAGCCCGCCCCGAACGTGAACATGTCGATCGTGCCTACCGTGTAGTCGCGTTCAAGGTCGAACGGTCGCCCGTCGCTCAGCGTCATCCGCGTTATTTTGCTGCCTTCCGGCGCTGATGGATCCCACTGGATGTCGAGTCCATCCACGGCCAGCGTGCCGAGGACGAATCCGCGAAAACCAAACCCTTTGATCGGTTTGTCGATGAACTCGGGCAGCAGCGATTCCTCTAGCGCGCGCAAGAGCGCCCTTCCGCCTAGTCTCATTCGACACGGGTTGATCGGCGACGGGCACAAGGCATGTATTTGCCCTTCGGTTACCTCGCCGGCCGGCAGTCCGCCCAAGAGCTGGCCCGCGTTGACAAGCCCGATCTCCGCCCCGGTCCAGCGGCGCAAGCCGTACGCGAGCAGATTGGCAAGCGGCGATTCCTGATCCGCGCGCGCGGGCAGCGGCTCATGCAGCTCCGCCACGACGCGGCCAAGCTGACGCTTGCCTGACGCCAAATAACGTTCTGTTACCGCGGCGGCCGGCGCATATTCCGCAAGCGCCAGTACTGGCACGCATTCCGCGTGGATGACCGGCTTGCTCGTGCTGGAATTAAGCGACACTTCAACCCGTCCCACATACTCGCCGAACTTCCCTGCCGCGCATACGTATGTATCCCCGTACACCTCCGGCTGTTCGAGCAGGTGATGGGTGTGGGCGCCTAGAATAAGATCGATGCCTTCCAGTTCTACCGCGATTCTGCGGTCATACAGAATGCCCAAATGCGACAGCAAAACAATGACGTCAGCTTGCGGCCGCAGCGCTCGCACTTGCTCGCGGATCGCGTCCATCGGCTCCTCGACATCCCAATCCAGCAGCCGGTAGAACTCCGTGTATGCCGCCGTCGCTCCGATCAGTCCGAAACGGATGCCGCCCTTCGTTACAATGGCGCTCGCCTCCATCCAGGGAGGGCGCTGCGTCTCTCCCCGGCGCTTCAAATTCGCGCAAATCGTTAGGAAGGACGTGCCCACGCCATAGACGCGATCCAACTGGTCCGCCGTTAACGTCAGTCCTTCGTTATTGCCAAGCGTGATGGCATCGTACCCGGCAGCACGCAGCAGCTCGACATTCGCCTCCCCATCGCTGCCTTCCGTTTCAAGGCGCGCCCGGTCCATATGATCGCCGATATCTAGCGCCAGCACATGTTCTTCACCGTACTGAAGGCGGGTTTGATGGATATAGGATGCAATCTTCGCGGCGTTCTCGAGCCGGCTGTGAATATCGTTGCTATGCAGCAGAACGACCGCGGAATGGGTAGGATTCGTTTCGTTCATGCCAGCCTCCGTACGTGAATGTTATCGTTTCTTCAGCATCTCCTGCGGCGAAAACGTGTTTTTGAAGCCATAGGAAGCTTCATCCTGGTCATGCTCCAGATGCAGAAACCGGCAGACGACGACGCTCTTCACGTTCAGGCACTCGCTTGATCCGTTGGGGGCATAGAGGCGAATCGGTCCGCCCTTGACAAGCGGCTTGCCTTCCTGCGCGTATTGGAACGCCGCATTCCCCAGCTGCGCCCAAGGAATCTGCGCTTCGAACGTATCGGCTGCTTCCACCTTCATATGCGTCGGATGCGGATCGTCCTCCGTCAGTCCTTGTTCCCTGCGCCAAGCTTCGTACCATGCGGCAAAATCGAACGCCTCGCCCACGCCGCCCTCGACGCGTTCCCGCAACGGGAACGTGCCGCCGGCCAGCTTGGCCATCTCCTCCGGCGTGGTAAGCACCGCCTTGCCCCCTTCATGCTCGATCCGAATGCGTTGTTCCGTCATGCGCTGCTCTCCTCTCCCTGCTTCCCGGCACCGCGATGCTCGGTTGCGCGCCGGGCGGTGAAACCTTCTATCTTCCCGTTCGCCGGTTACCCGCCAATTTGGGACATCCGTCTTGCGGTAGGCTCGTGGCTCAGCTCCTGATTCGCGAGCTTCGCCGCCATCTCATGGTTGAGCGGCTTCAAGTCCAGCGCGCGCATGAACAGCGCATGCATCGCCTCTGGGTCGCCCAGCGCCGGCTTCACGTTCAACTCGTCGATCCAATACAAGCACGGCTTCAGCCCGCCGTCCGAGGTCAGCCGCAGACGATTGCAGTTCGTGCAGAAGTGATCGCTGATCGGATGAATGAGTCCGAACGATCCAGCCCCTCCCTCGATCAAGTAATCTTCCGACGGGCCGTTGCCCTTCATATCGCTCTTGGGGCTTACCGCGAATCCGGCTTCCTCCGCGATCTCCAGCACGCGCGAGAGCGGCAGGTAGTGCTGTCTCCACCCCTCGTCGGCATGTCCGATCGGCATGTATTCGATAAAGCGGACGTGCAGCGGCTGCTCCACGCTCATGCGCAAGAAGGAGAGGATTTCGTCCTCGTTCACGCCCTTGAGCAGCACGCAGTTCAGTTTAATCGGCGAGAAACCAACACGCGCGGCAGCTTCAATGCCGTCCATGACGCGTTTCAAATCGCCCCGGCGGGCAATGAATTTGAACCGGGTCGGGTCGAGCGTATCCAGACTGATGTTCACCCGGTTGACGCCGGCATCGCGAAGCGCCTGCGCCTGTTGAGCCAGCAGCACGCCATTGGTCGTCAGTGATATATCCTGGATGCCGTCGATGGCGGACAGCCTGGCGATCAAGCTGCTCAGATTAGGCCGGACGAGCGGTTCACCGCCCGTTATCCGCAGCTTCGTGATGCCCAGTTTGGCTGCGGTCTCGACCACCTCCACGATGGCATCGTAACTAAGCAAGTCCGAAGAAGGGGCGAATTCGACGCCCTCCTCGGGCATGCAGTATAGGCAACGCAAATTGCAGCGGTCGGTAACGGAGATGCGCAAATAGTCATGCACCCGTCCAAAACGATCGGTCAAAGTTTGCACGGCGGCACTCTCCTTTCATTAGGTCCTCCTAGCATAACATTTTTGCAGTGATTATGGTATGCTAGATGAACATGAAACCAACGGTAATGAGAGGTTTTCTACCATGACGATCGAATGGAAATTGCAGCTGTTTGCCGGACTAGCCGACCGGTTCGGCGCGCCGGCTATCACCCTTGCGCTGGAAGAAGAGCAATTGGCGGTCCACCAGTTTAAAGCCGCGCTGGCACGGCGGTACCCGGAACATGACGCGCTGATCGGGATATCGTTCGTCGCCTGCAACCAAGCCTATGCGGCAGATGGACAAATCATTCGGGCAACCGACGAGCTTGCCCTGCTCCCGCCCGTCTCTGGCGGCGAAGAGACGCCATCGGATACCGAAGCTCAATCCGACGCGCCGCGTTACGTCATCACCTTTGACCCGCTCTCCGTCGAGGCGGTCACGAATTCGGTCATCGCGCCTGGCAACGGCGCGACGCTTACGTTCACGGGGACGACGAGAGAGTGGACGCACGGCGTGCGTACCGTACGCCTCGAGTATGAAGCTTACGTGCCCATGGCGCTGAAGACGCTCGAACAGATCGGCGACGAGATCGCCGAGCGCTGGCCGGGCACGCTGTCAGCCATCGCGCACCGTCTCGGCGTTGTCGACATCGCCGAGATCAGCGTCGTGATCGCCGTCTCCTCCCCGCATCGCGATACGTGTTATGAAGCAAGCCGTTACGCGATTGAGCGGCTGAAGCAGATCGTGCCGATCTGGAAACGCGAGATCTGGGAAGACGGGTCCGAATGGAAAGGCCATCAGCTTGGCCCATGGGATCCGACGGCTTCGCTCTGACCCTGCCCTTCCAACATGCGCTAATGCACCAACCCTTATTCGCAATATAGAGGAGACAATCACGCATGACCGATCACCAACTCCCGTCCGTCGGACTGCCAAGCCCTGAGCAGCGCTATGCCCGCCAGATTCGTTATGCACCGATCGGTACGGACGGCCAAGCACAGCTCTCCGCCAGCCGGGCGGCCATCGTCGGGCTCGGCGCGCTTGGCTCCGTCGCCGCGCAGCATCTCGTCCGATCGGGCGTCGGTTACGTCCGCCTCATTGACCGCGATGTGCTGGAGTGGAGCAACTTGCAGCGCCAGGTGCTCTACATGGAGGAAGACGTCGCGCGCATGCTGCCCAAGGCGGAAGCGGCGGCCGTCCGGCTTCGCGCCGCGAACAGTTCCGTCGTGCTTGAGCCTGTTATCGCCGACGTCACCGCCATGAACGCGGAAGCGCTGCTCGGCGATGTCGATGTGATCATCGATGCTTCCGACAACTTCTCGGTTCGTTACCTTATCAATGATGTCAGTCTCAAACACGGCATTCCGTGGATCTACGGCGGCGTCGTCGGCGCGACCGGGATGACGATGAATTTCCATCCCGGCCAGACGCCTTGTTTCCGCTGCTTGTTCCCGGCGCCGCCAGCCACAGGTGCCGTCGATACATGCGATACGGCCGGCGTCATCGCGCCAGCCGTCGACGTCGTCGCTTCGCTGCAGGCGGCCGAAGCGTTGAAGCTGCTGAGCGGCAATCGCGCCGCGATGCGCGGCACGCTGCTGCAGCTCGATCTTTGGTACCACCAGTGGATGCCGCTTCAGGTCGGCGGCTCACGCCGGGACGACTGCCCGGCATGCGCGCATCATCAGTATGACTATCTCGACCAGCGTCATGCCGAACCCGCCGCTGCCGCATTGTGCGGACGCGCAACGGTCCAGATTACGCCGGCTGACGGAGCGCAGCCCGTCTCCTTGAGCGAACTCGAGAAGCGGCTTGCCCGTATCGGCGAAGTGGAGCGAAATCCGTTCCTGCTCCGCTATCGGCGGGACGACGAACTCGTCGTGGTCGTATTCACAGATGGACGCGCGCTTATCCAAGGTACGGAAGATCCGCTCGTCGCCAGACGCGTCTACGCAGAGTTGTTCGGCGTCTAGGACGGTCGCGTCAACTATGTTTGTACGCAAAAAAAACTCCGGTTCGCCGCTTCGCGGTAACCGGAGTTTTTGGTATATTGGGGCTGATCTTAACCGATCGAGCCTTCCATTTCGAACTTGATTAGACGGTTCATCTCAACCGCGTATTCCATCGGCAGCTCTTTCGTGAACGGCTCGATGAAGCCCATGACGATCATTTGCGTCGCTTCGTTCTCTGTCAGACCGCGGCTCATCAGGTAGAAGAGCTGGTCCTCGGATACTTTGGAGACGGTCGCTTCATGCTCGAGCGTAATGTTGTCGTTCATGATTTCGTTGTACGGAATCGTGTCGGACGTCGATTGGTTGTCGAGGATGAGCGTGTCGCACTTGATGTTCGCCTTGGAGCCTTCGGAGTTGCGGCCGAAGGAAGCCAGACCGCGGTACGTTACTTTACCGCCGTGCTTACTAATCGACTTGGAGACGATCGTCGACGTCGTGTCCGGCGCCAGGTGGATCATCTTCGCGCCCGCGTCTTGGTGCTGGCCTTTGCCTGCTACCGCGATCGACAGAACCATGCCTTTCGCGCCGCGGCCTTTAAGCACGACCGCCGGGTATTTCATCGTCAGCTTGGAGCCGATGTTGCCGTCGACCCACTCCATCGTCGCGTTCTCTTCCGCAACCGCGCGCTTCGTCACGAGGTTGTAGATGTTCGGCGCCCAGTTCTGGATCGTCGTGTAACGCACGCGCGCGTTCTTCTTGCAGATGATCTCAACGACGGCGCTGTGCAGCGAGTTCGTGCTGTATACAGGAGCTGTACAGCCTTCAACATAGTGCACGAAGCTGTCTTCGTCCGCAATGATGAGCGTGCGCTCGAATTGGCCCATGTTCTCGGAGTTGATGCGGAAGTAAGCTTGAAGCGGAATTTCGCACTTCACGCCCTTCGGAACGTAGATGAAGCTGCCGCCCGACCATACCGCGCTGTTGAGCGCCGCGAACTTATTGTCCGCCGGAGGAATGATCGTGCCGAAATATTCTTTGAAGATCTCCGGATGCTCGCGAAGCGCCGTGTCCGTGTCCATGAACAGCACGCCTTGCTTCTCCAGATCTTCCTGCATGTTGTGGTAGACGACCTCGGATTCGTACTGAGCCGATACGCCGGCGAGGAACTTCTGCTCCGCTTCCGGAATGCCGAGCTTATCGAACGTCTCTTTGATCTCTTGCGGTACTTCTTCCCACGTCTTGCCTTGCTTCTCGGACGGCTTGACGTAGTACTGGATATCGTTGAAATCCAGGTCGTCGAGCTCGCCGCCCCAACGAGGCATCGGCATTTTGAAGAACTGTTCCAACGATTTGAGACGGAATTCCAACATCCATTCCGGCTCGCCTTTCATTTCGGAAATCGTGCGGACGATCTCAGGCGTCAATCCTTTACCGGATTGGAATATCGCTTTGTGCTCGTCGCGAAAGCCATATTTATACTCTTCCATTTCTGGCATGCTTTTAGCCATGGGTAAGCCTCCCTTTGGTTGATGCGCGCATCTCGTGCACGGTTACGATTGTTGTTCGACGCCCTTGCGGAGCGCATTCCAGGCGAGCGTGGCACATTTGATGCGCGCCGGGAATTTGCTGACGCCCGACAACGCCTCAATATCTTCGTTCTCGTCGAATTCGACGTCCTCGCCTTTGATGAAGGCAGAGAACTTCTCCGCCATCGCGAGCGCTTCGGCCGGCGTCCGGCCCTTGACCGCTTCGGTCATCATCGAGGCCGATGACATGCTGATCGAGCAGCCTTCGCCGGTGAACTTGGCCTGCTTCACGACGCCGTCCTCGACCTGCAGCTGAAGCTGAATGCGGTCGCCGCAGGTCGGGTTGTTCAAATTGATCGTAACGGCGTCTTCTTCTAGCGTTCCGCGGTTGCGCGGGTTTTTGTAATGATCCATAATGACGCGGCGGTATAAATCATCCAATTGCATAACCGAAGAACTCCTTTGCGTGCCCGAGGGCGTCCACAAGCCGATCAACGTCCTCTTCGGTATTGTAGATATAAAAGCTTGCGCGCGCCGTGGCCGATACGTTCAGCCAACGCATAAGCGGCTGCGCGCAGTGGTGACCGGCGCGAATCGCGACGCCGCGCGTATCGAGCACGGTAGCCACGTCGTGCGGATGAACATCGTCCAGGTTGAACGTGATCAGTCCCGCGCGGTCGTGGGCAGGTCCGTAAATCGTAATGCCGTCAATCTCGCTCATCCGCTTATACGCGTAAGCCGTCAGCGCATGCTCGTGACGCTCGATCTCGTCCATGCCGATCTCCTGAAGGAAATCGATGGCCGCCCCCAGGCCGACGGCGCCTGCGATGATCGGCGTGCCGCCTTCGAATTTGTACGGAAGCTCCTTCCATGTCGATTCGTACAAATCCACATGGTCGATCATCTCGCCGCCGAATTCGACCGGCTCCATCCGCTCGAGCAGCTCTTTCTTGCCATACAAAGCGCCGATGCCCGTAGGTCCGCACATTTTGTGGCCGGAGAACGCATAGAAATCACAATCGAGTTCGCGCACGTCGACCCGCTTATGCGGCGTGCTCTGCGCGCCGTCGACGACCATCTTGGCGCCGTGCTTGTGCGCGATCGCCGCGATCTCCTTCACCGGGTTGACGACGCCGAGCACGTTCGATACGTATACGACCGAGACGATCTTCGTACGGTCCGTTATCGTCGCTTCCACATCTTCAATCCGGATGGAACCATCCGGCTGAAGCGGAATATACTTAAGCGTTGCGCCGGTCGCCTTCGCCACCTGCTGCCACGGAATGAGGTTGCTATGATGCTCCATCGGCGTCAGGACGATCTCGTCGCCTTCGCCGCATACTTCCCGCGCATAGCTGCTCGCCACAATATTCAGCGCCGTCGTTGTCCCCCGGGTGAAAATGATTTCTTGCGCGCTCGCCGCATTGATGAATGCGCGAACTTTCTCGCGTGCCCCTTCGTATGCGTCCGTTGCACGAGAGCCCAGCGTATGAACGCCGCGATGCACGTTGGCGTTGTCGAGTTCGTAGTAACGTGTGACCGCATCAATGACGGAACGCGGCTTCTGGGAAGATGCCGCGCTGTCCAAATAGACGAGCCGATGCCCGTTTATATCTTGATGCAGAATCGGGAACTGTTCCCGAATCGCCTCAATGTTCATGCCTCCAGCTTCCTTTCAAGCAGGGAACGGAGCTGCTCTTGAACCGCCTCGATCGGAATTTCCTCGACGACCGGCGCCAAGAAGCCGTTGATGATCAGACGCTCCGCTTCGCGCTTCGAGATCCCGCGGGACATCAGGTAGTAGACCTGTTCCGGGTTAACCTGCCCTACGCTTGCCGCATGGCCTGCAGTTACGTCGTCTTCGTCGATCAGCAGGATCGGGTTGGCGTCGCCGCGCGATTTCGGGCTAAGCATCAGCACTTTCTCCGTTTGCTCGCCGTTCGCTTTGGTCGCGCCCTTCTCGATCTTGGTCACGCCGTTGATGATCGCCGTTGCCGCGTCCTTCATGACCGCGCGCGTCACCATCTGGCTGTCCGAACTGCGGCCAACGTGCACCGCGCCGGTCGTCAGGCTCATCTGCTGCTTGCCCGAACCGATGCTGATCACTTTGGCATCCGATGACGAACCGTTGCCGCGAAGCACGGAACGCGTGTCGGACAGCGTGTTGCCGTCGTGCAGATCGCCGACGATCCATTCGATGCGTCCGTCGTTCTCGACGATTGCGCGGCGGATCGACAGGTCGATGATGTTCTCGGCCATGTGGTGGATCGTCGCGAAACGGACATGGGCGCCCGGCTTCACGATGACTTCCACGACCGATTGCTTCACAAGCGTAGCCGCTGTGCCTTCGAAGGCGCTGCTCACATTGTCTACATACGTTACGCGGCTATTGTTGTCCGCTACGACCAGAATATGCGGCGCGAACGTCGCTTCCGCGTCGTCGCTGAACAGCAGCGCCTGAAGCGGCAGCTCGACCTCGACGTTCTTCGGCACGTACAGGAATACGCCGCCGTTCCAGATCGCCGAGTGCAGCGCCGTCAGTTTGTCTTCATCCTGCGCTACGGCCTTGAACAGATATTGTTGAACGAGATCGCCGTGCTCGCGCGCCGCCGTCTCGAGATCGGTGAAAATAACGCCTTGGCTTTGAAGTTCAGCCGACAGCTGCTTGAATACGATGCCGGAGTTGCGCTGCACGACGAAGCCCGCCGGCGATTCGCCGCTTAGGTTACGTACCGCTTCCGGCAGCTCTTCTGCCGAAGCGATCGCCGCTTGCGGCTTGTGAGCGCCGATATTCGTCAAATTCCAACGGTCGATCCGGACTTTCTCCGGCTTCGGCCATTCCAGTGTCTCCGACAGCTCCGCGCCTTGTCCACGCAGCGCCGTGAGCCATGCCGGCTCGCCTTTGCTGCGGGAAAGCGCTTCGGCCGCTTCGCGGTTAACCGGAGTCGATAGTTGTGTGCTCATTTCGATACTCCCCCTCCGCTTAAGCCTGGCCGACTGTTTCGTCCACGATGCCCAGTTCTTCTTTAACCCAATCGTAACCTTCGTTCTCCAGACGCTCAGCCAGCTCCGGACCGCCGGATTTGACGATGCGACCTTGCATCATGACGTGAACGAAGTCCGGTTTGATGTAGTTCAGCAAACGCTGGTAGTGCGTAATGATCAGGAAGCCGCGGTCCTCGGAACGCATGCTGTTCACGCCGGCTGCGACGATTTTGAGGGCGTCGATGTCAAGGCCGGAGTCGATCTCGTCAAGCACGACGATCTTCGGATCGAGCAGCAGCATTTGGAGAATCTCGTTGCGCTTCTTCTCGCCGCCGGAGAAGCCTTCGTTCAGGTAACGGTGCGCGAACTCGGGGTTCATGTCGAGTTCTTTCATCTTGCCTTCCATCTGGCGGATGAACTTGATCAGGGAGATCTCGTTGCCTTCGCCGCGGCGCGCGTTGATGGCGCTGCGCAGGAAGTCGGAATTCGTTACGCCCGTGATCTCGCTCGGATACTGCATGGCGAGGAACAGGCCTGCGCGTGCGCGCTCGTCCGTTGCCATCTCAAGCAGGTCTTCGCCGTTCAGCGAAGCCGAACCGCCGGTTACTTCATATTTCGGATGCCCCATGAGCGCGGACGCGAGCGTACTTTTGCCCGTACCGTTCGGTCCCATGATCGCATGGACTTCTCCGCCTTTAATTTCGAGGTTGATGCCTTTAAGAATTTCTTTATCTTCGATCGAAGCGGTCAGACCGTCGATCACGAACTGCGTTGCCATATTGTAATACTCCCTCCGTTAGTCGGCTGTCACACTTAATGACAATTCCTTATTAATAATTATTCTAATCTGATTCTCAGTGATTATCAATCATTATTTTATTACAAGATTTTGTCTAAAGCAACTTGACGCGCCGCCAAAGCCTGTCCACTGCGCGACTTTACAGTCCGAGCGCCGCGATCACGGCATCGCGCTCGCGCGCGAAAGCTTGATCGTCCAGCACCGGCTTCCAATCCGGCCGAAAGCCCAGCGATTCCTCCTCTAGGCTTACCCATGACTTACAGCCTGAATAAGAGGGCAGCATGGGTATCTCTAACGGCTCGTCTGCCGCGTAAACACGAAGCAGCAGCAGGTGCAGCGGCTTGCTCCGTTTCCATTTGAGCCGCTCTTCGGCGAACGCATCGGTCCAGATATGAAATTCACGAATACGGTCCAGCGCTTCCTGATCCCGTATCTCGATATCCGCCACCGCTTCGGCGTACGCGCCGACCCGCACAGTGCCCATCTCCGGATTCCAGCCGGCAAGCGCCTCCTCGATTCCGCCTCTGTATGCTTCCTTGAGCAGCTCCGGCTTCTGGTGCTCGTATGCCGGCAGCAGGTAGAAGGCGTCGCTGATCAGCTTGAAATCCCGCGTCTCCTCCGCAATGCCGCCCTTGCGAAGCACGAGGATCTGCTCGCCTTCCGTCAGCGCCTTGACCGCGACCGCCCAATCGCGCAGCGCCGCGGGCCGATTCTCTTGTTCGCCGCTCATGTTTCTCCCCCTTACGCTCGACAACAAAATGCCTTTCCATTATAGCAGAGCGGGTATTCCAACGCGAACCGATATTCGGTATACTGTTTAGCAGGTCAAACGAGAGGCGAGGCGAGTCTCGTTCCGGAGAAGCTGATTGGTTTGCGTTCACGGTCGTAAGACCGGGAATGCAGCATTCAGCGATTAACGAATACAAGATGAAGCGTGAAACTCCATACATTCTTGTATTTCGGAAAGTCCGAATCAAGGCTATCGCTAACGTCCTGGAAGCTTGTACGGAAGGCCCATACCATACCAAACCGGAGGTGGACGCAGCATGTCTGCATATCATCCCTTAACGGAGCGCGAAGCCATCGAGATCGCCCGTTCCCTAAGAAGCGTATTTCCCGATGCGCCCGACAATCTATCCTGCCGCGAGATCGGCGACGGTAATCTGAATTTGGTGTTCCACATTACGGATCCCGCCAGCGGACGGAGCGTGATTCTGAAGCAGGCGCTGCCATACGCGAAAGTTGTCGGCGAATCGTGGCCGCTGACGCTGGACCGTGCGCGAATCGAGAGCGAAGCGCTCATCCAAGAGGGCAAGCTCGCTCCAGGCCTCGTGCCGCAAGTTTACGCCTACGATGCGGAGCTCGCGCTCACTATTATGGAAGATTTAAGCGACCACGTGATTATGCGCCGCGGATTGATGGAAGGCGGACGCTATCCGAAATTCGCGGATGATATCTCGACGTTCCTGGCACGGACCTTGTTCTTCACGTCCGATTTGGGCATGAACCAGCAGGAGAAGAAACTGCGCGTCCGCGACTTTATTAACCCGGAACTGTGCAAGATAACCGAAGACCTTATTTTCGACGATCCATACACGGTATCGGCGAATAACAATTACGATGCAGCTATCGAGGACGAAGCCCAAGCACTTCGTACCGACGAGCAGCTTCAGTTCGAAGTAGCCCTGCTTCGCGAGAAGTTCCTGACGCAAGCCCAAGCGCTGCTTCACGGCGATCTACATACCGGCAGCATCTTCATCACGCCGGAGTCCACCAAAGTCATCGATCCTGAGTTCGCTTATTACGGCCCCGCCGGATTCGATATCGGCGCCGTCATCGGCAACCTGCTGCTGAACTTCGCGTCCCGCCGCGGTTGGGACAAGACTGAAGCCGAAGCAGACGATTACCGCCAATATCTCGTCACTACGATTCGAGATATCTGGACGCAATTCGAAGCCAAGTTCCGCGCATTGTGGGACGAGCATGGCGTCGACCGTCTCGCCTCCGCCAGCGCCGTATATAAAGACGATTACATGAACCGTCTGCTGCAAGACACATTCGGCTATGCGGGCGCCAAAATGGTCCGCCGCATCGTTGGTCTTGCACACGTTGCCGATATCGACCGCATCGAAGACGCTGCACGTCGCGAAGCCGCCCAGCGGCTGGCGCTTACGATCGGCAAATCGCTGATCAAAACCGGCCGGCAAGCTACCTCCATCGAACAGCTGATCGATATCGCCCTGACCGCAGCAGCGGGTGCCAAGGCATAAGAAAGGAAGTTTAACCATGACGCAATCTGCTAACACGGCGCTGCAGTCCGTAATCTGGGCCGGCGAACATCTGGACCTGCTCGACCAGCGCCTGCTGCCTGAAGAAGTTGTCTACCTCCCGCTCGTATCCGTACAGGATGTATGGGAAGCCATCCGTCATCTTAAGGTGCGCGGCGCCCCTGCCATCGGCATCGCAGCCGCTTACGGCGTCGTGCTCGGCAGCCGGGATATCGCGACGAACGCAGCCGACTGGCTGACCGCGGTCAAAGAAGCCGCCGCTCATCTGGCAACGAGCCGACCGACCGCAGTAAATCTGTTCTGGGCACTCGACCGCATGACCGCTCGCGCCGAGAGCCTCGCCGGCAGCGGGACGGATCTCGTTGCACTCAAGCAGGCGCTGCTGGACGAAGCAATCGCGATCCAGAGCGAAGACGAGGAGACGAACCGCCTTATCGGCGAGCACGCGCTCGAGCTGTTCCAAGACGGCATGGGCGTCCTGACCCACTGCAATGCGGGCGGACTTGCGACTGCCAAATACGGCACCGCGCTCGCACCGTTCTACCTGGCCAAGGAACGCGGCATGCAGTTGAAAGTATTCGCCGACGAGACGCGTCCGGTGCTCCAGGGCGCAAGACTGACCGCCTTCGAGCTTCAGCAAGCCGGCGTCGATGTCACGCTCATCTGCGACAACATGGCCGGCATGGTCATGAACAAAGGTTGGGTCAACGCCGTCATTGTCGGCACCGACCGCGTCGCGGCCAATGGCGATGTCGCCAACAAAATCGGCACATACAGCGTGGCCGTGCTCGCCAAGGCGCATGGCATTCCGTTCTACGTCGCCTGCCCGCTGTCCACGATCGACCTGAACACCGCCTCCGGCGATCTGATCCCGATCGAGGAGCGCGGCGAAGAAGAGATTACCGAAGGCTTCGGCAAGCGTACCGCGCCGAAAGGCGTGAAAGTATTCAACCCCGCCTTCGACGTGACCCCGCACGAGTATGTCACGGCGATTATCACCGAGAAAGGCGTCGTTAAGCCGCCGTTCGACGTCAATTTGAAGAAACTGTTCGATCTGTAGAGCGCGAACGTTAAAAAGGGTTGCCAGATACACGGCCGCATAAACGGCTGTCTGTCCGGCAACCCTGTTATTTCGGCTATCAACGACTTACAACATTAGTTCCAGCGCTTTCGCTCCGGTCATGCCCGTGCTGATTCCGAGTGCCGCAGCTTCGCCGGTTATCGATTCAAGCGGAGCGGCCATCAGTTCTTCCAGCGTTCGGACGCCTACCGCGCGGCCGGCAATGATTTTGCGCTCCGCGAGCCGTTCGTTGAGCAGGCCGACGTCGAGCGCGCCGCACATGATATATCCTTTATCCGTCGTCACGGCGATCAGCGTCGTCTTGGGCAGCTTCACCTCGACCCCGATTACGGTCGCCCCGTTCTCGAGTACGATTGGTACCACTCGCATCATCCGAAACCACCTCCTTTGCGGCGGTGTCACCCGCCTAGTTGGAATCATCGCTTGCTCCACTATATGCGGTATGCGGTGGTTTCGTTCGGCAAGATAAGCGCCCACTAGTACGGAAATGGCCATATAATCGAGCGTGAAGAGCCGTTATAGGATTGGCATTCAAACAGTGGTATGATAAAGGATATTCATGTCTTATGGAGGCACTATGAACCCAAACGATACCAAGACACCTGACGATCAAACTGCCTATTTGTTTAACGTGGATATTATGGTGAAGGGCGTCACGAATGCGCAAGCCATGGAGAAGCTGCTGCAATTGCTGAACGGCGGGGGAGCAGAGGATTTCCGCATTGTCACCGGCGCCAACCTGGGCATCCGGATTAGCCAAATGGAACAGCTCGCCAAACGCATCGAACAGCTCGAGCAGAAGCTTGCCCATACGACCGGCTTGCCTGTTGCCAGCACATCGCCGAAGAAGCAACCCGACCGGGCCGGGGCGCAGGATTCGGCCAAGTTAGCGAATGCGATCAATGCAGCCAAAGCCAAAGTGAACATGCAGGCACCCGAAGCCCCGACCATGACATACAGCGCGTTCTCCCAACGGATCAGCGCGATCATTGAAGAGAAGCGGCTTATCCGGCTGAAGGTGAATCGCGGCGCTGGCGTCATGCTCAGCATTCCTTGCCGCGTGCTCAGCTACGACGAGCGGGCGCAGACGATCACGGTGTACCACGTGGACGAGAAACAGGTCTATACGTTTAAGTGGACGGAAATCGAGGACTTCATCGTTTAACACGTGTATCCGCGAAAATCTGTTCGCTTATCTATCGATAAAAGAGGAGCGCCCCGCGCAGCGGACGCTCCTCTTCTTTGTTTTGATGCAGCGATCTACGCGCCTGCCGCGTTACTTCGCTTGCCCGCGCTGCTTCCAGAGCACGATAACGACGAGCGCCCACGCGGCGATGAACGAGACGCCTCCCAGCGGTGTAATCGGACCGACCCACTTGAGTTCCGTCAAGCTTAGAACGTAGAGACTGCCCGAGAACAGGAAGATGCCCAGGTGCATCAACCGGCCGGCGATCCGCAGCTTGCCTTCGCCGCCGAGCCGGTCGGCGAGCAGCCCGATGATCAACAGGCCGAGCGCATGGTACATATGATAGCGGACACCCGTCTCGAAGACGGCCAGCATGTCTTCGGAGATGCGCTCCTTCAACGTATGGGCGCCGAAGGCGCCGAGAATGACCGCAAGTCCCGCGTGGACCGCGCCGTATAACCCGAATTTGGACAACATAAACACGACTCCTTCTCTTTGCAGAAATGATTCCGTCAGGTACAATGTGGCTAGATTCCCGCACGAGGGCGCGAAGCCGCTCGCCTACATAAACAACCAAAGGGGAGAACCTGCATGTCCGATTCTTACCACCCTCAAGACCCGGTGGACGGCCCGGCGCCATTCGTTCCGGCCGATCCTCTCGCGCCCGAAGCCCCTGCCCCGAGCAAACAATCCGGGCTCGGTATCGCGTCGTTCATAATCGGCGTCGCGAGTATAGCCGGCGTCATCGTCAGCATCATTATCATCACGTCTTACATTATGAACGATCTGGGATTGAACGGCAACATGATCGAGATCGACGCAGCGGAGCTGGGGCCCCAGCTGATGCTTGGCGGCCTGCTCATGTTGGGCAGCGTGCTGCTCGCCCTGCTCGGCCTTATCCTCGGCATCGTCGGCGCCTGCATGCGCAATCGGCGCAAGGCGTTCGCGATCGTCGGCATCGTACTGAACGGTCTGCTCGTCGTCCTGGTCGGCGCGCTGTTCCTGATCGGCATCCTGAAGGGAGCAACCGCCGTCTAACTTCGGCGCTTAGCCGCCCTATCTTCCCGTCTTCCGGCCTCTTCTGACGCGTGCAGCGCATGCGTCAGAAGAGGCCGGATTTTTTGTGTAAACCGCCCCCTTGTTCATTCTTCTCACATAACCGCAGGACGCGCGAATAAAATGAGTATTACAGGCAGTAGAGGACGAAGGAGGTGCGCTTCGCATGGAGGCCAATCAAGGACAGTCGTTCATCGTATCCCGCGAGGACTGGTCGCTGCATCGCAAGGGTCATCAGGATCAAGCCCGGCATCAGCAGAAAGTGCGCGAAGCCATTAAGCAGAATTTGCCCGATCTCGTGTCTGAGGAAAATATTATCATGTCCGATGGCAAGCACGTCATCAAAGTGCCGATTCGCAGCCTGGACGAATTCCGGTTCGTGTACAATTACAACAAGAACAAGCATGTCGGCCAAGGCGACGGCGACAGCCAGGTCGGCGACGTGCTCGGCACCGATCCCGCATCCGCGCAGAAAGGCGGCAAGGGGGAAGGGGCAGGCGATCAGCCCGGCGAAGACGTCGTCGAAGCCGAGATCAGCCTGGCGGAGCTGGAGGCGATGCTGTTCGCGGAGCTCGAGCTCCCTTATTTGAAGCAGAAGGAGAAAGACCAGATCGAGACGAAGGAGATTCGCTTCAACGATATCCGCAAGAAAGGCATCATGTCCAACATCGACAAGAAGCGGACGATTCTCGAGAACTTGCGCCGCAACGCCACAAGCGGCAACCCGGGCATCCACGGCATCACGCCGGACGACCTGCGCTACAAAACATGGGAGGAAATCATCCGCCCGCAGTCCAACGCGGTCATCATCGCCATGATGGATACATCCGGAAGTATGGGCTCGTTCGAAAAGTACGTCGCCCGCTCCTTCTTCTTCTGGATGACCCGCTTCCTCCGTCACCAGTACCAGAAGGTCGAGATCGTCTTCATCGCGCATCATACCGAGGCGAAGGAAGTGACCGAAGAGGAATTCTTCACCCGGGGCGAGAGCGGCGGGACGATCTGCTCCTCGGCGTATGTCAAGGCGATCGAGATCATCGACAGCCGGTTCCCGCCGGCGCAATACAATATCTATCCCTTCCACTTCTCCGACGGCGACAACCTGACGAGCGACAACGAGCGATGCGTCAAGCTGATCGGCGAGCTGCTCAAGCGCGCGAACATGTTCGGCTACGGGGAGGTCAACCAGTACAACCGTTCCAGCACGCTCATGTCCGCCTACAAGCATATTCAGTTCCCGAACTTCCTTCACTACGTCATCCGCGAGAAAAACGAAGTATACAACGCGCTTAAATCATTCTTCCGCAAACGCGAGAGCGTGCCGAGCTAAGGACATGAGGGCTTCGCCCTTTCAGATCCCATTTTTCCTCCCCCTTCCCCCTCCGCCGAGGGGAACCAGAGGACTTCGCCCTCTGGACTCCCCTGTTCGTGCTGGCACATTTGTGCGCGGTCGGCGGGTTGCTTCGAGCTGGCACGCTTTTGTCCTCCCGGACAAAGCTTCAGTGAGTTTTGAAGTCAGTCCGAAGACATAAGCCTGTCAACTATAGGCCACGGGTGGCTTCACCGGAGATGTTTTTCCTTAACCTGACAGCATTGCCAGCCGCCGAGGGGAACCAGAGGACTCTGCCCTCTGGACTCTGCTAATAAGCGTGACTCGTTTCGCGGCCGTCTTTGATGTGTCCTTCGAGATAAGCTCGCGTTGTCCTAAGGGACAAAGCTTTTGTTCGCGCTTCGTTCGAGACGGTTTGCCTTGGGGTGTAAACCTGTCACTTCGTGTACTTGGCGAGACATCGTTCTGACCTTCGCTTGCGTCGGCTCTCGCGGACACGCTTTACGCTGATTGAACCACACATGAACAGATGCTTAGATTCCTTAACAATAAAAAACTCCAGCCTCCCGTGTAAGCGGAGCTGGAGTTTCTTATGTTCCGTACAAAATTCGAATAAGTGCCGTCCGCGGTTATACGTCTTCCGGCTATAAGTTCGTCCGGTAAATCGCCTTGTTCTCCAGTCCGCGGAGCATCGGGGTCCACGGCTCGCTCTCCAGCGTCGTGTCCAGCGCGTCCTCGACCATCTGAAGCTTCGCGTCCAGCGAGTCGATCAAGTGGAGCGCGACCGCCTCGGCCATCTGCGGCTGAACCGGGCTGCCCCATTCGCCCAGGTTGTGATGCGCCAGCACGACGTGCTGCAGCGCCAGCACCGGCTCGGAATCGAGCGGGATGCCGTGGTGAATCGCCGCCTCGACGATCCAGCCGGATGCGAGCGCGATATGGCCGATTAGCTTGCCTCTCACACTGTAGTCGGAGACAATGCCCAACTGCGCCGTCATCTCCTCGGGCTTGGCGATATCATGCAAGATAATGCCCGCCTTAACCAGGTCGGCGTTCAGGAACGGACGCTGCTTGCAGACGAATTCGCCTAGCTCCAGCATCCGCGTCATGTGGTAAGCAAGTCCGGCGAAATACGCGTGATGATGGGTTTTGGCCGCCGGATAATGCATCAGCTTGTCTTCAACCTTCGCCGTGCAAAAGTCGACGATCGCCTTCAGATCCGCATGTCCGATGCTCGCGGCCGATTGCTTGATCGCATGGATCAGATCGACGGGGCGAATCGGGGCGGAGCGGACGAAATCGGCGATATTAACGCCGTCCTCCTCCGTCGTCTTGCGGATGCGCTGGATTTTGACCTGCAGCTTATCCCGGTACGTCTGCACGAGCCCGCGCACCTTCACGAGGCCCATCGGGAAAAACGTCTCTTTATCCGTCTGCGTCACGTCCCAGTACTTGGCCGAGATTTGGCCGCTGGCATCGCACAATACGATATCCATGTAGTCCTTGGGCGGTGTCGCGTTCGTCTGCTTCACCTCGCACTCTTTCAAGAGATAAAAGCCGGTGAATTCATCCTGGGGTTGCATCTGAATAATCTGCGTCATTGTGAAGCTCCTCCTGTGTTCGGTACGATCATTATACAATGGAACGCCTCCCGCGCGCGACGCAGCCGCAAAATACTAGCCAAGGCGAACCGGCTGGGCCGTCTTTTCGGCGATGCGCGTTTCATTCCGGAGGAGCGCGCCGCCCACGCGCTTGCGCTCGCCGTCCGCGGATGCCTATGATAGTTCTGTACCCGAATAACGCTGGGAGGACGGCATGCATGAGCGATTTTCAAACGAAACTGAACAACTACGCCGACATTATTTTGCGGATCGGCGTTCATCTGCAGCAAGGACAGACGCTTATCGTGAACGCGGACCTCGACGCGGCCGAACTGGCGCGGCTCGTCGTCAAGCGGGCTTACGAGCTCGGCGCGGCCAGGGTCAAAGTGTACTGGACCGACGATATCGCCACGCGCCATCACTTTGATCTGGCGCCGGACGCAGCGTTCCTGGAAGAGCCGAAGTGGTCGGCGGCCGAGAAGCTGGAGCTCGTAGAGGCAGGCGCGGCGTCGGTAACGATCAAGTCGTCCGATCCGGATCTGCTGCGCGGCGTTGCCAAGGACCGCATCGTGAATGCGGAGAAAGCGGCGCGGCAGGCGAATACCAAATACCGCGAATACGTGCAGGCGTTCAAATTCAGCTGGTGTCTGGCCACCGCCCCTTCCGAAGGCTGGGCGGCGAAGGTGTTCCCGGACGCGCCGAAGGAAGAGCAGGTCCCGCTGCTGTGGGAGGCGATCTTCCGCATGGTGCGCGCCGATCAGCCCGATCCGATCGAAGCTTGGGAGCATCATCTGGCGGAGCTGAAGCGCCGCGCCGACTACTTGAATGCCAAGGCCTACAAGACGCTGCACTATACGTCGGAGGGCACGGACCTTACAATCGAGCTGCCCGAAGGTCACATCTGGCTCGGCGGCCGCAAGACGAACGATCAGGGCGTCGCCTTCGTGCCGAACCTGCCGACCGAGGAAGTGTACACGGCGCCGCTCGCAACTGGCGTGAATGGCACCGTCCGCAGCAAGAAGCCGCTCAGCTACGGCGGCAACATCATCGACAACTTCTCGTTCACCTTCCAGAACGGACGTGTCGCGGATTGGAGCGCGGAGCAAGGCGCGCAGACGCTGCAAGGGCTGATCGAGATGGACGAAGGCTCCCATTACCTCGGCGAAGTGGCGCTCGTCCCGTACGACTCGCCGATTTCGAATTCGAACCTGTTGTTCTACAAAACGATTTTCGACGAGAACGCCTCCTGCCATCTGGCGATCGGCAGCGCCTACGCGGCATGCGTCGAAGGCGGCGGCAAGCTCTCCCGCGAGGAATTGAAGGCGCGCGGTCTGAACAACTCGCTCGCGCACACGGACTTCATGGTCGGCTCGAAGGACCTGACGATCCGCGGCGTGACGAAGGACGGCGCGGAAGAGCTCGTGTTCAAGGACGGCAATTGGGCAATCTAGCGGATCGATCAGCTCCAAGACCAAGACAATGCAAAACGGACCTCGGGTCCCATCTCTGGATGGGAACGAGGTCCGTTGTCAGTTAGGAGCTAAAACATCGGCAGCAGCTGCTTGCGCTCTTCGAGGATGATGCCCGCCGTCTCCTCGATCGCGCGGTTCGTCACATCGACGACGAGGCAGCCGAGCCGGCGGAACAGCTTGTGTGCCAGCTCGAGCTCCTCGGAGATCCGGTCCACGCTGGCATAACTCACGTCGAACGGCAGCCCCATGCTCTTCAGCCGTTCAATACGGATCGCGATGAGCTTCTCCGCGTCCATCGTGAGGCCGATCAGGCGCTCGGACGGCATCCGGTAGAGCTCTTCGGGCACCTTGACCTCCGGCACGAGCGGGTAGTTGGCTACCTTGATGCCTTTGTGGGCCAAATAGATGCCAAGCGGCGTCTTGGAGGTGCGCGAGACGCCAAGCAGGATCAGATCCGCTTGACTCCAGCCGCTCACGTACTGACCGTCGTCGGATTTGACCGTGTATTCGATGGCCTCGACCCGGTTGAAATAGGCCCGATCCATCCGATGCGGCATCGCCGCTCGCTGCGCGGGCGCCGAATCGAAGGTGCGGATGAAGCCTTCCATCACCGGTCCCATGACGTCGATCGCGCACACCCCGAGGCGGGCCGATTCCTGCCGGATCATCTCGCGCAGTTCGGGCAGCACGAGCGTATAGACCACGAAGCTGCCGAGCGAGGCAGCCCGCTCCATCATCTGGCGAATTTCTTCTTCGTACTTGATATTCGCCCACCGCTCCAAGCGAACCTCCTGATCCTGGAATTGGCGCATGGTAGCGCGCGCAACCGTCTCCGCCGTCTCGCCGGCGGAGTCCGAGCCGACCAGTATCGTCTTGATATCCTTATTCAACTTCGCTTCGGCCCCCTTGTCTGAAATGACTGTACACCGCCGCTTCAGCCCCTGACGGAGGCCTCGTAAAATAGCTTCACGACCGTTGTCTTCGTAATGCGGCCGACGACCTCGAACCCCGCATCGGCTTCCTTGCCTCTAGGCACGACGACCGGCAAGCCGTCGATCTCACGGGCAATCATAATCCCCATCGCATCCCGCACCGTATGCTCTGGCGTGACGGTCGCCAAGTTGGACAGACGGGTCATGACCAGGCCGAGCAGCATCTGGGAAGCTTGAGGATTGCCAAGCGACACCTTCAATAGGTCTTTGCGCGAGACGATCCCCGCAAGCCGCCCTTCCGCATCGACGACCGCCAAGCTGCCGACGTTCTCGAGGAAGAGCGTAACGACGGCATCGCTCACCGTGGCGGTCTCGCGCATTACGATTGGCACGCTCATCGCTTCCCGCACCGGCAGCATAGCCGTATCGTAGGCCGCGGCCGCCGCCGGCTCGCCGTCTTCATCCCGGTCCTTCCGCAGGTAATAGCCTACCTTCGGCTTGGCCTCCAAATATTCAAGCATGACCAGCAATCCGAGGTCGGAGCGGATCGCCGGACGCGTCACCCCGAGCAGCTCCGCAATCTGCTCGCCCGTAATCGGGCCGCGTTTGCGAACCAGCTCCACGATCTTTTGTTGTCTTGTCGATAGCTTGATCGCTTATCCCTCCGATCGCAACGCTTCATCCCTTTATTGTAACCGATGGCGGAAGAGCCGCACAACAGAAGGCGAACCGGCCAACGCCTTCCGCGTCCGGCAATTGAAACGGCTTATGCGGCAGAAGTAAACGTGCCGCCCGCTCATGCCGGTTCCTCCCCGATATCGGATGGGACGGCTTGCAACGATCGGCAGCGCTCCGAATCGCATAAACTATACAGTTTTTTCACGCCGTTCGTGGGCAATGTATCAATGATTTCGTTACAATGCCGGCACAATACAAGACCGTAGTTTTCTCGGCTTCCGTACACTTCCGCGCGCTCTGCTCCCATTCGAATCCTCTCCTTCAACCTCGATTATATAAGACGCATATATAATTGTGACGCCTCATAGTAGACAGCAATGCCCAGCTGTGCCTTACGCGCCCATCGACGGCACGATGCCCGCCGCCTGTTTCAACGCCAGATCATGCTCAGTCTGGATATAACGGACCGTATGCGTGGCTGCGCGCATGACGACGGAATGGGTGGCCGCCCTTCGGCCCGGCAAGTAACGAACTCCCTCGAGGAAGTCCCCGGGCGTCACGCCGGTCGCCGCGAAGATAACGTCTCCGGTGCCGACCAGATCGTCCATGAGCAGCACGTCGTCCGCGCCTGCAAGCCCCATCTCGCCGAGCCGCTGGCGCTGCTCCTCGTTCTCCGGCAGGAGCCGCCCTTGGATTTCGCCGCCAAGACACCTGAGCGCGGCTGCCGCAAGAACCCCTTCCGGCGCACCGCCGGAGCCGATATACAGATCGACGCCCGTCTTGGCGCCGCACGGCATGAGCGCGCCGAATACGTCACCGTCGGTCAGCAGACGGACGCGGGCCCCCAGTTCCCTGAGCTCCGCGATCATCTTAGCATGACGCGGCCGGTCCAGCAGCAGCACGTTCAGCTCCGATAGCGGCTTGCCTAGTCCTTCCGCAGCCTTGCGCGCAGTAACGGACAACGGATCGCGAAGACTCAGCTTCCCGGCCAGCTCAGCTCCGACGGCAAGCTTCTCCATGTAAATGTCCGGCGCATGAAGCATCTGCCCTTTGGGCGCAAGAGCAAGCACCGATACCGCGTTGTTCATCCCGCTGGCCACGAGCGTGGTCCCTTCGAGCGGATCGACGGCCACGTCGACTTCAGGTCCGTTCCCGTCCCCGACCTGCTCGCCGATATACAGCATTGGCGCCTCGTCCATCTCGCCTTCCCCGATTACGACCCGTCCGCTGATCGCGAGCGAGCGAAACATGCTTCGCATCGCTTCCGTCGCCGCATCGTCCGCTTCCGTCTTGCTCCCTCTCGCCACCCACGGCGCGGATGCCAGCGCCGCCGCCTCCGTGACGCGCACCGCCTCAAGCGCCAATTCGCGTTCCATTGCCCTCATCCTCTCCGGTTATCATTTCCACACCAAAAATGTATCACATTTAAATATGACTCACAATAGAAAATCACAAAACGATGTATGACGCCTAAATAAATAGGCGCCACAGACCTAATCGCCTGTGACGCCAGTTCTATTTTGCGAGCAGCAACGATGGATTCGCCATTGGAGTCGCGCATCCCCCAAAGCCGGCCGAGCGGCTAGAGAAGCCGGAACAACGCATCGACGCGCGCATCCTCCGCGATATGACCGGGATAGATGAATCCGCGGTCATCCTTCCGAAAATGGATGTCCGCCCGCGCGAAGCATGCCTCCACGAATTCGGAGCAAATGTAGGCATCATTATCCTCATGTCTGCCAAGACCCAGCCCAATCCGTGAGACGATGCGGGCGATCTCCTCGTTATCATACTTGCGGTTCAACAAGTCGAGCCCCCGATCGACCAAGGCGCCGATGCGCGCGTCTTCGTTCCCTAAGCCGGCCAGCTCCCGATGGCGCGCGATGTACAGCTCGCCGTTATATGGCGCGTGGCGATTCTCATAATTCTCTACATAATGAGTCAATGGCACGAGGCGGACGCCGTCGTCCTCGACGCTCTCCAGAATCAAGGGGCGTTCGCGCCACCGCACGATGATGGCGACATGGCTGAACATGGAGTCCGAGAATCGTTTGATCAGCTCGCTTACCATGTAGTTCCCTGATCCCAGCATAATATCGCCCGTCCGCAGCTGTCCTGCCGCCTCTTCGTACGCTATTTTCTTCACGTCCTTGAACTTGTGTCCCATCTTCTTCCCACGCTCCCCTGCATCATGATTAGTCGCGATATCCCCTTGCCGACGCCCTTACCCTAATACCCGAAGCGCCTTCGAATATGAAGTCAGCACGTCGGCGCTGCCATCCGCGCGAATATAGACGTCGTCCTCGATGCGGACGCCGCCGACGCCCGGCACGTAGATGCCCGGCTCGATCGTGAACAGCAGGCCCGGCTCGGCAAGCGTCCGGTTGGCGCCGTGCAGCGACGGCGATTCGTGCACGTCCATGCCGAACCCGTGTCCGACCCGGTGCGTGAAATAGTCGCCGTAGCCCGCCGCCGCGATTACGTCCCGGGCCGCCGCGTCCAGCTCGGCCAGCGCCACGCCCGCCTTCGCCCGGGCGATGCCGGCCATGTTCGCCGCGAGCACCGTTTCGTAGATCCGCTCCTGCTCCTTGGATGCTTCGCCCATGATGAACGTGCGCGTTATATCCGAGCAGTAGCCGTCCGCCACGACGCCGATATCGATCAGCACGTAGTCGCCCCGCGCGATCGCGTAGTCGCCCGGCTTGCCGTGCGGCAGCGCGGAGCGCGCGCCGGCCAATACGATCGATTCGAATGCGGGCTTGGACGCGCCCAGCTTGCGCATCTGGTACTCCAGCTCCGCCGTCAGCTCGATCTCCGTCATACCCAAAACGGCGCGGGAAGCGGCGAAGTCCACCACCTTCTCCACGATATCGATCGCATGGCGCACTTTCGCGATTTCATCCTCGCTTTTCTTCAGCCGAAGCCCCATGATCGCCGGTTCCGCGTCCGCGAAGACAGCGTCTGGCAGCAGCGCGCGCAGCTTCTCGCCCTGCGCCATGCTGACGGCGTTCATCTCCACGCCGAACCGACCGCCGCGCTCCGGCAGCCGATTGCCCAGCAGTTCGTACGCATCCTCGGTGTCCGATACCGTCACGATGTCAGCCGGGTAGCCCGCTTCGATCGCCGCGTCCTTGTCGAGAAGCGGCACGAACAGCGCTTCTTGGCGCTCATGCAGCAGCAGCCCCATGAACCGCTCGTGCGGATTGCACAGGAATCCGGTCAAATAATACACATTCGTCGGCGACGTGATCAGCGCGCTTCCGATGCCTTGTTCGGCCAGCGTGGCCAGCAGCCGTTTTTTGCGTTCCATATAGATGTTCATTCGTCGTCATTCCTCCTGATCGATCGGATCGGGTTGCCCATTCAGTCCTATTGGCATTATAGCCGATATCCTCCGCTCGCGCCGAGCGAGCTGTTTAACGCGGTACAGCAGCACCTTTGGAAGCCGTCAAAATCAGAGAATATTCGACTTTGATGCTGTCGAATTTTCATATATCATAGAGACAGCGCTTCCATCCGTTCGAGGCGGAGCGCTGCAGATTCGATAGGACGTAGTGACTCGATCTCCCCTGCAATAGTTGTCCATACGATCATTTTCGCGTACCGGGAAGGCCGATCCTGTACGTTCTATCCAACGGGCCTAGCATCACCTATAATGAGAGCAATTCTATCCGGATTAATAACATCGATTTGCATACGGAACCAAGGGGTGGCGGCATGTACAAGGTCATCATCGTCGATGACGAAGCGGTCGTACGCGACGGCTTGAAGAACACGATTACGTGGAGCGACCACGGCTTCACGCTCGTCGGCGATTACGCCAACGGTCGGGAGGCGCTCGACGCGGTCGAGCAGCATAAGCCCGATCTGATCATCTCGGATATCAGCATGCCGTTCATGGACGGCCTGGAGCTGGCCGCGGCCGTCAACGCCTGCTATCCCTATATCAAGATGATCATTCTCACCGGCTTCGACGAGTTCGATTACGCCCAACAGGCGCTCCGGCTGAAGGTATCGGACTTCATCGTCAAGCCGATCACCGCCCGCGAAATCCGCGAGCTGCTCGACAAGACGCGCGCCGAGATGGACGAGGAAGCGAAGCGCCGCGAGGACATGAGCCGGCTGCAGAGTCAGCTGAAGCAGAGCCTGCCGCTGCTCAAGGAACGCTTCCTCGAGCGGCTCGTCATCAACGGCCTCGGCCGGGCGGAAATTACCGAGCGCTTCGCGTACTTCGGACTGCCGCCGCTCTCCTCGATGTATGTCGCGATGGTCATCGACATTGACGACTTCGGCGACCGCGAAGGGGTCGACTTCGACGCCTTCGACGAGGAGATGCTGCGCTTCGCGGCCTTCGACATCGTCAGCGAAATTTGCGCCGGCGAAGGCGTCATCGTCTTCCGCACCCGCGAGGAGCGCATGGTAGCCGTCATCTACGGCATCGCGGAGGAGAGCGCCCTCTACGACAAGGCGTTCCGCGTCGCCGAGCAGGTGCGCCACGAGATCGAGCGCTACCTCAAATTCACGATCACCGTCGGCATTGGACAAGCGTGCCAATCGACCGAACGGCTGCCAAGCTCGTACCGCAGCGCCCTCGGCGCGCTGGATTACCGGTTCCTGCTCGGCAAGAACCGCATCATCAGCATTATCGACCTCGAGGGCAAGGCGCAGACGCTGCCGCCCGTGCAGCCGGATTGGGACCGCAAGCTGGCCTCCAGCGTCAAGACCGGCTCCATGCAGGACGCCCAGCGGCTGATCGAGCAGATGGTCGCGGAACTGAAGTCGTCCATGGTCCCCATCGAAGCATGCGTGCTCCATATGCAGAAGGTCGTGCTCGCGCTCATGAACTCCATTCAGGAATTGTCGGCCCATGAGAGCGGCGGCATGAATTTCGACCCGCAGACGATGCTGACCGACGTCTACCGCTTCAAGACGGTCGACGAGATCGAACAGTGGCTGAAGCAGACCGTCAAGACGGTCATGACCGTCATCGAAGGCAGCCGTACCCACTACACGGGAGCGCAGGTACGGCGGGCGATCGAATACATCGAGACCCACTATGCCAACGAGAAAATGTCGCTGCAGGAGCTGTGCCGCCACGTGCTCATGAGCACCAGCTACTTCAGTCTCGTATTCAAGCAGCATACCGGCGAGACGTTCGTCGAATATTTGACCCGCGTGCGGATCGAGAAGGCGAAGGAGCTGCTGCAGCACACGACGCTCAAATTCTACGAGATCGCGGAGAAGGTCGGCTACGGCGATCCGAACTATTTCAGCATCCTGTTCAAGAAGCACGCGGGCGTTACGCCTCGGGAATTCCGCGAACGGAGCGGCGCCTGACATGTTCTTCGGACACCGCCGCCCGCTGCTGCCCTTGTTCCCGCTCAAGAGCATCCAATCGAGCATCTCGTTCGCCTTCTCCTGCCTGATCCTCGTGACGATCGCCGTGACCAGCTTCATCAGCTACCGGCTGTCGGTCGAGGCCGTGGAGCAGAACGCGACGGGCTACGTCGAGGAGATCATCAAGCAGGTCAACAGCAACATCCAGTCCTACGTCGACAACATGGAGAACATTTCGCTGCTCGCCATGACGAACAAGGACGTCAAATATTACATCGCCGACAACAGCTTCATCAGCGCCGAGGAGCGCCGGGTGTACGAGAAGCGGATCTCCGACCTGTTCCAGGCGATCCTGTACACGCGCAAGGACATCGCCTCGATCATGGTGTTCGGCTACAACGACCGGTTCGTCTCGGACCGCCGGATCACGAGCCTGAACCCGAACGTGCGCCCCGAGGATACGCCTTGGTTCAAGGCGGCCAAGGAAGCGAAAGGCCGCTCGGTCATCTCTGCGCCGCATGTGCAGAACATCATCAAGAACGAATACCGGTGGGTCGTCTCGCTCAGCCGCGAGCTGCGCAGCACCGATGGCATCATGCCTGAAGGCGTCTTCCTCGTCGATCTGAACATGAGCGTCATCAACGACATGGCCCGCCAGATCAACCTCGGCAACAAAGGATACGTGTTCATCGTGGACGACGCGGGCGACATCGTCTACCACCCTCAGCAGCAGCTCATCTACAGCGGCCTGCGGACGGAGATGATCGACGAGGTGAACGCGGCGGCGAGCGGCACCTCCTTCACGGTCGGCGGCCAGGACGGCAAGCGGATCTACTCCGTGCAGGACACAAGCTTCGGCTGGAAAATCGTCGGCGTCGCGTATACGGATGAGCTGATGGCGAACAAAAGCGCGATCCGCAAGTCGATTTTCTACTACGCCCTGTTCGGCCTTGTCGTCGCCCTCGTGCTGTCCGTGCTGCTCTCGCACCAGCTGTCCCGTCCGATCAAGAACTTGCAGAAGGACATGAAGCTCGTCGAGAAAGGCAACTTCGACATCAAGACCCCCATCGGGCAGATGAACGAGATCGGCCAGCTCGGCCGCACCTTCAACATGATGGTCGGCCAGATCAAGAATCTGATGGAAGACGCGATCCTGACCCAGGAGCAGAAGCGCAAGAGCGAGCTGCAGCTGCTTCAGTCGCAGATTAACCCGCACTTCCTGTACAACACGCTCGATTCGATCATCTGGATGGCCGAGCAGAAGAAGCACGAGGAGGTCGTGCTCATGACGAGCGCGCTCGCCAAGCTGTTCCGCGCCAGCATCTCCAAAGAGAAGGAGATCGTGCCCATCCGGGTGGAAATCGAGCACATCAAGAACTATCTCATCATTCAGCAGATGCGGTACAACAGCCAACTGGACTACAAGCTCGACATCTCGCCGAACATTCTGCCCTACCGTTCGCTCAAAATTCTGCTGCAGCCGTTCGTCGAGAACGCCATCTACCACGGCATCCGCAACAAGCCGGAGAAGGGGCTCATCACGATCCGCGGCTTCGAGTTAGACGGCAGCATCGTATTCGAGGTGGAGGACGACGGGCTGGGGATGAGCGAAGAGCGTCTCGCAGCATTGTGGAACGCCAGCGAATCGGAAGCGTCGCCAGGCGGCAGCGGCCGAGGAATCGGCATTAGCAACGTCAACGAACGGATCAAGCTGTTCTTCGGCGAAGCCTACGGCATCACGATCCGAAGCGAGCTCGAAGTCGGCACCTGCGTGACGATCACGATTCCGCGAATCGAATGAAAGGAGCGGACCTATGCGCAAACGCCGGCTATCCCTTGTCCTGACCATCATGACGATCCTTCTCGTCCTTTATGCCGTGTTCTATACCCGCTTGGCAGGCGTCACGTCATGGGTCGGCGTCACCGGGACAGAATCGAAGAGCATCATCGTTATTCTGAAATCCAGCAACGTCCGCTCCGACTTCTGGCAGGCCGTCAAGGGCGGCGTCGACGCGGCGGCCAAGGAGCTGAGCGTCGAGACGGTCGTCCAGAGCCCCCTCGTGGAGACCGACGCCGACACGCAGATTACGCTGCTGGACGAGGCGATCAAACGCAAGCCGCACGCGATCGTCGTCGCGCCGATCAACGACTACCGGATGGCGGACAAGCTCGAGCAGGTCCGCAAGGCCGGCATCACGCTCGTCCTGATCGACAATCCGATCCCGCTCGATCCGCCGCCGGTGTCGGTCGCCAATGACCACCTGAAGGCCGGACGGCTCGCCGGCGCGACCGCCATCAGCATGACGGGCGGCCATCCGAAGGTGGCGATCATCAGCGACAACGTCGACGCAAGCGCCTCGAACGCCCGCAAGAGCGGCATCGAGCAGGCGCTGCTCGCCTATCCGGATGGCATCTACGGCACCTACTACTGCCTGGACGCCAAGCAGCGCGCCTATTTGATCGCCAAGTCGCTGCTTGGCGGCGGCCAGCCGCAGTTCAATACGTTCGTGACATTGACCGAATCGGCGACGCTCGGCGTCGCCCAGGCGATCGAGGAAGCCGGCATGGCCGGCGAGATGAAGCTGATCGGCTTCGAAAGCTCGATCGACGAGATCCAACTGCTGGAATCCGGCGTGCTCGGCGCAACGCTCGTCCAGCGCCCGTTCAACCTCGGCTATTTGGCGCTGAAGACCGCCCTGCGCGATATTAACGGCGGCGACGTCGAGACGACGACGCTGATCGACTCGACCATCGTCAACCGGATGAATATGTACTCGGCCGAGAATCAGAAGCTGCTGTTTCCGTTCAGCGAGAAATAAGAGATTGGAGGAACGCTCATGCACGGCCGCTTTACCGGTGCGCGCGGCGCCAAGCTAGCCGCGGCCTGCGCGGCGCTAGCGATGTCGACCGCTGCCTGCTCCGGCGACACCCCGCCATCGACGCCCCTGAAGAACGAAGAGGAGCCGGCGCTCATCCGGTTCGTCGCCTCCGAATACAGCAGCGAGACGAAGCCGATGCTCGAAGCGCTGGTCCGGGAGTTCGAGCAGAACAATCCGAACATCGACGTCGAGCTGCAGGTCGCCAATTGGGATATTCTGGACGGTATCTACACGACGATGATCAGCAACAACCAGCCGCCGGATTTGCTGAATACGAACGTGTACGCCCACTTTGCCGCAGATGGGCTGCTCAACGATCTGAACACGATTATATCGGACGAGCTAAGAAACAAGCTGTATCCGGAACTCATGCAGATGGATCAGTTGAACGGCATCCAGTATGCGCTTCCCTACGTGGCGTCCGTGCGCAGCTTGTATTACAACAAGGAGCTGTTCGAGCAGGCGGGGCTGTCTGAGCCGCCCGCGACGTGGGACGAATTGCGCGAGGCGGCTCGCGCCATCACGGCGACGGGCAAGGCGAACGGCTTCGGCGTCGATCTGACCGACAACGAAATACAGGCATACTTATCCTACTTCTTCCTCGGCGCCGGCGGCGGCTGGCTGAAGGACGGGGAATGGGCCATTAATTCCAAGGCGAACGTCGAAGGGCTTACGTTCCTGAAGCAGCTGTACGACGAAGCGCTGACCGATCCCGATCCGACGGTCACGACGCGGGACGAGAAGCAGCGCGTGCTCGGCGACGGCCGGCTCGGCATGATGATCTCAGGCACGTATTTCGCCTCCGTCGTGCCCCGCGAATTCCCGAATTTGAAGTGGGGATCCGGCCCGCTTCCGGTCAAGTCGGGAGAACAGCCGCTCGCCTTCGGCGTCCATGACGTGCTCGTCTCCTTCAAGACCGATCATACGAACAAGGAGGCGCTGTCGACCTTCATCGACTTCCTGTACAACAGCGAATCGTACGGACAGATGGTCGCCCGCGAAGGATTCGTCCCCGTGCTGAAGGATGTCGGCAGCCAGCTCGCCGCATCCAATCCGCTCATGAAGAGCAGCCTAGACGCCTTGGCCGTCGCCAAGTTCTATCCGATCCAGCAGCCGGCTTGGCAGGCCGTCATGGACAAAGCCCGCAAGCTTGGCAGCGCCGTGCTGAACAACCATGTGTCGCCGCAAGCGGCGCTCGATCAACTGCAGCAGTTCGCGGTGACGCGCACGTTAGCCGTGAGCGGGGATCGGGAGTGACTGATAGTAAAGCGCAGGTCCCGGAGGCTTCAAGCTTCCGGGACCTTTTGGTTCCCGACGAGAAATCATTCTCTCGCCCCCTCTCCGCCTCGCACCCAGCCTAAAATAATCAAGGTGTCTTGCCATATTCCTCCTATGTGCTACAATAAAAAGATACCGAACGGTATCTTTTTATGCTCATCATGGACTCTTCTTCTGTACGGCATAGGTTCGACCGTTCGGGATCTTGATCCAATGGGAAGGAGCTAACATTTTGTCGATCAAAGAACAATTAGCGCTCACAAAGGCAGGTTTTTATGCCAAAGTGCCCGAGGAAGCCCAGACCAAAATCCTTCTTCATGTGAAGGAGCAGCAGGAGTCCGGCATCGTTTACGGTTTGCGGGAAGGAGAACGCGCCCCGAATTTCTCCATGACCAATCCGCTTGGCGAACCGATCACCCTGCACGACGAGTTAGCCAAAGGTCCAGTGGTCCTGGTCTTCTACCGCGGAAGCTGGTGCCCCTTCTGCAGCGTCCAGCTCCGAGCCTTTCAACGACTGTTGCCCGACATCCAACGAAATGACGGCCAGTTGATCGCCATCAGCCCGCAAAGCCCGGACAACTCATTAACCCAGATCGAGAAAGAACAGCTGACCTTCCCGGTGCTGAGCGATCCTAACGGCGATGTCGCAAACCGCTACAATCTTTTATTCGAATTGCCTGCCTATCTTCGAGACACCTTCCTGCACGCGCTTGGGCGGGATCTTGCTCTATTCAATCAATGCGACCGTTGGGTGCTGCCCGTTCCGGCAACGTTCCTTATCGATCGGGGAGGCGTCGTTCGCCGCAGTTACGTCAACCCGGACTTTATGGATCGCATGGAGCCGCAGGAAATTCTCGATCACTTGAAGCTTCTGTAGTGATAAGGCCGGCCGATCGCCCGCCTGCATGAAGAAGACCTCATCGCCCGCGAACGCCGGTGCTGTGGTCTTCTTCGTTTCTACCCTAGGGAGTTCTCAGGCGTGGCCCTTTGTATAATGTCGTTTTAATCCGTGCCATGCTCAGGGCCATCCGCGACCCTCGCGCTCGCCTTTTCCGCCTAGCTCGCCTCCACGACGATGCTGTCCAGCAGCCTTCCTCTCACGTACGGCAGCAGCCGCCACTTGCCGGCTTCCGGCAGCTCGATCATCGTCACGAGGTGACGGTCCGCCCCGTTAATAGCCCCTGCTAGCGCATTGGAAGAGAGGGCCGGATTCGTCTCGTAGACGGTGATCAGCTTATCCGAGCCTTTCTTGACAGCTTTGACATCGAACGGGCCGTCCAGCTCGTCGCGGCTCCCCCAGAAATGCCACATCACTTTCTGCGCCTGCCCGGCCGTGAACGGCACGTCGAGAATGCCGACGCGTTGATCCGCGCCGCGCATCCTATAGGCGCCTGAAGCGAACATCGAGCTGGGCGTCCATAACGCATCGGGCATATGCAAAATGACCTGGCCATATAGCTGATCGTCCAGCAGCACGCGAAGCCGCCATTCTCCGCCAAGCGGCAAGGCAAAACGGACCGTATATCGCCCGAGCCCCTCGTAGCCGCTGCTCGGCCTTGCGATTCGCTCCGAAGACAGCATCTCTTCTGCGCCCGATGAGACATGCTCCGCCTCGATCGTCAGCGTTCGCCCCCTGAACGTCTCCATCGGCGCCGTGAAGGCGAACAGGTACCCCGCCATTTCGCCTGCCCGCGCGTTCGGATCCGGGTGAAGCGTGAACAGCCGACGGCCCTGCTCGTCGTACGCTTCACCCGCGCCGGCGACGTAAGCTTCGTTCCGGGCGCCGGTGCCGCCGTGCTGGCCGGCGCCTCCTTCCCCGCTCCAGAACGGCCCGAAGACCAACAGCAGCGCGGCAGTCACGGGCACGAGCAGACCGGCGGCGACCCACGTCCGGACGATCCGCGTCCGATTCCTTTTGCCGTCTCCGCCTGCCCGCGACATCACCTCACGCTTCATCGCATCCGTGAATCGACCATTCGGAAGTGGCGGCTTCTCCATCCCTTCCGCCCATTGCGGCTTATCGTTCTGCATGACTACGCCTCCTCCCAGCCGTCCGCCGACAGCAGCTCGCTCATTCTCTTCTTCGCCCGGTGCGACCGCGACTTGACCGTCCCCTCCGAGATGCGGAGCAATTCCGCCATCTCCCTCATCGTCAGCCCATAATGATAATCCAGAATGAGCACCTCCCGATATTTGCGCGGCAGCCGCAGGACGGCCTCCCAGAGCGCGCGGTTCTCCATCCCTTCGAGCGCGGCCGCTTCGGCCGACGGCGCCGCGCCCCTGCGGACGAGCCGGTCCGTCAGCGTAACTCTTCGGATGAAGGCGCTCTGCACAACATGCAGCGCTTTGTTCCTCGTGATCGTCAGCAGCCAACTCTTAACTGTGCAACTGCCCCGGAAGGCATACAGCCCATTGTAGGCCGCCAGAAATACGTCCTGCGCCACGTCGTCCGCAGCCTCGGGACGCTTGGTCAGGAAGAAGGCGAAATTCCACACGTCATCCCCATAGGCGTCCATCATGTCGCGAAGCACAGGCGCGCGGTCATAGCCCGCATCCAGATGCTTCAAGTACTCCCAACCATCCGCCACTTGCGCTCACCTCTATCCAATAAGACCGGCGAACCGCCGGTTTGGTTCCCTTTTTCTCCCCCACCTCCGCGAAATCTTGAATGGTGTTGAACTCTTGTGGAACAAAGTTGCGGAGAAAGAGAGATGAATCTGAAGAAGCGCTAGCGTTCGCCTTTGTGAACGGATTGCTACCTTTGACTCCTATATTCAAGCAATCCGAGAACAACAGCGATCGTAAGATCATCCCTCTTGCGCAGCAATTCTTTGTTCAAATTTAAGTTCAACATAGACAAGAAGATTTTAAAGAATTTATTCAAGATTTCACGGAAGATATTCGATTCAGCGATTTTGCCCCGTCCACTATGATGTTCTTAGGCGCCGGAACACAAGAGAAGCCGGCGCGAACACAAGAGAAGGCCGAGGAGGGTTTGCATCAATGGTGCTTAAAAACAAACTCGCAATGGGGATCGCCGCGACGATGCTGGTACTGCCGCTCGCAGCATGCGGATCGAACAACGAAACGACGAACAACCAACCGGCGAACAACGCCGAAACGCAAACGAATGCAGGGAAGAACAATGCCGCGAACACGGGTGGCGAGACGGCAGACGCCGGCACGAAGCTGACGGGCGACTTCGAGATCCAATACTTCGTTGGCGGTTACGGCGACGCCTGGTGGAAGAAAGTCATCGCCGACTTCCAAGCGGCGAATCCGGAGCTGAACGTCAAGGCGCTCGGCGGACCGAAAATCAACGAACAGAACAAACCGCGCTGGATCGCGGGCACGCCGCCGGACTTCGTGTACATCGACGGACCGGAGCTCAACGACCGCCAGCTCGTGGAAGACGGCCAGCTCGAAGACCTGACCGACTGGATCCAAACGGCGACGAACGTCGATGGCGACAAAATCCTCGACATTCTGGCGCAAGCGCCGCAGCAGTACGACAGCAAAATTTACAACATCCCGCTCGTGCTCAACTCGTGGGGCATTTTCTGGGATAAAGCGCTCTTCGCCGAGAAGGGCTGGACGGAGCCGACCGATTACCAATCGTTCCTCGACGTCAGCGAGAAAATCAAAGCAGCGGGCATCACGCCATTCATCCATACCGGCAAATATCCGTACTACATCAACGGCGCGTTCCTGTTCCCGGCGATCGTCTCCGCGAACAACAACGACTACACGGTGCTGCAAGACATGGCGGCGAACAAGGTCGAAGCGTACGAAAGCCCGGCCGTCATGACGGCGCTGAACAAAATCGTCGAGCTGCGCGACAAAGGCTTCATCGACAAAGGTTCGGTCCAAATCAACCACACCGATTCCCAAATGCTCTTCCTGCAGCATAAGGACGCGTTCATCGCGAACGGCCTGTGGCTGCCGAACGAAATGTCCAAAGACGTGCCGCAAGGCTTCCAATTCGGCTTCATCCCGTCCGTCGGTCAAGACAACGGCGGCAAAATCGTAGCGAACACGTCGACGGCAACGGTCGCGATCGCGAAGAACGCGAAAAACAAAGATGCGGCCAAAGCGTTCCTGCAGTTCATCTTCTCCAAAGCGCAAGCGTCCCAATGGGCGGAGCTGTCCGGCGCGCCTTCGAACATCAAAGGCGACATCAGCGCTTCCAATGCGCCATCCCACGTCAAAGACGCGGCGAAATACCTGACGGACGCGAACACGGTCGTTATCCCGACGATCACGTACAACGCCGACGTCGACAAAGCGATGCAAGACGCTTCCGCAGCGCTCGCAGCCGGCACGATCGAGCCAGCCGACTGGGTGAAACGCGTAACGGACGCGGTCAAGAAAGCAGCGAAATAACCAGTTTATCTTAGGCAAAAGCGGAGGATGGCGCGGGCGACCGGCCATCCTCCGAATTGACATGAAAGGAAGGTGAACGTCATGAACTCAGGATCTGCCAAGCTGCAACGGACGCTGTTTATCGCCTCCTTCATCGTGCCTACGCTCCTGTTCTTCAGTGTGTTCACGATTTACCCGACGATCAAGGCGCTGTACTTCTCGTTCTTCGAATGGTCCGGCATGTCCCAAACGAAAGACTTTATCGGCTTCGACAACTACGTCGCGATGTTCAAGGATCCGATCATCTGGCGCGCGATCGGCAACGACTACTTCCTCGTGCTCGGCAAAATCATCGGCATCATGGCGCTGGCGACGTTCTTCGCGGTCGCGCTGACGCGCTTCAATTTCAAGCTTGCGGGCTTCTTCCGCTCGATCTTCTTCATTCCGAACGTCATCTCGGTCGTCGTCATCGGCGTCCTGTGGAACTTTATCTACAACCCGCAAATCGGGTTCCTGAACTCCTTCTTGTCCCTATTCACGAAAGATCAGGTGACGATCACGTGGCTCGGCTTCGCGGATCATACGATCTGGATGCTGCTGCCGCCGGCCATCTGGGCCGGCATCGGCTTCTACATGCTGCTCTTGATCGCCGCCATTCAAAATATTCCGGAGTCGTACTACGAGGCGGCAAGCCTCGAAGGCTCGGGCCAATGGCGTCAATTCTGGACCATTACGCTGCCGCTCATTTGGGAGCAAATGAAGGTATCCATCCTCAACATCATGATGACGACGCTGAACGGCTCGTTCGTCATCGTCTGGATCATGACCGAAGGCGGCCCGGACAACTCCACGCAGGTGATGGGCACGTATTTGTACCAAATGGCGTTCCGTCAGTACCACTTCGGCTTCGCATCCGCGATCGGCGTGCTCATTCTCGTGCTGTCGCTCTTGACGACCGTGATCCTGCAGCGTCTGATGCGCCAGGAAACCGTCGAGCTCGGCTAATTTAGGAGGACACCTACATGAATCTGGGGATCAAAAACCCGATCGTCAAAATCATCTTTCTCGGCATTCTGCTCCTATGGAGCGTGTCCGTTATTTATCCGCTTGTCTGGACGCTGCTGGACTCGCTGAAGGACAATCAGCAATTCTTCTTCAACAAGCCGTGGGCGCTGCCGAACTTCCCGCTGCTGTGGGAGAACTACTCCTACGTATGGGAGAAATACAACTTCGACAAGTACTTCGTGAACTCGCTGCTCGTCACGGGCGGCGCCACGCTGCTCGGCCTGCTGCTCGCCGCGATGACAGCTTACGTACTCGCCCGCTTCAAGTTCAAAGGCAGCGGCATCATTTACGGCTTGTACATCTCGTCGATGATGGTACCGTTCATTCTGGCGCTCATCCCGCTGTTCTTCCTGCTCAACTCGATGCATCTGACGAACACGAAGATCGGCCTTATCCTCGTGTATACGTCCAGCGTCCTTGCCTTCGGCATTTTCGTCCTCGTCGGCTTCTTCAAGGGACTGCCCAAAGAGCTCGAGGAAGCCGCGAACATCGACGGCGCAGGCTATTACGGCACGTTCTTCCGCGTCATGCTTCCGCTCTCGCAGCCGGGCTTGATCGCGGTGGGCATCATCAACGTGCTGAACATTTGGAACGAGTATATCGTAGGTACCGTGCTCGTATCCGACCCCGAGCAATATACGCTGCCGATCGAGATCGGCGTCATGCAAGCCGAGATGCAGTACCGCACGGAATGGGGCCCGCTGTTCGCGGCGCTCATGTTCACGATCGTGCCGGTGCTCATCCTCTACATCATCTTCCAGCGCCAGATCGCCAGCGGCATTACGGCAGGCGCGGTCAAGTAAGCCGCCTGCTTGGCGCAATCTAACCTTAGCTTGGGCGAGAGCCCGGCTAAGGTCTTTTTGTAAGCGCAAGGCGAGACGGCCGCGCTGTTCTCTAACGGCGTGAGGCGTTTCATTCGGAGAAGCTGATTGGTTTGTATTGGAGCAATCGGAGGGATTCCCCCCCTCCGGGGCGGTTGTATGCACGCCTGGGTCTGCTGCACGTTAAATCTGCCATGATTTGCAACATTGGCGAATTCGAAGCAAAGGAAGTTGTGCCTCGTGTCTACCGACATACGCAAGCTGCTCGTCATGAACTCGATCAGTTCCGTCATCGCCATCTATATCGGCATCTACGTCAATCTATATCTGTGGGAGGACGGCCAGCGGATCGCCGACGTTTCCTTCTACAACATGGTTATGTTCATCGGCTGGGGCGCGGCCTTCTGGACCGCCGCCAAGCTGCTGACCCGCTTCTCGATCCGGCTGCTCTACAGCTGCGCCGCGGGGCTCGGAGGCATCGCCTTCGCGTATTTGATGACCGTCACGCTCGACAATCGCCTGCTCTGGATCGCTCTGCTCGGCCTCCCCGTCGGCGCCATGTTCGGCTTCACATCGGCGGCCCAGAATCTCGGCATGTCGCTGCAGGGCAAAGCGAGCGAGTTCTCGCGTTATTTCGCGGCCGTGAGCATCATCGGCCAAGCGCTGTCGGTGGCGGTGCCGATTCTCTCCGCCAAGGTCATCGACTGGAGCGGCTACGGCGGCTCGTTCGTCCTTATGCTAATCGCCCTCGGGGTCATGCTCGTCTTCTCCCTGCGGATGCCGTCAATCGCCATGCCGAAGCTGTCCGATCCGAAGGAGCAGGCAGAGATGGGCCGCTTCCGGTTCCGCGCCGCGTTCGGTTTCCCGGGCGCTCGCTGGATGCTGCTCTCTCTGCTCGCCGGCGGGGTGTTCCTCCAATTCCAGAACCTGTTCACGCTGCTCTTCACGTTCTCCGTCACGCAGAACAAGCTGTGGATCGCGCTGCTGAATGTGACGTACACGCTGGTGTCCCTGCTTGGCCTCTGGCTGTACCGCCGCATCCGGATCAACGAATCCCGCTGGCTCTGGATCGGGGCGGTGCTGCTCGCGGCGGGCTTCATCGTCGTCATGTTTCCGTATAAGGAAACGATGATCGCCTCCAATCTGCTGACCGCGATCGGCATGTTCTATTTCAACACCGTCTGGACATCGCAGCAGTTTCGCTGCATTCAGCCGCTCAGCGCCGCGGAGCGCGCTTCCTTCCTCGTCTGGCGCGAGACGCTGCTCATTGTCACGCGCTGCCTGCTGCTGACGCTCACCTTCTCGCTGACCGAGCTTCGCGGCGCCCTCTTCATCACGCTCATCGCCGTAACGCTCGTCTGCCTGCTGGCGATGCCGGTGTTCCAGCTCCGCGCGCTGCGCCAAGGCGATACGCATGCCGGCAATGGAAGTGCCGGGGTCGAGGCCTGACGCAAGATCGCGCAAAAGAGGACCGCCTCAGGCCATGCTGGCCTGGGACGGTCCTCTTCGCGTCGCTGCAATGATTCGGTAAAGTCGCAGCCGTGCGGAAAGCGCGCGGAAGAATCCATCTCGCGGGAATCCGCGGATCACCGCGCTGCAGCCGCCGCGACCTCTACTCTGAATACATAGCTCACGCTTCCTTGCGGCCACTTGGCTTGCACGATATACAGATGCTTGCCTTCGCCCGCCGCCAGACGGAAATTCGATCCGCCATATTCCACGCTCTCATCCGGTCGCTCCTCGTCAGGGAACGAAGCCGTGACGGTCACTTCGTCCGGCTCCGACTCGAATGCCAGCCGGACGCGCTCGCCGCTCGTTCCGAGCGCGGGGAACTTCTGCTTCTCCGCCAATTCCTCGTTGGACGGAACGTCCGCGCATACGCCCATGCCGTTATCCGCCCAGCAGTAGCCGCCGAGCTGCGCCGCGAAGATTTGATCGCCGATAACCACGTTTAGCCCGTGCGGCTGCGGACGAGCTGCTTCCCCATCCTTCTCCCGTTCAACCGGAACCGCGTCTTGGAACAGGATCAGCAGCGTCGCCTTGGCCGCATCCGTCAGCTTGTAATGGCCGTCTTGCGCCTCTTTCGTCGCAAGTCCCGGCTCTTCGCCCTTGATCCAGAACGAGAAGACGTGAAGCGCATCGTCGTCCATTCGCACCGTCGCTCTGTAGTCTGGTGCCCTGATGTCCAACTCGCCCATGTCGTGTTCGGCCTCGCTAATTGCGCTGATGAACGACTGAATCGCCTTGGGATCGTCGATCCGCCGAGTCGGCCCATTCTCCTCCGCAACGGAGATCGATACGATATGATCAGCGTCTACCTGTTCGAGTCCCGGCAGACCCGCGTTCCCCGACGACTGACAGCCGATCAGCCAGATGAGCAAGAATACCATGCCCAGCGCGCGCGATCGTTTCATCCGCGTCAACTCCAGTCTGTAAATAGTTACTACTTACGACTGCGAGAGACGCCGAAATGTTGCGCCAACGCGAAAAATTCCCCTTTTCGGCTTCCGACTCTGCCTCCGGATTGATCGCCTCGCGGCCGGACGGAAGGAGAGCGATTTGCACGCTCAAGATTGCGCGACTCATGCCATCAGGTTAAGAAGGGGCCTCGCCCCTTTGACCCCACTTCTGTTGCTCCCTCCCCCTCCGCCGAGGGGAACCATAGGACTGAGCGTCTGCTTCCGAAGTCGTTTTCCGTTCGGAAAACGTTCACCTCTGGACTCCCTTCTTCATGCAACCTCAATTGTTCGCGGTCGGCGGGTCGGCTTGAGCTGGGCACGCTTTTGTCCTCGCGGACAAAGCTTCAGTGGGTTTAGAAGTCAGTCCGAAGTCATACGCCTGTCAACTATAGGCCATGGGTCGCTTCACCGGACGTTTTCCCTTAGCCTGACAGCATTGCCCGCGCTCCAGGCACAGCTCACTGCAGCCCCAGCCGCTCTTCCAGTTCCAGCTTCTGCCTCAGATGATGGCGGAAGTGCATGCCGATCAGTGCATGCCACTCTTGCGCGTTCAGCCAGCCGAAGCCGCCATGCTCCACCTTGCCGTGGATGTTGGCCCCCAACGCCCTCCCTTCCAGCTCCCGCATTCTGCTTATGACCTGACGAAGCCGTTCATCGAGGCTTGCGATGCTGTCCGGGTTGTCCGCGCGGTTCATGGAATCGGGCAGCGGAATCTTGACGGGCGGGAATCCGCCGGTTCGGAACGCTTCCTCGCCCGCGGTCGTCTTGCCAAGCGGCTGCTGCGCCTCTGCTGCCGAACAAGCCTCGACATGATCCAGATACTCGTGCGCGACCGCGATGAGATGATCGTACATTTGGCCAAGCGACCATACGCCCGCCTCCGGAACTTGCCTCAGCTGCTCCAGCGTATAGCGCCCCAGCTGCCGCCGGTACTCTTCGATCAACCGATATTCGCTCAAAATCGAATCGCCCCTTTCGTCACTATCATCCCTACCCTCATCCTACCACGATCGGGGCCTGTCGATTTCTCGCGAATTGCCATTTTACTCTCCGGCGATCTCCTCCCCCAAAAAAGAGAGGACTCCCCTCCCCGGCTATCATGCGAACCGGTTCAGCGAGTCCTTCAATTCGTTCGAGAGCTTCTGCAGCCGCTCCGACAAGGCGACCAAATCGGCGCTGATGCCCAACTGCTCGGCGCTCTGGGACGCGACTTCCTCGGAAGAGGCCAGCGACTGCTCCGAGATCGCGCTCACATTCATCATCGCCTCGACAAGCGAATATTGAATCTGTTCCAGCACCTCGGACGAGGTGTTCACGCGGTGAAGCTGGTTCCGGAACGCTTCCATGCTGCCGCTGGTCTGACGAAACAACTCATCCGCCTCGTACACCGCGTGCAGCTGCTCGCGGAACACCGGCTGCGCGGCCGCGAGCATCGCCGCCGTCTCGGCGACGCCGCGCTCGATCGTACCGGTCAAGCCGCGAATCTCCTCGATCGACAGCCGCGAGCGGTCCGCCAGCTGACGTACCTCGTCCGCCACGACCATGAAACCCTTGCCCGCCGAACCGGCGCGCGAAGCTTCGATCGCGGCGTTCAGCGAGAGAATATTGGTCTTCTTCATAATATCGTTCAACAGCCCGAGCACCTTGCCGATCGAAGCGGCGGCCGCGTTCAGCGATTGCGCCTTCTCCGTGACCGCATGGATCACTTCCTCGGAATGGGCCGTCTTCTCGCGCAACTTGCGCATCGATGCCGTGCCCCGTTCGCTGGCCGTAACGACGTCGTCCGCCGCCGCGGACATCTGCCCGCTCGCCGCCATCATATGGTCTGTCTGGCGCATCGCTTCGTCCGTCAGTTCCTTGCCGCGCTCCGCGCCAAGCGCCAGCTCTTCCCCGCCTTTGGCGATGTCCGCGGTTGCCGCCGCCACGTCCTTGGCAGCCAGCTCGGTCGCCGACGATGCCGCCGCGAGCGAATGCGCCGTCGTCAGCACTTCCTGCGCCGACGCGCGCGTCTGCTCGACCAGCGCGCCGATATTCCCCATCATCTGGTCGAAGCTCGCGCCGAGCTGTCCGATCTCGTCCGCGGCCTTGGCATGCGTGCGCACGCTTAGGTCTCCCTCCGCGCCTTGGCGCATCAAGTCCCGCATCCGCACAAGCGGTCGCCCGATGTATCTCGCCGTGAAGTACGCGATGATGATCGAAGCCGCGCATGCGGATACCAGCACGATCGCAATGGCGCCGAACATGTCTTCCGTCTCTTTATACAGGTCCGCGAACGGAATGTAGCCGACGATCCGCCAGTTGTTGATGGCCGACTGGGCGAAGACAATCTGCTGCTCGCCTGCGTCATCCGCATAGCTGCCCTCCGTCTTGTCCTTCAGCGCAGCCGGCATCGCCAGCTGGGACGGCCCGCCGCTTGCGCCGACTTTCTTGTCGTACACGACTTGGTTATCCGGACTAATCACCTGCACGGTGCCGCCGCCCATCTCGACGCCGCCGATCTGCTCGCCCATGGCGGAGAGATCGACATCGATCAGAATGACGCAATAGCCGCCCGTTTGCCCTGCGCCGCGGATGACGCGCCCGACCGAGAACGTCGGGTTCGTATTCCGGTTGTCCGGCAGGTTGGCGCCCAGCCACACCGACTTGCCGTCTCCCTTAAGAATGGCTTGGAACCAGGCGTCCTCGCCGTAGCTCCGGTTTTTCAGCAGCCCCGATTTGGTCGGGAACAGCGTGCCATCCATCTGAAGCAGCTCGATGGACGTTATGCTTTGATCCGCATACATGTAGTCCTGCAGCAGCAGATCGATGTCGCTTGCAAGCGCTGCGTATTCCGGCGAATCGGCGGCGAAGTCCGCAAGCCCGGTCACCGAATCGGCGAGCTTCTCGTCGACCATCATTTTGAGCAGGAGCCCGTCATACGTTTTGTACAGAAAATCAAGCTTCTGGGAAGTCTGCTGCGCGGTCTGGCCATAGGCGGCGACCACTTTCTTCTCCAACGCCCGTTTGGCGATCCCGTATGAAATCATGCCGGACACCGCGACGAACGCGACGATGGACGCCACCATAATGAGCGCGATTTTGAACCCGATGGACTGAAATACCCGTCTCCATACCGGCTGACGATGGACATGCTTCTCTCTGACTACGCTGCGCATGGCAGGACCTCCCTTGAAGAAGTAGTGACAGTTCGTACCGATCCCTACCTCCACTATACCGGGCGCCCCGAAGGCCAACCATCGAATATCTTCCTCTTAATCTAGAATTATTTATGCAATGTGATTGGCCGATTCCGACACCGAATCTTCACAATTGCGAGGTCGTCTCCCGATTGACGACAGATCGTCCAATTTTATATAGTTCTATTATAGAACTATTTCACTATCGAATATTACGAGAATGAAACCGATTTAGAAGAAAGAGAGGAGGTATCCATCTGTTGGAACCGCAAATGTTGAAAGACCTGATCGTCCGCTATCAAGACGTGTTCTTCTCCGTCAACCGCAAGCTCGACGCGGTGTTGAAGGATCACATGCCGGACGGCCTGACGATCGAGCAATACGCGACGCTGCGCTATCTCCGGGATAATGGCCCGTGCACGTCGTCGGAGCTCTCCGAAATTTTTTGCGTCGGCAAAAGCTCCATCACCGCGATCGTCAATCGCCTCTTCGATAAGGAGCTGATCGAGCGCGTGCCGCATAAGAAAGACCGGCGCGTGACCAATTTGAGCCTTACCGAGGAAGGCATCCGGGTGACGACCGATATGGAAGAGCGGATTCAGCTCGCGCTCGCGCCATACTTGAACCAATTCGAAGCCGAGGAAGCGCTGGCGTTCATCGGCACGTTCGAGAAGCTGGCTCGCGTGCTGAACGGCTAGATCACGAAGCAGATCAAGAAGCGACGCTGCATCGGAATTTGCGTTCAGGCTTGAAGTCCGGTGGTCATTTAGCCTTACCTAAACGCCGCTCCTCCCTCTTCGCCTGCACACCGCCCTCCCGGTGCTGCCTTGTCGACTTTTTGAACACGCAATTATAGATGATAGGAGAGAGATTCACGGATGAGAACGATATTGAAACTCCGTTGGGTCATGATCGTCCTTTGGATCGCCGTCGCCGCCGGGCTGATGGCGACCGCTCCCAATATGGCGGAGCTCGTACGCGAGAAAGGTCAGGTCAACGTCCCGGACGGCTACTCGTCGTCCAACGCCGGCAAGCTCATCGAAGCGATGGAAGAGCAAAGCGGCCAGAGCAGCGGTGCTTCCACCGTGCTCGTGTTCCATAACGATAAGGGATTAACGGACGCCGATAACGCCGAGATCAAGGCGACTGTGGAGCGCCTCGATAAGGAGAAGGCGCAATACGGCATCGGCGGCGTCACCTCCCACATCGACACCCCCGAGCTAGCCGACCAAATGGTCGCCAAAGACGGCAAAACGGTGCTTGTGCTGCTGAACGTACAGTTGGATGGCCGCACGCCGGTCGAAGCCGGCGAGGCGATCTACGATGCGGTCAAGGACGTCAAGGTGGAGCATTATTACACCGGCAACTGGCTCATCTCCGAGGATGTCGTCCAAAGCTCGCAGGAAGGGCTGAAGAAGACGGAGCTGATCACGGCGGTGTTCATCATCGCGATTCTGTTCCTCGTCTTCCGTTCCGTCGTCGCGCCGTTCATCCCGCTGCTGACGGTCGGCTTCAGCTACCTCGTCTCGCAGTCGGTCGTCTCGTTCCTCGTGAAGTACGCAGATTTCCCGCTGTCCAACTTCACGCAGATTTTCATGGTCGCCGTGCTCTTCGGCATCGGCACCGACTACTGCATTCTGCTGATCAGCCGCTATAAGGAGGAACTCGCGCACACGAACGACCGGACCGAAGCGATCGTTACGACCTATCGCACAGCCGGACGCACGGTCATCTTCTCCGGGCTTGCGGTGCTCGTCGGCTTCGCGTCCATCGGCTTCTCGACGTTCGTCCTGTACCGCTCGGCTGTCGCCGTCGCGGTCGGCGTCGCCGTTATGCTGATCGCGCTCGTCACGATCGTGCCGTTCTTCATGGCGGTGCTCGGCAACGCGATCTTCTGGCCGTCCAAGGCGGCGGCAGGCCACAAGCCGAGCCGCTTATGGGGCGCGGTCGGACGGTTCTCGCTGAAGCGTCCGCTCTGGTCGCTGGCCATTCTGGCCGTGCTGACGATTCCGTTCCTTATCGCTTACCAAGGATCGACGTCCTTTAACTCGCTCGACGAGATCGGCGAGAAGTACGACTCCGTCAAAGGCTTCAACGTCATTGCGGACAGCTTCGGCCCCGGGGATTCCCTGCCGTCGACCGTCGTCGTGAAGACAGATCGGCCGCTCGACACCTCGGAGGGCTTGGCGGCGATCGAACAGATCAGCCGGGAGCTCGCGAAGGTCGACGGCGTGAAGACGGTCCGCAGCGCGACCCGTCCAACCGGCGAAGCGCTGAACGAGATGCAAGTCACCGATCAGGTCACGCAGCTGGGTGACGGCATTGGCAAAAGCGAAGAAGGCATTGGCCAGATTACGGATGGCCTCGCCGAAGCGAGCAGCTCGCTTGCGGCGAATGCGCCGAAGCTGAACGAGGCTGTAGATGGCGTCGGCGATCTGATCGCCGGCACGAACGCGCTCAAGCAAGGCGTCGAGCAGCTGGGCGGCGGCCTGAAGCAGCTCCAGCAAGGACTTGACAGCGGCGCTGCCGGCGCCGCCGAGCTAAAGGCCGGCCTCGCGCAAGCCAAGTCGAGCGCGGCCCAGCTGACCAAGGCTAGCGAGCAGCTGCTCGCCAATTATAAGAAGATGGGCGCCGGTCTTGGCCAAGTGTCGGATGCGTACGGCGCGCTCGCCAAGCAGCAGGCGTCGATCGCGGCCGGGCTCGCCGGCCTGAACCAAAGCTTATCGGGCCTTGCTGCCAAGTACCCGGACCTTGCCGCAGATCCCGACTTCCTGCGCGCTCAAGGCTCCGTGACGGCGCTAGCGGACGGCGCCGAGAAGCTGAGCGGCGGCATGACGCAGTTGAACGGCCAGCTCGCCACCATCGTGAGCGGCTTGAATCAAGCCAACGCCGGTTTCTCGCAAGCCTATGCCGGCCAATCCCAGCTGACGCAGGGACTCGGCAAGCTGGCCGCAGGCATTGGGCAGCTGCAAGCCGGCGTCGCCAAGGCGGCGGACGGCCAAGGACAGATCGTCGCGAAGCTGCCATCCCTAACCGGCGGATTCGACCAGCTTGCGGCGGGTCAGAAGGAGCTTCAGGACGGCTTCGCCCAAATTAGCGGCCAGCTGGGCCAATTGACCGACGGGTTGAACCAAAGCGTCAATGGCTTGTCGCAAGTGTCCGACGGACTCGGCTCCGCGGGCGACTACTTGAGCGGTCTTGCTTCCGCGCCGGATAAGCAGCTTGCCGGCTGGTACATCCCGCAGGAAGCGATCGACGGCGAAGAATTCCAAGCCGCGCTCGACGTCTACCTCTCGCAGGACCGTCAGACAGTCAAGTTCGACGTCGTATTCGACGGCAATCCGTACGAGATCAAGACGCTCGAGAAAGTATCGGATCTGGAAGCGGCCGTCACCCGCGCGTTGAAAGGCTCGGCGTTCCAAGGTGCCGAATACGCCGTCGGCGGCGTGTCGAGCATTAACAACGACCTGCGCAATATTTCCGCCGCGGACTACTCGCGCACTGTCGTGCTCATGCTGATCGGCATCGGCATTATTCTGATCGTACTGTTCCGCTCGATCGTCATGCCGATCTACCTGATTCTGTCGCTGCTGATCACGTTCTACACGTCGATGGCGATCGCGGAAGTCATTTTCGTCCGCATCATGGGCTTGTCGGGTATCAGCTGGGCGGTGCCGTTCTTCGGCTTCGTCATGCTGATGGCGCTTGGCATCGACTACAGCATCTTCCTGATGGACCGGTTCAAGGAGTACCGCCATCTGTCGCCGAAGGAAGCCATTCTCCGCTCGATGGAGAACATGGGCACGGTCATTATGTCGGCCGCGCTCATCCTGGGCGGCACGTTCGCAGCCATGCTGCCGTCCGGCGTCATGTCGCTGCTCCAAATCGCGACGATCGTCCTTTGCGGCCTGTTCATGTACGCGCTCGTCATGCTGCCGCTGTTCATCCCGGTCATGGTCCGGGTGTTCGGCGAGGCCAATTGGTGGCCGTTCATGAACCGCAAGGCCGACGAAGACGATTATGTCGGCCAGCCAACGGTCGCCATCTCCGGGAAGAGCGACCATCATCACGGGTAATGAAACGGCATGATTCTCACGCCGCTGCGCCAAAAAAAGCACCGCCGGCTCTCGTCTTCGAGAGCCGCGCGGTGCTTTCTGCGTTATACAACCTGCTTATACGAACCGGCCTACGACGTCCGATTCAGCCTTGCGTGCTCATACCGTTTGAAGCGGATGTCGCAGATGGTGCCTTGACCGGGCTTACTCCTGTAGCGGATCGTACCGGACATGAGCTGGATCAGCTGCACGACGACGAGCATGCCGAGCCCCGTTCCCGCTTCCTTCGTCGTGAAGAACGGCTTGCCGATCTGCCTCAGCTGCTCCTCGCTCATGCCAACCCCGGTATCGGACACTTGAATGCACAGCTTGCCGCCTTCCGTCCACGTCATGACCGTCATCGTCCCGCCGCTTGGCATCGATTCGATCGCGTTCTTGAGAATGTTCAACATGCACTGTTGGAACTTCTTCGGCTCCCCCAGCATGAGGAGCGGACCGTCCTTCAGATGCTGGATGCGAATCTCCACGTCCGCCATCGTCGACATCGGCGTGACCCATGGCATCAAGCCGTCCAGCTCGGCCCGGACATCGAACGGCTGCTCCGACTCGCGAGTCGGCTTGGCGTAATTCAAATAATCCGAAATAATCGCATTCGCGTGATTGATGCCCTCGGTGGCATATTCGCGATACCGCTCGCGAGTCTCCTCGTTAATGCCCTCCTTGCCCATCAGCTGCAGGAAGCCCTTCGCCGTGGTGAGCGGATTGCGAATCTCGTGCGAGATCGAGGCGGCCATCTGGCCGATCACCTGGTATTTCTCCGCGTCGATCAGCTCCATATGCAGATGCTCCTGATGCTTCACCCGATGGTACACGGCGCTGACGATCAGTGCGGATACAAGCGTGCCCGCAAGCGTCCAGAAGAGGGCAACGCCATTGGGCGGACCGCTCCCCGTCCCATAGGCAACGGCCAGATAGATCGCGGCGTGCGCAGCCACAAGCAACATATACCGCTTCAAATATCGCGCGTATGGGATACATCCCGAATCCGAACCGCGCCGATTCAGGTAGATCCCGAGCAGCACCATCACGGATGTGCCGGCGATCGTCGGGAGCCAGCCGTTACCGACGACGAGCGTGCCGCACAGCGCGAAGGCCGCCCACGCGGCTAACGCCGGCACGAATCCTTCGAATATAATCGCAAGCGCGATCGAAATCGGTGTCAATTGCACGGCATATACGAGCGGATCGACCGTCTCGGTCGCGAAATACAAGCATGACAGCAGCGTCAAAATCGCCACATACGTAAGCCTTCGCCGCGGAACGCCATACAGCTTCAACGTCATGACCAGCGACAGGAGGCACGCGCCAAAAATATAAAGCAGCCCGTGAAATTCGCGGGCCAATAAGGTTATCCAAAACTGTTCGCCCATGCCACGAATGCTCCCTCGACTGGTCCTCGCTTTTCTTTCTTCCATTATACAGGGAAAAACGATGGAATTCCTGTTTTTTTGCGATCTTTTTACATTTTACTTACGAAATCATCTCATATTGTCGAAAGAAATAGTAGGACGTAATTGCGAGAGCCAATTCCCTAGCGCGCTTGCCGTCAGCGAGATTTGCTCGGCTTCCGATATGGCAGGCGGATAATCAGCCCACTCCTCCGCATAAGAGGCGAATTGCTGGTGATTGCCTCCCCGAATATTCACGTATTCGGTCGATCCCGGAAGCTGCTCGCGCTCACGGTCCGAAATGTTCAGCGTGACGATTCCGTCCTTCGTCGCCGCGACCTGCAGCACGGGAAGTCCGCGGATATCCTTCCCCGCTTCACGGTCGACGAAGGAGGCGATCAGGAACAAGCCCTGAATGTCGTCGCGATGCCGAGCAGCATATTGCGCCGCTACCGCGCCGCCTAACGAATGACCGCCGATGACGAAGCGTTCACCTGGATGTTCGTTCATAATTCGCGAGGCTCGACCTGGCGCAAGCGGCGAGAAGTTAAGAGGCATTTTGACGAGATAGACGGGATAACCGCGTTCGGCCAGCATCCGCGCCCAAGGCGAATATCCTGCCGCATCCGCTAGCAGTCCGGGGTAGACAATGACACCCGGGGATTTTCGCGCGCCATGCGCGGGCTCAAGCAGCCACCAATCGGACGACGAGGAGACGCGCACCTGGCTGTCGCTCATCAGCGCCACGATCGCTTTGTCGCTCGGTTCGAAGACGGCGATCCGATAAGCCGTTACCAACGCAATCGTCAGCAGACAGACGAGGAACAGCGAGCGGCGAAGCCTTCTCTCGAAGCGGCTGGAGCGGACCATGCCCATGCCGTTCGCCTCCTTCCAATAGCATTGCAGCGTTTTCGAAGTATTCGCTCCGAACCGGGACGTTATTCCGGCAATCGGGCAGCGCCATTCATTCCCTCTCGGGCGCAAGGGCCGCGACAGGCCAAGGATCCTTCGGGCTTACGGCCGCTCGAGGCGCGTTTTCCAGCTATTGAGGGATGATAGAGGATAGGCGAGACTGATATGCTTACGAGGAATTCGCGGGCCACCTGCGATCCGAACCACGACAAATGACATCACAATGACGACAGGGGGATATCCATTATGAAGAAAAAAGCCGCAGCCATTCTTACAGCATCCATCCTTATCTCCACTACCGGCATGGTGACCGAAACCTTTGCCGCGACGACGGATCCGGCGGGAACACAGGCAGCCGTAACGAGCACGGCAACGACGACTACGACAAGCCCAACTTCGACGACAGGTACGACTGCCACAACAGGTACCGCGACGCCGTTGACAGGCACGACTGCAACGACAGGCACGACTGCAACGACAGGTACGACAACGTCAGGCACGACTACGACAGGCACCACGACGACTGGTTCGACGACGGGCACCGCGGCCACGACTGGTAGTACGACTACGGGCACGACGGGCACAACGACGACAGCTGGCACTACTTCGACTTCGACTTCGGGGACGGCAACGACAGGCACGACGTCGGCAACGACAAGCACGACGTCGACGGCATCCACGCTGCTCAAAGTCGGCTCGACCGGCGATGCGGTCGTGAAGCTGCAGACGAACCTGAAGCAGCTGGGCTATTTCACATACCCGACGATTACGAATTACTTCGGCACGGTCACGCGCGACGCCGTCATCGCGTTCCAACTCGATTACGGTCTGTCGGCAGACGGCATGGCCGGCACGATGACCCAAACGGCTATTGAGCACGCGGTGCTCAAGCAAGCGCTGCTGGCGGACAGCAAGTCGTACATCGGCGTCCCATATCTGTGGGGCGGCGCGACGACGGCCGGCTTCGATTGCTCGGGCTTCGTCTACTTCATGTTCAACAAATTCGGCGTGACAATGCCGCGCTATTCGTCCAGCAGCCTGTACACGCAAGGGACGTCCGTATCCAAAACAGCGATGCGTCCGGGCGACCTTGTCTACTTCAGCATCGCCGGCAATGGCACCGTCGACCACGTCGGCTTCTACCTGGGCAACGGCGAGTTCATCTCGGCGCTCAGTTCCAAGGGCATCTACATTCAGAAGCTGGAGAACAACTCGTACTGGACGCCGCGTTTCCTTGGCGCGCGCCGCTTGTACTAGTTCGCCGCACGGCGCTGCTCGCATGTTTGCTTCCCAACTCCGCATTTGGCGACTCGACGCCGGTGCGGAGTTTTTTCATTGGACGCAGTCTGCCCATTGTACACCTAGCTTGCGCCAAACGCCTTCAACGTATGTATTCCGCGCTTCGTGCCTACCGTCGCCCTCCATCTACCCGCATACCCCGCCCTGGTCCAAACCGGCTGCATACCTGACATCAACCATGTCCCGCCCCAATCGACATATCAGCCCCCCTCCGCCCATAAGATGAAGGAAGAGGATAATTCGGGCTTTACGCCTGCCGAAGGGGGAACCGCATCGTGCATCAGGACGAAATCAAGGCGCTCGAGCGAGCCATTGACGAGATAACGGAAGTTGCCAAAGGGTTCAATCTCGACTTTTACCCCATGCGCTACGAGATTTGCCCGGCGGATATTATCTACACGTTCGGCGCTTATGGCATGCCGACCCGTTTCAGTCACTGGTCGTTCGGCAAGACTTTCAACAAAATGAAGATGCAGTACGATTTCGGCCTCAGCAAAATCTACGAGCTCGTCATCAACTCCAACCCATGCTACGCCTTCCTGTTGGACGGCAACTCCCTCATCCAGAACAAACTGATCGTCGCGCATGTGCTTGCCCACTGCGACTTCTTCAAGAACAACGCCCGCTTCAGCGCAACCAACCGCAACATGGTCGAGAGCATGTCCGCCACGGCCGAGCGAGTCAGCCGTTATGAAATGCAGTACGGCACCGATCGAGTGGAGTCGTTCATCGATGCCGTCTTGGCCATCCAGGAGCATGTGGATCCGACGCTGAGATTGCCTTACCAGCTGGACAAAACGCGCTATATCGAGCTTCTGACCAAAGAGCAGGGCCGCTCGTCCAGCCAGCCGGCGACCTATGGCTACGAGGATCTATGGGAGCTGGACGCTCAGGAGAAGCAGGAAGCGCAGCAGCGCGAGGCCAGCGAGCCGAAACGTTTCCCGCCGAAGCCAGAGAAAGACCTCGTCTGGTTCATCGAGGAATATTCATCCGTGCTGGAAGACTGGCAGCGGGACATCATGTCGATGCTGCGCGACGAGATGCTCTACTTCTGGCCGCAAATCGAGACCAAAATCATGAACGAAGGCTGGGCCTCCTACTGGCATCAGCGCATTATCCGCGAGCTCGACCTGACCAGCGCCGAGACGATCGAATTCAGCGCGCTGAATGCGTCGGTCGTGCAGCCATCCCGACATAGCTTGAATCCGTACTATTTGGGGCTCAAAATTTTCGAGGACATCGAGCGGCGCTGGGATAACCCGACGCAAGAGGAGCGCGAGCGGTTCGGCCGGAAGCCGGGCAAAGGCCGGGAGAAAATTTTCGAGGTGCGCGAGCTGGACGGGGACATCTCGTTCCTGCGCAACTACCTCACCAAGGAGCTCGTCGACGACCTGGATCTCTACGTATTCGAGAAGAAGGGTTCCGAGTGGAAAATCACCGACAAGAGCTGGGAGAACATCCGCGAGCAGCTCGTCATCTCCAAGGTGAACGGCGGTTTCCCGAACCTCGTCGTCACCGACGGCGACCACAACCGGGTCGGCGAGATGTATCTGACCCACCAGTACGAGGGCGTCGAGCTCGATCTCAAGTACGTCGAGCGCACCCTTCCGTACGTCGTCCAGCTGTGGGGCAAATCGGTCCATCTGGAGACGGTCGTCGAGGATAAACGGATCGTGTTCAGCTGCGACGGGAAGAAGACGAGCCGGAAGTTTATTTAAAATGCGCAAACGCCCGCTGGCCGTGATGGCTGGCGGGCTTGTTTATATACGCGCAAATACACAAAAACCGATTCGCTTTGGAATCGGCTGAAAATCAAAATTGCTCAATCATTCGTTTCATTAATTCAATCAACTAAAGCTCACCACGCTTCACCATCTCAATCAAATCATCCGTCGAATGCAGCTTGCCTTGCTTAATGTCATTCTCGGAAGCTTTAATCATATGGCGAATTTCCGGGTCAGCATCAAGCTCGTCTACCGGAGTATAGACTTCATATTCTAAGCCAGCAATACGAATAAATTCTTTATGATCTTTCTCGTATGAATCAATGACGGAGCCATCAGGAGCTTTTAGACTAAAATTCATCCTCACAACCTCCTTTGATGAAATCGTTATGCCATCAAACATGACGCCTATAGCTGGATTATAGCATATATTCGTCCTTCGCTTCATCAGTGAATAAGTGCTGCGTTATTACATTTGCGGTACTGGATTTAGCGCAGCAACGCCTTCACGTTTGGTCTCCAGATGCTTCAGCCAAAGCTCCACCAATTTGTCTACCATTAATCAGTTCGATCTTTAATCCCCTCGCATAGATACGTGCATTTGTCGTAAAATCGCTTGTCGTCACCACATAACCTCCAACAGCTCCTTGCTTCATCATCTGGGAGTGGATGATCGCGATCGGAGCATATCCAACAAGATTTATATCGTTATAGCATTTCACTTGCCCGATATATAATCCTTTTTCTGTCCGCTCTTCAATATCGACGCCAAAATCTCCTGAACTCTTTGTAACGTAAGTGCTGCCGCCTCGAATGGTTGTCATGATATCAGCTACAAAATGCTCAAACAACAGCGGATCTTCGTCTTTCTCCTGCTCCAAATCCCGCTTGAAACGATTATATAAACCAATACGAAGGGTCTCCTTCATATCTTGATGAGAGGAAAACGCATCAAGCGCATTCGAACGGTATTTCTCTAACAGGCGTTTTTGTTTGTAGTGCAGGTAAAGCAAGTAACAAATAGCGACTATGGCTAAGCTGAGCAGCACCTTCACCTTGCATCACTCCTTTTATATCCAGCCTTACCAACCTTCACGCATTTCAATCCGTCCGCTATCGTGCCTACCCGCTTCAGCAAGCTAGGATTTCCCAGAAGTTGCTGAACTCTGACAGCGCCTTTAACTCTGATATTCCAATTAATGCTTTATGGAAGCTCAAAGCAGCAACTTGATATAGATACACTTGATTTTCAGAAGTATCTTGGTTAAATAGGAACTCCTTTCCTTCTTGCTCGAAAGAAAATACTCCAGTTAGATCTTCGATTCAACCTAATAATCCCTCCAAAGGTTGAAAGAACTCTAAACTCCTGCAAGTATAAAAACACAAAAACGCCCGCCCTATTCCCTCTTCGGGAACAGGTCAGGCGTTCGTCTCGTCTTCTCCCATCTGCGCCGTCAAATCCGCAATCGTCATGCGCGCAAGCTCCTGCTCCATCGCCGTCTGCGCTTGCTTGAACGAAATCTCCAGCGCGCCTTGAATGTTGCGGCCGACTTGGCAGGCGGGATTGGGATTATCGTGAATCGCGAACAGATCGTCCCGGTTCTCCTGCTGCACCGCCGCATAGACGTCGAGCAGCGTGATCGCCGACGCCTTCCGGGTGAGCGAAGCGCCCGCCACGCCAGGACTTGTCGCGATCAGCCCCGCTCGGTTCAGCTGGCCCATAATGCGGCGGATGACGACAGGGTTCGTATTCACGCTCCCCGCGATCATCTCGGAACTCATCCGCTGGTCCGGAGCATAATCGAGAAGCGTCAGAATGTGCACGGCCACGGCGAATCGGCTGTTAATCGACATGCTGCCCCTCCCCCTTCTGCCTAGCTGCCAAATTCGATGTGCCATCATTATAGTTAGCCAGCCTTGGGCAAGTCAATAGCCGCGCGAACCGGCGTTGGCTCCTAGTGACCCCCGGGGGTTGTTCCTCGTTAAGCACGGAGCATATCCAGCGGCCAAATGCACATCTGACTCGCGGCTCGCCAACGTGCAAACGCCTGCCCCCGAACAGCACGAAGAGGCCGATTCTCTCCATTAGAATCGGCCGATTCTCTCTCCGTGCCGCCTAAGAACCTTTAGGCAGTCCCGGCATCCATCCGCATATTCCCCTTCTAAACTCTCTTGCAGCCTGCCCGAACTTAGCCGCCGCTATCGTCTCTCGGCGTCGGATCCGCGTGCCGGCTCTATCGCCGCCCGCAAGGGCAGCGCGCCCGGTCTATCGCTATTCCGCCTGCTGCACGTCAACCTTCACGTCGAGCCGGGATTGCCCCGCGCCGCGGTAGACGCCCTTCACCGGGACGATGTCTCTATAGTCTCTGCCGTGTCCCAGCTTGACGTATCGCTCGCCGATCAGCTCGTCGTTCGTCGGATCGAAGCCGCACCATCCGAGCCCGGGCACGTAGGCTTCCACCCAGGCATGGGACGCTTGCTCGAACTCGGCGCTTCCGCCCTGCAGATCGCCGACGAAATGATAGCCGCTCACGTAACGGGCCGGAATCCCTTTCGCCCTGCTCACGGCAATCATCAAGTGCGCGAAATCCTGACAGACGCCTCTTCGGCTGACGATCATGTCACTGACGATGGTGTTTACGTCGGTCGCGCCCGGATCATAGACGAAATCGCCTTTAATCCGCCGCGACGTCCGTTTCAGCCAATCGAACACGTCCTCCTCCTCCGCCGGCCGATCTATCCCCTCCTCGGCCGCTGCTTGATCCGCGAAACTTCTCACTTCCTCCGTAATGCCCGTATACGTCGTCGGGAGCAAAAATTCGGCGTAACCGTCCTGCACATCGGCTTCCGCGAGCGCGGCCCACGATTCGCCTGCCGTCAGCCGCATCCCGCCCGCGCGCGGCCACGCCGCCTTCGTGACGACCGTCATCTGCGTGCGAATCGTAAGCTTGCCATGCGGCTCGCTAACGGAGAAGGCGTGCACCCGGTTGCCGAAGAAATCGTCATAGCTGAGCAGCGGCGCCTTCGGCTCCACCGTTAGCGTATGGCGATAGCATGACTGATGCTCGTTCGTGAACGGTGTCAGCCGAAGCTCATTGACACTGTCCGCGGCCGGCGAGGAATACGTGTATTGCGTCGTATGCGTAATATGCAGCTTCATGCGCTCGCCTCTCCTGCCCGAAAAAAGGTTTGCGCGAACATTGCCCCGAGCTGGTTCACCGACTGCAGCATATCAATGACGACGACCGCCTCCCCGCGCGGCGACAGCTCCTCCCGCTCCAGGCAGTTCAAGTCGGCCGTCAGCTTCGCGATTTGCCGGAGCACACGGTCGTGCCGCACCCGCATGGTTTTGTCGCTCAGCTCGATACCGCGCAGATGCTCATCTAACGCATGAAGCGAGAAGTGCACCGATCGCGGGAAGACCGGGCTGAGCACGAGAAATTCGACGATCGATTCCAACGAGAAGCCGTCGGCATAGTACCGGCGGAACGGCTGATACGCGCTGACCGAGCGGAGCACCGCCTGCAAATACGGATACACCGGGTCGTAGCCATCCATCGCGCCTGTGCCATCCGGTGCGGCAAGCCCAGCCGAGCGGATAATGCGCAGCGTGTTCTCTGTACGCTCCAAATACCGGCCGCACGCAATGAAATACCATTCATTCTCGCGCGGCATAACCGAATGCAGCGTCCCCTGGAAGAGCGCGGTCCACTCCTTCACACGGCCGAAAAAAACGTGCGGCGACTCGCGCATGAGATCGGACGGCTGCTTCTCGCGCAGCCACAGATAGAAGGCGTTCGTAATGTCCCATACCTCGGCAGGCAGCTTCTCGCGCAGCGTGCGCACATTGCCCCGGGCGTAGTTCACGCAGGAGACGAGCGAGTTCGGATTGTCGCGGTCCAAGGTGACGTAATACAGCACATCCGATTCCTTATAACCGCCGTACTGCTGCTCGTAAGCCGCCCGGCTGCCCAGCGCGTCGACGATGCGCGCCCACTTGCCGAGCATGCTTCCTTCGGCTGCGCCATCCTGCTGCTCCTGCACAGACGCCAGCGGCTCCTCCGCTTGAAGATGATAATGAACATCGATAAGCCGCGCGTGATTCTCCGCCCGTTCCATGTAGCGGCCGATCCAGAACAACGCTTCCGCATTCCGGCTAATCATCGGTCATCCCTCCAACCTCGTAATCGTTACCGGTTCAGCACCCATGTATCTTTTACGCCGCCGCCCTGCGAAGAGTTGACGACGAGCGAACCTTCCTGCAGCGCCACGCGGGTAAGTCCTCCGGGCACGACGTGAATGTCGCCGCCCGCGCCCATCAGCACGAAGGCGCGCAGGTCGATATGCCGCGGCGTCATCGCACCGCCGAGCATGACGGGCGCCCGGGATAGCTTCATCGTCTTCTGCGCGATATAGCGGCCCGGCTCTTGGCGGATCGCCTCGGCGAACGCCGCGATCTCCTTCGGCGATGCCGTCGGCCCGATGAGCATGCCATAACCGCCCGAGAGCGACGTCTCCTTCACGACCAGCTCGTTCAGATGCGACAGCGCGAATTCCCGGTCTTCCTTCCGGCTGAGAATATACGTCGGCACGTTCTGCAGAATCGGCTCCTCCCCGAGATAGAAGCGGATCATATCCGGCACGTAAGCATACACCGCCTTGTCGTCCGCGACGCCGGTACCCGGCGCGTTCGCGATCGCAATATTGCCGGCGCGGTAGGCGTTCATCAGCCCCGGGACGCCGAGCATCGAATCGGGCGCGAACGCGAGCGGGTCCAAATAATCGTCGTCCAACCGGCGATAGATGACGTCCACTCGGCGAAGACCGCGCAGGTCGCGCAGATAGATTTTGTGGTCCTTGTACACCAGGTCGCGGCCCTCCACCAGATGAATGCCCATCTGCTGCGCGAGGAAGGTATGCTCATAATAGGCGGAGTTGTAAGCGCCCGGCGTCAGCAAGACGATGAGCGGGTCCCGCTTGCCATTCGGTGCGAGCGAGCGGAGCGAGCGCAAGAACAGATTGAGGCTTTGATCGATGTCCGCAACGGAACTTTGCAGGTACAGATCATGGAACTGCTCGCTCATCATACTGCGGCCTTTGTAGAGGTAAGAGAAGCCCGAGGGCGTCCGAAGATTGTCTTCCAGCACGTAATAGTTTCCCGTCTCATCCCGGATCAAATCGATGCCCGAAGCCGTCATGTACGCATCGCCAGGCACGGATAGCCCCGTCATCTCCGGCCGAAAATAGCAGTTGCCGACGATCATCCGCCGGGGGACGACGCCTTCCTTCACGATGCGCTGGCCATGATATACATCTTGGACGAACATATTCAGCGCCTTGACCCGCTGCTTCATGCCCCGTTCGATGATCAGCCACTCCTGGCGCGGAATGACGCGCGGAATATAATCGAACGGAATCGTCCGCTCCAGCGGTTCTGTCTGCCCCGGGGCATACAACGTGAACGTGATGCCCTCCTCCAACATTCGCTGCTGCAGCGCGTGATGATGGGCGGCCAGCTCCGGCTGCCCCATACGGGCGAACGTCCGGAAGATCGCCTCGTAATGCCGCCTGACGGACAAATCCCGCGCGAACATCTCGTCGTAGAAGGAATCGGCATCATACGGCTGACACTGTGATTGTACGGCTATCGACATGCGAACCGCCTCCAAAACCACCATATGTTAGGTTAGTGTAAATTTAAACGACGCAAAACCCGAATGTTTCTAGTATTCATTACCCAAATGATATCCAAATCCAAAATGTATGTCAACTAATATAACACAAAAGAGGACCTCTTGTGAAAGGTCCCCTGTTTTTATAACGTATTTTGATGTTACCGCTTGTTCAGCGCCTTCAAATCCTCTGTCACCTGCTCGATCATCGTCACGAACGAAGCCAGTTCCTCCGAGCGCGCCGCCTGCTCGCGGGCTTGCACCGACGTTTGCTCCGAATCTTTGCGCACGAGCACGACCTTCTTCTCGATTTCGCGCAGACGCGTGGAGATCGCCTCCATCGCCTGCTGGGAAGAAGCCGCCGCCTTGCGGATCTCGCCCGCTACGATATCGAAGCCGCGTCCGTGTTCGCCGGCACGCGCCGCCTCGATTGCGGCGTTCAAACCAAGCAGGTGCGTCTGCTCCGCGACCCCTTTGATCAGCAAGCCAACCTCGCCGATGCTCTCGACGTCCTTCATCAGCTGGCCGAGCGTCTGGCCCGCCTGCTCCTGGGATTCGGCGGTCGCCACGGCGGAATCGGCGATGACCCGCGCATTGTCGTCGAGTTCAACGATCATCCCGGCCAGATCCTGTACCGCTTTCGTGATGAGCCGCAGCGATTCCGCCCGTTCGTCGGCCATCTTCTGAATACGGGCCTGCTCGTTCTGCTCATAGGCTTCAAGCACGAGCTGCGAATCATAGTTGAACATTTTGGTCAGCGCATGATAGATGCGATGCCAATTGTCCGGCACCGTTCGCTGCAGCACTTGAGCGGCGATATCCAGATAAATCGCGTACGCTCCCAAATACCAGTCCGTCGTCAGCCCGATTTTGGAGTGGACCATCCCGATCCGCACGCGGTTCTTGATAAATTCGTCGTCGATCTTCCCTTCGGTCAAGGACATCCAGTAGATGCGCATCGTTTCTTTCAACCGATCGATCGTGCTGAACTTGTTGATGATCGCATTCAGCTCCGATTCCCGGCCGATCCGGTCGTAGAAACGGTCGACGACCTCTTTGACGATCTTGGCGAACAGCTCCTTCTGGCTGCCGAGCAGCTGTACGTCGTCCTCGGTAATTCCCGTAAAATCAAGCTGGCGTCTCCGCTCCGCAGATACGTTAATCATGTTGCAGATGTCCCCCTTATGAATCGGTCCCCATGTCAGTTCCTTCCTTTATATCATCGACCAAAGGGATGTAAATATTTACACCTCCCAAAATTTCTCCAAGGTCGCATCCGGCTACCGTTTCACCGCGACAATCCGCAATCTCTCGTAATCCGCCGTCCAACGGCCATCCTCCCACAAAGCAGTTGCTTTCAACCTCCGCTGCGTCTCCGCGACGACCTCCTCCCGAACGTCTTCCGCTAAAGGGGACAAGATACCGTTCGCGAAGGTCGTAAGCCATACCCGCATCCCCTGCTCGCCGTCCGACAGCGGCGTCGGCCGTTCCATCCGGAGCGCCGTCCGCACCTCCAAGCCGCTGCGCTCCAGCAGCGACGCGTATTCGCCTACCGTCGGAAAGTACCACGGCCATGCCGGTTCCTCCGCCACGCCGACCGCTGCGAACGACGCGCCAAGCGCTTCCCGGATGCGGCGGATATTGCCTGCCGCGCCGAATTCGGCGACGAGCCGGCCGCCCGGCCGCAGCGAAGCGCTCATGCCGGCCGCAGCGCCGGCCGCATCCGTCATCCAGTGCAGCGCGGCGTTGCTGAAGATCGCATCGGCAGCCGCCTCGCTAACATAACGCTGACCGTCCGCCACGCGGAAATCCAGCTGCGGGTACTTGGCCCGGGCTTGCTCGACCATGTCCGCCGAGGCGTCGATACCGGTAACGGCCGCCCCCTTGCGCGCCAGCTCAGCCGCCAGATCGCCCGTGCCGCACCCCCAATCCAGCACCCGCTCCCCGGGCTTCACGTCCAGCCACTCCACGAGCTCCTCGCCGTAACGGGATACGAACCCCATCGATTTGTCATACCCTTGCGCATGCCAACGCTGCGTCATGCCAATCGCCTCCATCCAAAGTTTGGTAACTCCGTTATATCACGACGCTGCGCATCGTTTGAAATATATAAAGGTAATATGTTTAATAGTTTAAAACTATAAATTGCACAACACTCATCATCCCCCGGCACCCGCCCCCGCTCCTCGCATGCGCCTCCTGCATCCCCTTCGACGGGCGCAAGTTCATCGCCAACGCGCCTAAGCCGCAGTGCACGATTCGCACTGCGGCTTAGGCGGGAGTCCAAATTGTCAGCTTGCAGGTTAGCGGTTCAACAGACTGCCGACGTAACGCAGAAGTTCATTGGCGCTGACCGGCGTATACCCATGCTCCTCGACGAGACGGTTGATGACCTCGTTCATGCGCTTGAGCTGCTTCTCGTCCGGCGTCTTCGTCGACGTCGTGATTTTGACGATATCTTTCAAATCGTTGAACAGCTTCTTCTCGATCGCCTCGCGCAGCCGGTCGTGGCTCGCGTAGTCGAACTTCTTGCCTTTGCGCGAATACGAGGAGATGCGGATCAGAATTTCTTCGCGGAACGCCTTCTTCGCGTTCTCGGATACCCCGATCTGCTCCTCGATCGAACGCATGAGACGCTCATCCGGATCCATCTCCTCGCCCGTGAGCGGATCGCGGATTTTAGACCAGTTGCAATAAGCCTCGATGTTATCGAGATAGTTTTCGAACAGCGTCCTCGCCGACTCCTCGAAGGAGTAGACGAACGCCTTCTGCACTTCTTTCTTCGCCAGCGCGTCGTACTCTTTGCGTGCGATCGAAATGAAGTTTAAGTATCTTTCGCGCTCTTCTTTCGTGATGGACGGATGTTGGTCCAATCCTTCCTTAAGCGCGCGCAGCACGTCAAGCGCACTGATGAACTGCAAGTTCTGCTTGATGAGCGCGCTCGAGATCCGGTTGATGACATAGCGCGGGTCGATCCCGCTCATGCCTTCTTCCAGGTACTCGTTCTGCATCTCCTTCAAGTCCGCTTCCTTGTAGCCTTCCACCTCTTCGCCGTCGTACATGCGCATCTTCTTGATCAGGTCCATGCCCTGCTTCTTCGTCTCCTTCAGGCGCGTCAGGATCGAGAAGATGGCGGCCGAGCGCAGCGCATGCGGCGCGATATGGATATGCTTCATATCGCTCTGGCTGATCAGCTTGGCGTAAATTTTCTCTTCCTCCGACACCTTCAGGTTGTACGGCACCGGCATGACGATCATCCGCGACTGGAGCGCCTCGTTCTTCTTGTTGGCGATGAACGCTTTGTACTCCGTTTCGTTGGTATGCGCGATGATGAGCTCGTCGGCGCTAATGAGCGCGAACCGCCCCGCCTTGAAATTCCCTTCCTGCGTCAGAGAGAGCAGGTTCCACAGGAACTTCTCGTCGCACTTGAGCATCTCCTGGAACTCCATCAGACCGCGGTTGGCCTTGTTCAGCTCGCCGTCGAACCGGTAGGCGCGCGGATCGGACTCCGAGCCGAACTCCGTGATCGTCGAGAAGTCGATGCTGCCCGTCAAGTCGGCAATATCCTGCGATTTGGGGTCCGACGGGCTGAAGGTGCCAATGCCGACGCGGTTCTCTTCGGAGATAAACACCCGCTCGACAAGGACGTTCTCAATATCGCCTTCAAACTCAGTCCGGAGCCTCATTTGGCAGGATGGGCATAGATTGCCTTCAATGCGGACGCCCAGCTCCTTCTCCGCCTCCGCCCGAAGCTCGTTCGGGATGAGATGCAGCGGATCCTCGTGCATCGGGCATCCTTTGATCGCGTAGACCGCGCCGCGCTCCGTGCGGGCGAATTGCTCCAGCCCCCGCTTGAGCATCGTGACCAGCGTCGATTTGCCGCCGCTGACCGGCCCCATGAGCAGCAGAATCCGTTTGCGGACGTCGAGCCTGCGGGCGGCGGAGTGGAAGTATTCCTCCACCAGCTTCTCGAGCGCGCGGTCCAAACCGAAGATCTCCTGTTCGAAAAATTTGTACGTCTTGCGACCGTTCTCTTCCTCAACCCCGTAGGACTTGATCATTTCGTAGACACGAGCGTGCGCAGTCATGGCAGGCGTAGGGTCTTCCTTCAACAGCTCCAGGTACTCCTTGAACGATCCAGTCCACGCGAGCTTATCGCTCTCCGCCTTGTAGGCGGATATCCGTTTTAAAATCTCCATGCCTTACCTCCCTCTCGTCCCTTCCGATGCGGTCCCAAGTCAGGCATACTACCGAAGGCCGTTTTCATTCTTAGCTGATAGGCTTCAAATCAGCGATTGGGTGAAGTGTTATAATCCTATGCGCTTAAGCGGGGGAAGTTGCCCTATATTTTAATTGCCGATCTAGCAAAATCCGACCTTTTTCACACAAGCTTTACACTTGAGTCACCTGATTACCAGCAATTGTAAGCGCTTCAATTCTGACCAGTCCCCAAAAGCTGACATGTCCAGATAGCTTTAGCGGCAGCGAGGATGCGTGCTGTGCTCTCTCAGTTGGCTATAGGTTCAAAATGCGTACGGAGCATTCTCCGCAGGCCGCTTAACCGACTCCCCCGCAAGAAACGTCGGGTGAAGCCACCCATGGCCTATGACAGGCTTATGTTTTCCTTCAAATCCCACTGAAGCTTTGTCCGCGAGGATAAAAGCGTGCCACGTTCGAACCCACCCGCCGACCGCAAACAATAGTGGCTGCACGAAAAAGGGAGTCCAGAGGTAAACGTTTTCCGGATGGAAAACGACATCGGAAGCATATGCTCCAGTCCTCTGGTTCCCCTCAGGCGGAGGGGGAAGGGGGAGGGCGCAATCAAAAGCGGGGTCAAAGGGGCGAGCCCCTCCACCCTGCGACGATGAAGCGCTTGCCCCGATTATGTTATAATGGTCGGCAAGAGAGGAGCGCATGACCCCCATGGCCGTTCAGCATGAAACGGAGCTGTACCCTCCGGTCAAACGTTATTTCGAATCGAAAGGCTACGACGTGAAGAGCGAGGTCATGCACTGCGACCTCGTGGCCGTCCATCCGGCCAGCGGCGAGACCGTCATCGTCGAGATGAAGAAAACATTCAACCTCGCCCTGCTGCTGCAAGGAATCGAACGCTTGCGGCTGACCGACCGCGTCATCCTGGCCGTCGAGCGCAACCGCAAGAAGAGCGGCGCGCACAATCAGCGCTTCGGCGATCTGGCCGAATTGTGCCGCATGCTCGGGATCGGCCTCATGACCATTACATTCTTCAAAACCAAAGCGCCGGTCATCGAGATGCTCTGCGAGCCCGGCGATCCGCCCGTCCGAGGGAGAAGGCGGCTGCGCGAAAGCCGGCTGATGACCGAATTCCGCGAACGAAGCGGCGATTATAATACCGGCGGCAGCACGAAGCGCAAGTTGGTCACCGCCTATCGCGAGAAGGCGCTGCGCATCGCGTGGGCGCTGCACCTGCACGGCGATCTTCCTCCGCGCAAGGCGGCCGAGCTGACTGAGGTCGTCCGGGCGCGCGAAATTTTGAATAAAGATTATTACGGCTGGTTCGAACGCGTCGGACGCGGGGTATATCGGTTAAAGGAGAGCGGTGCGCAAGCCGTCGCCGAGCACGCCGATATACTCGACGTCTGGCTCCGCACCAAGCAAACGCTGCCAAAGGAGACGGTGGAGACATGAACGATCCCGCTGAGCACGATTACCGCATTATCGCAAGCGTAGACGAAGTTACATCCTTTCCGGCTACCATTACGATCGACCGCGATCCATTCTTTCTCGTGCAGACCGGCGCCGACGCCGATAGCTACCGGCTCGTCTCCGCCATCTGCCCGCATGCCGGCGGTTTGGTGCGGCAGCACGAGAACGAGCTGATCTGCCCGCTTCACTTCTGGGCGTTCGATCCGCTGACCGGCGAATCGACCAACGTGCCCGGCGAGCGGCTCGATTGCCAGCCTGTCGAAGTGCGCGACGGACATTTTACGATTAGAACGAACGTCTAGACGATGAACCGACGCCTCCGCCTCCATTGGGCGAAGACGGATTCGTAAGGATCAGCCTGTAGGGCCGGCCTTCACGAGTTCGCGCTTCCTCATGGGGACGGAGGTTTATTATTTGAGTCATTAAATCTACGTACGCCGATTAGCAGGTATCGCGGATTATTATCGGAAGATTGGGTGCGCCGCTACGTGCTTAACCTCCAAGGCGATCATAATTCGACTGCCATTTAAGATCTCGCCAGAAACTCACTGATCGCCTCCGCGAGAAGCCCAATCCCCGCCACCGTCCGCTCGTCATCCATACCGGTAAAATTAAGTCGCGCCGTATTCTTCTCCGGCACGCCCGCGAAGAACGGCGCGCCGGGCACGAACGCCACGCCTTTGCGCAGCGTTGCCCGAAGCAGCGCTTCCGCGTCCAAGGCTTCCGGCAGCGTAAGCCAGAGAAACATGCCGCCGCGCGGTTCTTCCCAGCGCAGCCCTTCGATTCGATGCGAGGCCAGCTCGCGCTGCATCAGATTCATTCGCCGCCCATACTCCCGCGATACGTCGCGAAGGTAATCCTCGAGCGGAAAATCGCGCAGCAATTGAACGATAATTCGCTGGTCCAAGGCGCTTGAATGCAAGTCGGACGCCTGCTTGGCTTTCGCCATCATGCGGATCACCTCCGCATCGCCCATCGCCCAGCCGGTACGCAGACCCGGCGCGACCATCTTGGAGAACGTGCCCAAGTAGACGACCGGACTTCCTTTGCAGCTTCCAGCCAGCGAGAACAAGCTCGGTTCCCGTTCCTCCTCGGCAAACCGCAGCGCGCTGTACGGATCGTCTTCCAGGATAGGGACGCCTTCGGCGGCGCACAGCCGTATGATTGCCGTTCGGCGTTCCGCGCTCCACGTTCGCCCGGTCGGGTTGCCGAACGTCGGCACCCCATATAGCAGGCGCGGGCGCTTCTCTTGGATGAGCCGCTTCGTATCATCCGGGAGCGGCCCCCTCTCGTCGCTTGCGACCGGAATGACCGTCAAGCCGTACGCGCCGAACAACTGCAGCGCAGCGAGATAGGTCGGATTCTCCACCAGCACGGCATCGCCGGGCTCGGTCAACGCACGCACGGCCAAATCCAGCGCCTGCTGCGACCCTGTCGTCAGCAGCGTTTCGTCCGGCGTCGCGCCCGTGCCTTTCGCCGCTGCTTGCCCGCACAACCATTCCCGCAGCTGCCGATCTCCTTCCGTCGGCCCATACTGCAGCGCATCCGCCGGCCGGTCCGTCAAGACGCGGGCCGCCGCCTCTCGGATCGCCAAGACCGGGAACAGCTTCGCGTCCGGCAGTCCGCCCGCGAACGACAGCAGGTCGCTTCCTTGCGCCAGCTTCAGTATGTCGCGGATCACGGAGGATTGCATCCCCGCCACCCGCCCGGAAAACCGATATTGCATCGCGCCCCGCCTCCTTCTATCATCTTTCTTCATCATACGCAGGAGTGGAGACGGATTGAACCGGGGAATGGACGCGGGGCCAATTGTGATTACCCAAATGCTGCGCCCCACTACATGGGCGCAAACCAATTGGGGTGTGCACATATGCTGTACTCCCGATCGGGAGTTCAAACCAAATGTGACTGCACAAATGCTGCTGGCCCGTTCCGGTCACGCGGGGCCAATTGTGACTGCACAAATGCTGAACTCCCGATCGGGGGTTCAAACCAAATGTGACTGCACAAATGCTGCTGGCCCGTTCCGGGCGCGCAAGCCAATTGTGACTGCACAAATGCTGAACTCCCGATCGGGAGTTCAAACCAATTGTGCATTTCACAATTCGTTCACATCTTCACGCCCCTTCCCCTCTCTTCCCGCATTTTCTTTTTCCAGGGGGTTGGGTATAATAAGGAAGGCTTCACCATGAAGCTAACATGGCCAAGCCATGTTCATTTGGGCACAATTACTGGGGGTGTGCAGGATGACGATTGGATTTCTGATCGTACTGACCGTATCGGTATTGTTCTTGACCGCCATGATGACTGCGTCATACAATGACGACAAGACCAAAGGCCTCTAATTGCAAGACAAAGAAGCTTCCCGCTTAAGATCCCTCGATCTTCAGCTGGAAGCTTCTTTTCGTTCACCGCGCTAAAGCGTTTAGTCGCGTTTAAGATGTGACATTTCAGTGATGCATTGCGAGCACAAATAGCGCTCTTTGAATTCGCGTACTTCTTCCATGTTACCGCAAAACACACATCTCGGGCGGTAACGCTCCAAAATGATATGGTCACCCTGTACCAAAATTTCGACAGGATCGCCTTCGTTCATTTGATATCGCTTACGCAGCGATTTAGGCAGCACAATGCGGCCCAGTTGATCGACCTTGCGCACAACACCAGCCGGTTTCAATGCCGTTCACCTCTTCTGCAGTCTAGGTTTGCAAGCTATGTCACGAGAATATCGCATGTATAACGTTCGCCTTGAGCCGGGCATTTCCTGCCCATTTCGCATTTTTCTTAGTATCATGCAAATACTTCTCAACGATATAACCTCAGCCAGAAGAGTAAATGAAAAGCAACCGGTTTATTCTAATCCAGCGAAGCCGATTTGGCGGAACGCTTCATAGATGACGATCGCCGCGGAGTTGGACAAATTCAGCGACCGAACCTTGTCCGTCATCGGCACCCGCAAGCACGTATCCGGGTGCGCGTCGAGAATCGATTGCGGCAGCCCCTTCGTCTCTTTGCCGAACACGAAGAAATCGCCGTCTTGAAATTGATATTCGGTATAAGGCCGGGAAGAACGAGTGCTCGCGCAGAAGAACCGGGCATCTGGGTGCAACGCCTTCAGTTCGTCGAACGAGTCGTGGTAATGCACCTGAACCGCGTACCAATAATCGAGACCGGCCCGTTTCAACGTTTTGTCATCCGTGTTAAAACCGAGCGGGCGCACCAAATGCAAATGCGTCCCCGTCGCCGCGCACGTACGCGCGATATTGCCTGTATTCGCCGGGATTTCCGGCTCGACCAGTACGATGTGAAAAGCCATTCTTGTTCGTCTCCTCTACTACATTTTACATCCGGTTAACGTTACCTTAATCTGGGGAATAACGAAGGGCTTCATAATAGACATCGAACCCACCTAAAAAGGAGATTTCGGGAACGATGAAAAAGAAGATTTTGGTCGTCGATGACGAGCCCTCCATTTCCATGTTAATCGAGTTCAACTTGAAACTCGCCGGCTACGACGTGCGCTGCGTCCATGACGGCGAAGCTGTATTCGATATGTTAAAGCCGTTCCGTCCCGACCTCATTGTTCTTGATCTCATGCTGCCCAAAATGGACGGGATTCAGGTGTGCCGCGAGCTTCGCAAACAGAATAACGCCGTGCCGATCGTCATGCTGACTGCTCTTCAGGATGTCACTGACAAAATTACCGGCCTCGACAACGGCGCGGACGACTATATGACGAAGCCATTCTCTCCGCAAGAGCTGCTCTCCCGGATTCAAGCGATCTTCCGCCGGACGCAGGCACTGCCCGGATCGGGCGGCAACGTCGTACACGAAATCGGCCGGCTGACGGTATTCGCCGAGCAGCGCGAGGTTCGCGTCGACGGCAAAGCGGTCGACCTAACGCCGAAGGAATTCGAATTGCTGCTCTTCCTCTGCCGTCACCGCGGCAAAGTGCTCAGCCGCCAGCAGCTGCTGCATGGCGTATGGGATTATCACTTCTTGGGCGATACTCGCATCGTCGACGTCCATATCAGTCATCTTCGCGACAAAATCGAGCGCAACGCAAGAGCGCCCGAGTATATTATGACCGTTCGCAATGTAGGATACAAGCTTTCCGGTCCGGCTGCGGCCGAATCGGTCATCCAGAATGCCTGATCCTAGGCAGACAGAAGACCGCCCCGCTCCTGCTTGATCAGGTGCGGGGCGGTCTGCGTCGTGTCATGCGAGGTTATCCGTTACGTCTCTGGAAGTCGGCCATGAATTCTGCAAGCGCCTTACAGCTCTCCAGCGGTACCGCGTTATACGTCGAGGCGCGAAGTCCGCCGACGCTGCGATGGCCTTTCAAGCCGACGAAGCCGTGTGCTTCGGACTCCTTGACGAATTGCTTCTCGAGCTCTTCGCTATGGATGCGGAAGGTAAGGTTCATCGCCGAACGGCTGCCTGCGTCCGCAAAACCGCGATAGAAGCCGCCGCTTTGATCGATCGTGTCGTAGATCAGCTTCGTCTTGTCGTGGTTGTACTGCTCCATCGCCGCTACGCCGCCACGGCTTTGCACCCACTTGAGCATAAGGTTCACGAGATACACCGAGAAGGACGGCGGCGTGTTGTACAGCGAGTTGTTCTTCACATGCGTATCATAGCGCAGCATCGTCGCGATCGATTTGGGGCTCTCCTGCACCAAATCCTCGCGCACGATGACGATCGTTACGCCGGATGGTCCTAGATTCTTCTGCGCACCGGCATAAATCATGCCAAATTGGCTGACGTCGACCGGACGGCTCAAGATATCGCTGGACATATCGCCGATCAGCGGAATGTCGCCGGTCGACGGGAATTGCTTATATTGCGTGCCTTCGATGGTTTCATTCGAAGTGACATGCAGATAAGCCGCGTTCGACGGAATTTCGACATTCGACAAATCCGGGATCCGGTTGAACTTGTCCGCTTCCGAAGAAGCGACGACCGTCGTCTCGCCGAACAGCTTCGCTTCCTTCAGCGCCTTGTCCGCCCAGCTGCCGGTCGCGACGTACGCGCCGACTTTGCCCGCTGGCAGCAGGTTCATCGGAATCATCGCGAACTGCGTGCTAGCTCCCCCTTGCAGGAACAGCACCTTATAGTTCGACGGAATGCCGAACAGCTCCCGAAGCAGCGATTGCGTCTCCTCGTTCACTTGCTCGTAAATCGCGCTGCGGTGGGACATCTCCATAATCGACATGCCCGCGCCCGCGTAATCGACCAACTGCTCCTGCGCCTGTTGAAGCACTTCCAGCGGCAGCGCGGCCGGTCCCGCATTAAAGTTGTAAGCCCGTTTCGTCACCGTGATCCACTCCCGTCTTCTATTTGCCTATGGCTACTATAGCAAGATTACCCTTCACCTTCAAGTGGCAAAAAGTCGAACATCCTCACATTAAGAAGAAACAAACATTCGTCTTTTCGCCCAAAAACGACATGTTAAACTTGTATAATCCCGATTCGACACCAAAAACAGCAATCTACATCTACAATACGCTCGCTTATAAAAAACGAGCTCCCCCGGTCGGGAGAGCTCGTTGATCCGAATGAATACGTTCGTCGATTAGCAGCCGAAGTAGAGGCTGTATTCGTGCGGGTGGATGCGAGTTGCAACCGCTTTTGCTTCGTTACGTTTGATCGCAACGTAGTTCTCGATGAAGTCGGCCGTGAATACGCCGCCTTCTGTCAGGAACTCATAATCTGCCTCGAGAGCGTCAAGCGCTTCGTCCAGCGTGCCTGGTACGGAACGGATTTCTTTCTTCTCTTCGTCGGACAGCTCGTAGATGTTCGTATCGAATGGACCATAGCCCAGTGCGGTTGGATCGATTTTGCGTTTGATGCCGTCCAGACCTGCGAGCAGCATTGCCGCGAACGACAGGTAAGGGTTAGCTGTGGAGTCCGGCGTACGGAACTCGATACGGCAGCCTTTCGGCGTAACCGCTGCGATTGGAATACGAACCGCTGCGGAACGGTTACCTTTCGAGAATACGAGGTTAACCGGTGCTTCGTAGCCTGGAACCAGACGTTTGAACGAGTTCGTCGACGGGTTCGTCAGGGCGATCAGCGCTGGAGCGTGGTGCAGAATACCGCCGATGTAGTGCATAGCCAGCGGGCTCAGGTTCGCGTAAGCGCCTTTGTCGTAGAACAGCGGCTCGTCGCCGTTGAAGATCGACATGTGAACGTGCATACCGCTACCGTTATCGCCGTAGAGCGGCTTCGGCATGAACGTTGCGACTTTGCCATATTGGCGAGCAACGTTATGAACGATGTATTTGTACAGCATGAGGTTGTCAGCTGTTTTCGTCAGGGTCGAGAAACGGAAGTTGATTTCAGCTTGACCAGCTGTTGCAACTTCGTGGTGGTGACGCTCAACGCGAAGACCCGCTTCTTGCATAACGCGAACCATTTCGCTGCGGATATCTTGCTGGGAGTCAACCGGAGCAACTGGTACATAGCCGCCTTTAACGCCGACTTTGAAACCAAGGTTGCCGCCTTCTTCTTTGCGGCCCGTATTCCAAGCTGCTTCTTCGGAATCGACTTCGTAGTACGATTTGTTCATGCCGGACTCGTAACGAACATCGTCGAAGATGAAGAATTCGGATTCAGGCGCGAAGAATGCCGTCGTGCCTACGCCGGACTGTTGCAGAAGCTCTTCTGCTTTCTGAGCGATCGAACGCGGGTCGCGGTCATAACGCTCGCCGTCAGGCGTATGGATATTACACATAACGTTCAAAGTTGGATGGTCTGTGAACGGATCGATGAACACAGATTCCGTATCCGGCATCATTACCATGTCGGACTGTTCGATTCCACGGAAGCCTTCGATCGAGGAGCCGTCGAATGCTACGCCGTTTACGAACGTCTCTGCGTCGACTTCTGTCGAAGGAAGGGTGATGTGGTGCGCACGGCCTGCGAGATCCACGAAGCGGAAATCGACAAACTGGATGTTGTTTTCAGCAATTGTGTTCAAAACGTTTTGAACTGACATTGGGTTGTTTCCTCCATTTCCGAACATTAGCGATGTGTTGAACGTTAAACGTTCAAGTTTTTCTCTAAACTATGATTGTTATTATAGAATTCGACGCGAACAATCGTCAATAGCTATGTCAGGTATTTTTTGAATGAAGTGTTAGCTATCTTCACACATTTGTTATAAAGCATATTTGTGAAGGGTTCACAAAAAAACAGGAAACCGCTTCCTTGCCCGGCAAGGATTTCGCGGCTTCCTGGATGGTGCTTTTGGCCTTCGTTCAATCGAATTATTTGGACCAAGTCGCGAAGGCTTCCGCCGGCTCCTTGGAGGTGTCAAACCGTTTGCCGACAAGCGCTGCGAGCTGCTCGAGCTCCTTCAGCAAGTTGGCGAATTGATCCGGGAACAGCGATTGAACGCCGTCGCCTGTCATGGAATTGTCGGGGTCGGTATGCATCTCGATGATGAGTCCGTTCGCGCCTGCCGCTACCGAAGCTTTGGACATCGGCTCTACTAGCTCGCGCCGTCCGGTACCGTGGCTCGGGTCGGAGATGACAGGCAGATGGCTCAGCTGCTGAAGGGCGGGAATAGCTGCCAGATCAAGCGTGTTTCGCGTGTAAGATTCGAACGTTCGGATTCCGCGCTCGCAGAGCATGACGTTCGGGTTGCCGCCCGCCAAAATGTACTCCGCCGCATTGAGGAACTCGTCGTAAGTGGAGCTGAAGCCCCGCTTCAATAGGACCGGCGTCTTGATTGTGCCCAGTTTGCGGAGCAGATCGAAGTTCTGCATGTTGCGTGTGCCGACCTGCAGAATGTCCGCGTATTCCGCGCAGATGTCGACATATTCCGGCGTCATGACTTCGGTAATGGTCAGCAGCCCGTGCTTGCGTCCCGCCTCGGCCATCATGATCAGACCCTCCACGCCGACGCCCTGGAAGCTGTACGGCCCCGTGCGCGGCTTGAACGCGCCGCCGCGAAGCACTTGGCCGCCGGCCGCTTTCACGAGGCGCGCGATCTCGTCGATTTGCTCCGGCGATTCGACGGCGCAAGGACCGCCCATGACGACAAGGTTGTTTCCGCCGATTTTGACGCCTTTAATATCAATGACCGTATCGTCCGGATGGAAGTCGCGGCTGGCCAATTTGTACGACTTGGAAATCTTGATGACATTCTCCACGCCCTTCATGGAACGCAGATGCTCCGCAAGCGTTGGGTCTGCCTTGCCGATAATGCCGATGACCGTGCGATCCGTTCCGCGCGATACGTGCGCTTGTACGCCGGCTTTCTCGATATACTGGACGATCTCTCCGATTCTTTCTTCCGAGACGCTATTATTCGTAATGACGATCATAATGGCCAACTCCTTTTCTCGCTTCAACGCTTATACGCTTTTAAGCTTTTATGCTTTTATTCGTTAAAGTAATTCTAACGAAAAAAAGCGGTCCCGTCAAGAGACCGCTTCATGTTATTCCGTCGCAGGCAGCCTTGCCGCGCTCGTCTCGAGGTGGACGCGCCGCTGTTTGCGCTTTTCTTTGCGCCGATTGGCTACCGCTTGGATGCAATATTTCACCGGGAAATAGAAGATAGCGCCGAGAATGATCCCGTCAATGATCCCGCCGACGATTAGCTTGAGATTCACGAGCAAGATATGGTCCAGCTTCTCGGTAAACCAGTCCGGTCCGAAAGGGACATGAATCTTCATATGGTCCGGGAGCACCCAGCCACCGACGCGGTTATTGATGAACGCCACCGGGATGAAAATGATTTTGCCCACCACAAACCCGATCAGCGCGCCGGCCAGGCTCCCGCCCAGCCAGTAGATGAGCGGGAAGATGAGGAAGAACGCAAGCCCGTACGTAGGCAGCGTAAACATCTCGATCGCCATGCCGATGGAGAACCCCAGCGCCACGAACGCAGCTCCTCCGGGCGCACGCATCAGCTGCGTGTACTTTAATTTGATCCAACGCTTCCAAGAGGGCGATTTCTTCTGCTTGGCCATCCGATAGGCCCCCTTCCCTAACCTGTCGTCTTCGTGCGAAGGGTCGGCAGCAACTTGCTCATGTTTACCGTTCTCTTGATTTCCCACGTCGCCGGATTCGCGTCGTCGAACTGCTCGAGATAGGTGATGACTTCCTTGGTAATCGGCGTCGGCGTCGAAGCGCCCGACGTGACCGCCACGCGGGACTTGCCCTTCAGCCACTCCCTGTCGATCTCCGATACGTCGGACACCCGGTACGCCGTCACGCCTGCGATCTCTTCGGACACCTGAGCAAGCCGGTTCGAGTTGTTGCTGCGCGGATCCCCGACCACGATGACAAGCTCAGCCTGACCTGCTTGACCTGCGACCGCTTCCTGACGCACTTGCGTCGCCAGACAGATCTCGTTATGCACTTCGGCATGCGGGAACTTCTCCTGCAGCCGCTGCATCAAATGACGAATGTCCCATTGCGACATCGTCGTCTGGTTCGTGATGATGATACGCTCCGATGGCAGCTCGAGACGATCAATCTCCTCTTCCCGCTCGATGAGATGCACGCGATCGGGCGCAACGCCGATTGCCCCTTCCGGCTCAGGATGCCCCTTCTTGCCAATATAAATAATATCGTAACCTTCGGCTGTCTTCTTGCTAATGAGGTCATGCGTCTTCGTCACATCCGGACACGTCGCGTCGACCACCGTAAGTCCTTTCTCCCGCGCGCGGTTGCGCACTTCCGGCGAAACTCCATGGGCGGTGAAAATAACCGTTCCTTTGTCAACCTGTTCCAAAATTTCCAGTCGATTCTCGCCGTCGAGGGTGATGACCCCTTCTTGCTTGAACGCTTCCGTGACGTGCGCGTTATGCACGATCATCCCCAGAATATAAATCGGCCGCGGCAGATTCTGGTCTTTGACAGCCTGAAGCGTCATGACCATGGCGTCGACGACGCCATAACAGTAGCCGCGCGGCGAAATTTTGACAATTTCCATATCCTGCACCTGCTTCCCTCAACCAATACCTGAATGATTCCTGAAGACTATTATACCTGATTCGATTGGTCAGGGAAAGCAATCGGCAGCCACACAATAAATGTCGATCCTTCCGATTCCCGGGTGGAAACTTCGACGGAGCCGCCGTGCTCGTCGATGATCCATTTGGCGATGGACAGCCCCAAGCCGGTGCCGCTCGTCTTGCCGCGCGACACGTCCGCGCGATAGAAGCGGTCGAAGATATGCGGGATCTCCTCGCTGTTCATGCCGATGCCCGTATCCTTGATTACGACGCCCGCTTGGTTAGAGGCGCGCTTCGCGTAAAGTTCTACATAGCCGGACGGCGTATACTTGAAAGCATTCTCAATGAAAATAAAGAGCAGCTGCCGGATATAATCGGCGTTCGCGTTCACTTCCGCGCCTTCGAGCGTCGACAAATCGCCGATACGGAACTCCGCCTGCCTTGGCAGCATTTGCGCCCGGCGCGCGACGTCCTCGACGAGCGGCTGCAGCGGCTGGACATGTTTCTCCATAACGGAACCGGCGTCCGCCCTTGCGAGCGACAGCAAGTCGTTCACGAGCCGCGACATCCGCTTCGCCTCGTCGGCGATATCCTGCATCGCTTCGCGCGTCAGTTCGGCGTGCTGGGGCGTAATCACCGGCATCGCGCCGTCCCCGCCATCTTCGCTTGCCGCAATGAGCGAAGGACGCCACATTTTATCCATCAGCTCGATATTCCCGCGAATCGTCGTAAGCGGCGTGCGCAGCTCGTGCGAGGCATCCGAGACGAACCTGCGCTGCGCGTTGTACGCCTCGTCTAATTCGTTGTACGTCGTCTCGATCCGCTCAAGCATGCCGTTCAGCGTGTCGGTTAGCCGACCGAGCTCGTCGTTGGGTCCTTTGCGCTCAATACGTACGCTTAAGTTCGAGCCGTCTCTGACCAGATCCGCTGCTTGGATAATGCCCTGCAGCGGCCGGAGCGCCTGGCGGGAGATGAGCAGACCCGCTACGAACGTAAGCAGCACGACGCCGACGGACGAGAAGATCAGTATCGTTCTCAGGTCGGTCAGGTATTGAGCTTCCTGCCTCGTTATTACGGCACTGTGGACGACCGCCACGACCTTGCCGACAAGGACGATCGGATATTGGTACGCGAGCAGCGGCGTATCGCCTACCTTCATCTTTACATACCCTTCCTTGATTCCGTTCGACTGCTTCGGATAAGGAAGCTTCACGTTATTGTCTTGTAGATTCTGGGACCTTACCACGCCGCCGGTCTCATAGTTCACCGCCTGCAGAAAAACGCTGCGGTCGAAACGGGCGCCAAGGCCAAAAAAGATCTCGATACCCCTCGGGTCGCCATCGGGCGGCAGGCTGTACCTCACGTTGCTGTTCAGCCCTTCCATCGCCGCCGCCTTGGCATCCCGGTAAGTGTTGAGGTTGACGAAGGTATAGATGGAGACGCCTAGCACGAGCAGCGTCACGGCCAGCAGGCCCGAATACCATAGCGTTAGCTTAAGCCGTATGGGCATGATGTCAGTTCTCCCCCCGCAGCACGTAACCGGTGCCGCGTACCGTTTGAATCAGCCGTTTGGCTCCGCCTTCCTCGGTTTTCTGGCGGAGCATGGCGATGTAGACCTCGAGCACGTTCGATTCCCCGCTGTAATCGTAGCCCCAGATTTTGTCCATGATGGAGTCGCGGGTCAAGACGCGTCTCGGGTTCTGCATGAACAGATGAAGCAAATCGAATTCCTTCGCCGTCAGCTCGATCCGGCGACCGGCGCGAATCGCCTCGCGCGAGTCGAGGTCCAATGTCAGCTCCTCGAAGACGATGCGGTTGCCATTGTCCTCGAGTTTGTCCGTCTTGCGCCGCAGCAGGGCGCGAACGCGCGCGAGCAGCTCTTCGAGCGCGAACGGCTTCACCAAGTAATCGTCCGCGCCGATATCGAGCCCTTTCACCCGATCCTGTACGTCGTCCTTGGCCGTCAGCATGAGTACGGGTACGGAACTGCCGCCCTCCCGCACCCGGCGCACGACTTCCCATCCGTCGACGCTGGGCATCATGACGTCGCAGATGAGCAGGTTCGGATCGCTTGTCAGCATCTGCTTGAGTCCCTCCAGGCCATTGCTTGCCGTCGTTACTTCATATCCCTCGAACGCCAGACTGCGTCTTAGCAAGGATGTAATTTTGTCATCGTCGTCAATGACGAGAATATGCGGTCTCATCCCGTTCCCTCCACCCATCTCATGTTCATGCAGCTATTATACCCGATCAACGCCAGGTTGGATAAGCGATCCGCGCGGTTCGCCAACGCAGCGAGAGCGCGGGCAGCAGATGCTGCCCGCGCTCTCGCGTTATGCGATCAAGAGGCGTTCGTTATTGCTGGAGCTGCGGGAAATCGTTCTTGTTGCCGATTTCGACGGTGATATCGATTTTCTGACCGCCGCGAACGACGTTCAGCACCACTTTATCGCCGACGGCTCTCTTCTGAATTTCCGCAATCAGATCTTCTTTGGTCTTATAAGCTGTCCCGCCGATGCCCGTGATGACGTCGTATTGGCGCAGGTCAGCCATGTAAGCCGGCGATTTGTACGCCACGTTCATGACGATAGAGCCGTCCGTGCTCGTAAGACCGAGTTCCTTCTGCGCGTCAGCCGTGATATTCGTCAACGTCGCACCGATGAAAGGCGCTGGTTTCTTCGGAATTTCCTTGTTGGCTTTCAACGCCTCCAAGTTATCCATGATCGTGCTCGTCGGAATCGCGAAGCCGATGCCTTGCGCCTGCGAGCTAACCGCCGTGTTGATGCCGATGACTTCGCCCTGCAGGTTAAGCAGCGGACCGCCGGAGTTGCCGGGGTTGATCGACGCGTCCGTCTGAAGCAGATGCTCGTAGTTGCGATCGCCTTCCGTATCCGAGATGCTGATCGGACGCTCTTTGGCGCTAAGCACTCCGACCGTGACCGTGTGATCGAAGCCGATCGGGTTGCCGATCGCGACGACCCAATCGCCGATTTGCGTATTGTCCGCGTTGCCGATCGGAAGCGTCGGGAAGCCCGTGCCTTCGACCTTCAGCACCGCGAGGTCAAGATCGAAGCTCGCGCCGAGCTTCTTCGCCACGAGCGGCTCGCTGTGCCCTTCCACGGTGACGCGGATTTCGTCGGCGTCGCCGAGCACGTGCTGGTTCGTCAGGATGTAGCCGTTCGAATCGAAGAAGAAGCCGGTTCCCAGACCGCTCAGCGTCAATTCGCCGGAGCTTTGGCCCGAGTCGCCTTGACCGCCGTTCCCTTGGCCGAAGTCATCCCCGAAGAACTGACGGAAGAACGGATCGTTCAACATGCTGTTGCCGCTGCTTTGCTGGCGCACGTACGTTTCGATTTTGACGACGGCTGGGCTCGCGGTTTCGAAGATTTGCGCGATGTTGTTCGGACGCACCACGTCGGCCGCGTTGCTTACCTTAGCCTTCGAGCCGTCGCTTGCCGCCGTGGATACTTGCGTCGCCACCGGCTGGCTCGTCAGCGCCTCGGTTCCGCCGAACATGTTCGATTTGTCCGCGTATACCATCAATCCGCCTACCGCGACCACGCCGACCATGAAGGAAGCGAAAATGGTCTTGAACGACGTCCGGCTCTTCTCTTTGACCTGCCAGCCATTGCGAGCCTGCTGGGTTGGCGCGAACGGACGAAGCTGCGTCGGCGGCGTTACTTCGACTGTCTCCGAACGTGCGTAATCGGTAGCCGCATTGTCGTTTGCGCTTGCGGCGCGTGCTGGTTCGCCGGCCTCTACGCTATTCTGCTTGAACGGACCGTAAGAGTAATAGTAGGAAGGCTTCTCTTCTTGCGTATGATCGGCGCTGGCCGTCGTTTCCTTCTGCTCGTCGTTTTGGTTCTGTTCTGCGTTATCGTGAAAGAAATCGTCGAAAGGATGTTTTTTGTTGTTATCGTCCATGGTGATTCTCCTCCTTGTCGAGCGCTTGGCGCCCTTTGTTTTTCCCATTGTTATCGGCTGTGCTTTATGTTTCTATCATGCACAATCTACCTTAAATCAAACTTAAAAAATGTATAAACGAAAATAAAAAAACCGACGCATCGCTGAAAAAACGCGCGGTCGGTTGACAAGGCAAATCCTATTAATGAACGAGAGAATGCTCTACTTCGTTCAGCAGCTTCTTGGCTTGGTCGACCCACTTGGATTCGATCTTCGCGTCAGGATCGACCGGTTTTTGGAATTGATTCAAGACGGCTCCCATCGTCGGCACGGACTGCGAATGGTCGATGCCTTCATTATAGAGGTGCTTCAACACGAACGGCTGGCCGAGGCGGATCTTCGCGTCGTTGTTGTCGTTATCCCCGTCGAAGCTGCCGGAGACGACTTGGAATGGGATGCGCAGCCACACTTTGTGCGCTTCATCCAAGTACCGGTCGAACATGCCGTGCTCGTAATCCCAGTCGCCGCCAAGGGCGAATTCATACTTATACAGCTCGTTCTTCAATTCACTGAATTCCTGCTCGGTCGATTCGAGCGGAGACGATAACGGAACCATACATCGGCACTCTCCTTGCTGCAAGTTGTCCTACGTATAGAATGCCCTCGATTTCCTACGTTATCCGCCCTTAGCCCGCTACCCCGTCTTAACCCAGCCTTTGCGGTGAGCGAACACGGCCAGCTGCGTCCGGTCTTCGAGCTCGCATTTCATGAGCAGGTTGCTGACATGCGTCTTGACCGTCTTGATGCTGATATGCAGCTCTTCGGCGATCTCTTTGTTGGAGCGGCCTTCTGCAATGAGCAGGAGCACTTCCTTCTCGCGGTCGGTCAGACCTTCGTCCGCGCCTTGAGCCGTCCGCTGCCGCAACCCGCGGGTCAGCGCCTGAGAGACATCGGCGGTCATAACCGGCATGCCTTTGGCCGCGCCATTCAGCGCGTAGATGAGCTCTTCGGCGGACACTGTCTTCAAGACATAGCTGACCGCTCCTGCCTCTACGGCCGCGACGACCTTCTCGTCTTCGAGGAAGCTCGTAAGCATGACGATCTTCACATCCGGAAAGTCTTTCATAATCGCTCGCGTCGCCTCGACGCCGTCCATGCGCGGCATCATGAGGTCCATCAGGATCAAATGGGGCGGACCGCCTGGAATACTGCCGCTTTGCAGCTGTCGGATCGCCTCTTCGCCATCGCCCGCTTCCGCAACGACGTCAAATTTCGGCTCCAGCATCAAGTACGTCCGCAGCCCGGCGCGCACCATATCGTGATCGTCCACGATCATAATTCTCCACAGCTCATTCCCGCTCATCGTGTTCGTCGGCTCCTTTATGGGTGTAATTCGGCAGCGTGACGCGCACGCGCGTCCCGCTGCCCGGCTTGCTTATAATCGAGGCGTCCCCGCCCAGCTTGCTTGCGCGCTCGCGCATCGTCGACAGTCCGTACGAGCCTCGCTTCACCTGATCGGCCCGGAAGCCCGCGCCGTCGTCCTGCAGCGTCATAATGATCTGATGCTCGGTCTCGGCGATCGTCAGAAGCGCCGTCTGCGCGCCGGCGTGCTTGACGATATTGGCCATCGATTCTTGAATAATCAAGAACAATTGATGCTCCTTCGCCTCAGACAGCTTCTCCTTCACCCGCCATTCCAGCACGCCCTGTAGATTATTCTGGCGGCAATAATCGGGGAACCACTTATCCAGCGCTTCGCGCAGCGAGCGGCCTTCCAGCTCGAGCGGCCTCAGTTGGGCGATGAACCCGCGCATCTGCTTCTGCGCCATCGAAGACATGCTGATCAGTTGGTCCATGACGGATTCCGCTCGCTCCCGGTTCAATTCCAGCAGCTTCGGCAGCGAAGAGGCCGACATATGTATAGCGAATAATTGCTGGCTAACCGTGTCGTGCAGATCGCGCGCAAGACGCTTGCGCTCCTCCTGCACGGCCTCCTCGTTCAGCGCGGCCTCGCGCATCACCTGCTGCTCGCCCGTGCGCTCGATGAGTTTGACCCGCTCTTCAAGAGCGGCCTGCAGCTCATTGAACTCGCGAATCGCAGGCGCGAAGGAACGCGCGCCTTCCTCCGGCAGCCGGATCGCGTAATTGCCGTGCGCAGCCTGCTTCAGGCCCAGATGCAGCAGGTCGATTCGCCGCTGGTAGCGCTGGGCGGCCCAGTAGCCGAAAGCACCGCTTACAAGCAAAAAAACGGCGGCGACGCCGATCCACAGGTCGTCTTTCCCGACCTGCGAACCGACGTATCGCCCTCCGAATACCCACACCAATACCGATAGGATTGACGACGCTGCGAACAACAGCATCATCTCGAACTTGCTGCTTCTCAGAAGACGTACCATCATAGAGGCGGCTCACCCAACCTTCGTGACGCGCACATCACCGATGAAGGTGCTGACGATCAGCTTGATTTTTTTCTCATTCTCCTGGAAGTACGGCGTTTCGACATTCATATTTTTGAAAATCCCGCCTTCTTTGCGGTCTAGTACGGCCACGTCGCCGACGAAAGCGCTCGTTACTACATTGACGCCTGTCTCGAAATCATTCGGCAGAAACACCTTCACGTCGCCGATAAACGAGGAGATGTGGATGCGCGTCTCGCCGAACGGGATCTGCGCTTTGGTCAAATCGAGTACCGTATCGCCGATAAAATGGGAGATGTTCATCGGCTTGAGCTCCCAATAATCGTGACCGACGTAGATGTCTCCGATGAAGCCGGAGCGCGTCTGCACGTTCGGATCGCTGTTCCACCACTCCATCCGGTCATGGCGGCCATAAGCATGCCGGTCTTTGAATTTGTCCGCGCGGTGTTCGATGCGCTCCCGCATCCGCTCCGCCCGGCGCTGCAGCTTCTCGGCTTTGCGATTCCATTCCTCCTGCATCCGCTCGTGATGCGCGCGGTGCTTCCAATGGCGGCCATCCGCTCCAGGCTGCCCGGTCTGTCCAGGCCCCGGCGGCACGGGAGGCAGCGGGTGCGCCGGTGGAACCGGGGGAACAGGTGGCGGGGTTACCGGCGGAACCGGAATGGAATCCGCGTAATCCAACGGTTCGACAGGCCCCTTCGTCGGATCGGGATGAAGCGGCGGCGCCGGCGGCACCGGCTCGTCGGGACGGAAGGACGGATAAGCTCGCCATTCTTCGCCCGGAGGTTTCTCGTCGGTCTTCCTCGCCTTGGGCTTCGCCATCATGCGCACCCCGATTAGAATAATGACGAGCGGTCCGGCGAATTGCGCCAGGTCGCTGATCGCCCAGTTGAACAGATCCAGGTTGCGGCCTAAGAAAACAAAACCCACGGCCAGCAGGATGCCGGCGCTCCACCAGGAACCATAGCCGCTCGCGATTCGCCTTACCGCTTCCTTAATACCAAGGAACAGCAGGAGCACCGGCCAGAAGACGGAGATGAGGTCGCTTAGCCCGTAGTTGATCAACCCGGCCTGCCTTAGCATGAGAAACGCGCCAATTCCTATAATAAACAGGCCCCACATTAAACGGTTCGCAAAATGTCCGTTCATTCGATTCACCAGCTCCCAATTGCTCTTGCAAGGTTTGTACTCCAAGTATACCCCAGGCTGCAAGGGTCATAAAGGGTCTGACGATTGAAAACGTCTACGTCTGCAGACCGAGCCCGGCGCTGCTTTTTTCCAAAAAAATGAAAGCGATGTCACATCTTATTCCCTCACTGCGTTGACATCGTTTACATGACGCTTATATAATGGTGGACGAGCTATATGACGATAGTTAACCTGACATGTAATCTTTCAGACGGAGACAGGGGATGAAAACATGGATTTAGCGGCAATTTCTCAAGGGCTGGACACGATTTGGGTCGTCCTGACCGCGGCCATGATTTTGCTGATGGAAGGCGGGTTCGCGCTGCTCGAGGCGGGTTTCGTCCGGCAGAAAAACGCGGTCAGCATTATTATGAAGGTATTTGTCGACATCACGTTCGGTGCGCTCATCTTTTATTTTGTCGGATTCGCGCTCATGTACGGCAAAGACGTCGGCGGTTTTATCGGCTCGAGCGGTTTTATGATGAGCGGCGACCTGTCGCATATCCACCTCAATATTACGCATGATACGTATTGGTTATTCCAATGTGCTTTCGTCATCGCCGTCATCTCGATCGTCTCGGGCGCGGTAGCGGAGAGGATTCATTTTAAGGCCTACATTCTATATACAATCTTGATGACCGGCCTCATCTACCCGCTGGCCGGCCATTGGGTATGGGCGGTCGGCGGCTGGTTGGGCAAGCTCGGTATGATCGACTTCGCAGGCTCGGCCGTCATCCACGCCCTCGGCGGCTTCTCGGCCTTGGCCGCGGCGATCTTCATCGGGCCGCGCATCGGGAAATTCACGGCCGACGGCAAAGTCAACATCGTGCCGCCGTCCAATCTGCCGCTGGCATCGGTCGGCGCCTTCATCTTATGGTTCGGCTGGTTCGGCTTCAACTCCGGCAGCACGCTTAGCGCCACGAACGGTTCGATCGGACACATCGCCGTCACCACGATGCTTTCGGCAGCGGCCGGCGGCGCGACGTGTATTCTGTTCACGATGTTTCGTTACAAGAAAGCAGATCCACCGATGGTTATCAACGGTTCGCTTGCCGGTCTTGTCGGCATTACCGCCGGCTGCTCGTTCGTCTCGGATGGCGCCGCGATTCTAATTGGGTCTGTATGCGGCATCGCGATGGTGCTCGTGACCGAGTATCTCGAGAGCAAACAAATCGACGATCCGGTCGGCGCTTTCGCCGTGCACGGGATCAGCGGCAGTCTTGGCACGCTGGCCGTCGGGTTGTTCGCGAAGCCGGAGTTAACCGAAGGCATTGGCCAAGGGTACTACGGGCTGTTCTATGGGGGCGGCTGGAATCTGCTTGGCGTCCAAGCGCTCGGACTTGCGCTCATCTCCGTGTGGGGTTTCGCGCTTACTTGGGCCGCTTTCTGGCTCATTCGCAAACTCACGCCGGTACGCGTATCCAAAGACGAAGAGTTGATCGGGCTTGACGTCGGTATTCACGGCGTGCCTGCCTACAACCAGGAGCACGATTTCCTTGACGTAGAAAGGCTGACCGCCGGCAAGTAAATTTGTCCTCCCCCTTCCCCCTCCGCCGAGGGGAACCAGAGGACTTTGCCCTCTGGACTCCCCTTTTCGTGCTGGCACGTTTGTTCGCGGTCGGCGGTGGGTCTTGAGCGAGGCACGCTTTTGTCCTTACGGACAAAGCTTCAGTTGGTGCCCCTATGCATTTTCGGGACGGTTGATTGTCCTAAGGGGAAGCTTTTGTTTAAGCTTCGCTCAGACACTTCTCTTTGAGCTTGATGAATGGTTGCATCATTTCCTAAATAACAAAAGACCGAATCCGCAGATTCGGTCTTTTCTATTTAAGCATAAGCGAATTAGTTCATCTCGGCCTCAAGGTCCTGCGACAGCGCCACGACATCGGTCGGCGCGGAATGCTGAATCGCCCTGGCGTGTTCGATCTCCTGGCGAAGCATTCTGACCTTCTCCATCGGCTTCTTGACGTAGTGAATATATTCCACCGCCAAATGATGATCGGGCTTCTTGCCGGACAACAGCCGTCGCAGCGCGGACATCGACTGATACGCGCGCTCCTCCAACAGACGGCGCTTCTCGTAGCGCTCAACCATCTGCTCGATCTCGGCGATTTCTTGTTCCTTCTTGGCGATATAGGCATTCAGAAACGGCAGCACTTCGGCAGCCTTCCGCTGCTTGAAACGGGCTGGCGCTGTATACGTGATGGGATCCGTCATGACAATTCCCCTATCCGTTCGTGTTATTAATCTTCACACCAACTATCATACACGAACGATTCCCGTTTGAGAATACCCTAATCTACTTTATTTCCTTCAGATCTAAGGGCGATGTCAGCTCCCATAACACCGATGACAGAATCATCTTCTCCCCGAATCGGCACGGCTACTGTCACGCACGGCTGTTTCGTAATCGCCGATATGTAAGGTTCGGACTGGTAAGAGACCCCTTCCATCGCCTTCTTCCACCACACACGTCCTTTGGCGTTGAGCAGTCCTGCCGTTGGCAGCGAGAAGACGAACGATCCGTCCGAACGATTCGACCATACCGCTTCGATCTCCGCTTCCGCATGCAGCATAGCCGTTAGCCGCCGCTCGTGCTCCGCCTCCTCCAACTGGGCCAGAGCGGAATCTGCCGCCAGCCGAGCCAGCTTGGCGCGCGTCGCGGACGTATCTATCTCTCCGGCGTAGTTCCGCTTCAGTCCGACGTGTTGGATAGCCGCCGCCAGCGCGTCGGAAGATCGGTTCAAATCATCGCGGACCCGGTCCAATTTGCCAATCTGCTGCCGCTGCTGCCACGTCATCTCCAGCGTATCATCCACGCTCTGCATCGTGTGCAGGACCGACCCCACCGCTTCGCCGAGCAATTGGGTCGCTTGGGTCATATGGTCCGATTGACGAATGCTTGCGTCGTTGCTGATCGCAGCCAATTCATCCACCTGCCGAATTTGAGCGACAATACGTTCCATCCGAACTTTCGTCCGGTCCATCTCCAAGGCGCCCCGTTCGACGGCCGCCTTCTCCAATTCCACCGAACGGACGACTTCGACGACGCCTTCCTCGATCTGCCGAACGATCGCCGATGATCGTTTGACCGCCTCGTTGCTCTGTTCGGCCAGCTTCTTAATTTGTTGTGCGACGATACTGAAGCCCCGGCCGAATTCGCCTGCATGCGCCGCTTCGATGGAGGCGTTAAGCGCAAGCAGTGACGTTTGCTCCACGATCTCTTGAATAAAGGCGTTGATTTCTTCAATTCTCGACGTCTGCTCTTGGAGATGATGAATGTTGCGTTCCATCGCCAATGTCTGCTCGCTTAGCTCCTGCATAACACCACCAGCGGCATCGAGCGACTGCGCGACTTCTTGCGCGATTGTCCCGGTCGTCTTGCTGGCTCCGTCCAGCCGCCCTGCGGTCGTACTGATTTCCTCCGCTGATGCCGATACTTCCTGCAATACCGAGAACGCTTGCTCGATCCGCTCCGTGGCAAGCTGGCTGCTTGTCCGCAGATCCCCTTCGCGCATAGCCGACCGGTCCGCGATAGTACCAAGACTGCCGATGGACTGATTGACTTCCTCCACGGCCGCGGCTAGCTGGTCCGAGATGACCAGCGACTCATTCGTAAGCTGATGAAGCAGTTCAACTTGTTCATCCCGATTAGACGCTTTCTTGTTAGTTGCCGCGTCCCGTTTCCATCGTAATCTCACCGGTATCGCCATCCTTTATTTGTCATGTCAGATAATGCTACATTATAATCCCCCATTCGACAAAAAGAAAGAGGAACCGACACGGTTCCTCTTGTTTAGGTATGAGACGCTCGTACATTAAGTATACGGCAACGCTTATTTGTCCGCTTTCTGTTGAGCGGATTTGCCAGCGGAAGCGGCCGTGTTCGCCGCGTTCTCTTCCGCAAACTCGGCGTTGTATTGATTGGAAGCATTCACTTGCTTGTTCTTCTTCGCCACACTAATCACCTCCCCGTACAAACAATAGTATGGCGGGCAGCCCACCCCTGTATGTACGGAAAAGCTTGTCAATCAGACGTTCGTTTGCTCCAGCATCATTCGTTTAAGAAGTGCTTTCGTACGATGGATTCTTGCCTTCACTGTGCCAACCGGAAGCTGAAGCGCCTCGGCGATCTCCTGGTCTTTAAACCCATAATAGAATTTATAAAGCAGCATCGTTCTGGACCGTGGATCGAGTTCGCCAAGCAGTTCGGAAATTTCCAGCATGAGCTCGGCTTCGTAAGCGGAGGGCGTCTCGCCAGCCGCGGACAGCAGCTCCTCGTTATCTGCGACTACAAGCATCCTGGCGGTATGACGATTCATATTGAGCGCCACGTTCGCCGTGATCGTCTTCGCCCAGGCGTCCAGCTTACTCGCCTCGCGCAGCGAATCCCGGCTCTGCAGCATGCGCAGCCAAGCCTCTTGAACCGCATCCTGCGCGTCCGACTTATTGCTGAGCCGTGCGTAGGCGACCCGGATCATCTGGTTGTACAGCTCCCTTAGCTTCGCTTCGTACAGTTCAAAGGCAGCTCCATCGTCTTCACCGATCAATGGTTTGTTATCCATTCCGATCCGCTCCATCTGATTGATGACAACGTTTTGCAGAAGTTATTCTACCACAACAATATGACAAAAAAAAGAAAAAAACGCGGTCAACCCCTAGTGGTTCCGCGCTTTTTCCATGTTCTTCCTAGGATTCCAAAAGCTCCGAAGGAATCGGCTTTTCGGCAATGACGGCGTCATTTAACGACCTCAACCATGCCTCCGTAAGCTTACCTCCTCCGCGACGCAACACCTGCACCGTGACTGTTCTTTTTCCCCATTGTTTATAGACCTGCTTCTTCGTTTCAAAATATAAATCGATCTTCTTGCCTTTTATTTTCGATCCGGTGTCGGCGACGACCGCATATCCATACCCCGGCACGTAAAGAAGCGTGCCGATCGGAAATACCTTCGGATCCGCCGCAATGGTCGAGACGAGGTCCCGCCTTACTCTGACCCCGGAATATGTGATTCCGTATTGGGGGTGACCCGGCCGCTTGCCCGTCGATTCCACGCCAGCCGTATAGCCAGTCGCGATGACTTTGACATGCTTAAGTGCTTTGCCGCCACTCCACGCAGGAGCCGCTTTTGCGGATTTGGGCGTAACGGCGCTGCTGGATAACGCAGCCGCTTGCCCGTTATTGCGGTGGCGCGAGCCTTTCGCTGCTGAGGCTGCACGATTCGAGCCCGCCGAATGCTTTTTCGCCCCTGAGCTCTTCTTCGAATTCCGGCTCGCCATTGCGACCTTCGTCTTTTGATCCGGCTTTTTCGATTTAACCGTGCGGGTCGCGCCCGACTTCTTCGTTTTTATTTGCGCGTGTTTGGCAGGGGCTGTTTTTTTGCTGCCGGCCTTCTTACCTTTACGCGTATTGGTTTTACTCTTGTTGTGCTTGGTGTGCTTGGTGTGATTGGTGTTTTCGCTCTTCTTGTTCCGTTTGACTGCCTTAGCCGATTTAGCCGATTTCTTGGCCTTCCGCTCGGTTTTCGCTGATTGGTTTGAGCCCGACTTATTGGTTGCCTTAGCCGTCTTCTTCATTTGAGCCGTCTGGCCCGCCGTTCGCTTCACATGCTTCGCATTTGCCTTGGTCGTCTTGATCTTGGCCGTTCCGGCCGATACGGTCGCCTTGGCCGCCTTCTTCACAGCCCCATTGGGGCTGCTCTGCTCAGGCTCCTCGGCATGCTTGTCCGCTTTGGCGGACGCGGCTGCGGGCTGCGTTTGAGCCATCGCCTGAACGTCGTTCGCCGAAGCCGCCGACACGGCGACCGCCGATACCGCGAGTGCCGCGATCAAACGTTTGAACGGCAAAAAGCTTGTCAACATCTGGGTGTACTCCTCCTTAACACGAAGGTTCCCCCAGAGCGACAAGCTTTATGCAAAATCGATGGCTAGACGGGTTAGAAGCGGCGGTTAGATCCGCTTAGTCCGGATCTCCTCCTGCAGCAGCGCAACGATCTCGTCAACGGATTTGGCGCCGATATCCCCTTCTCCGCGCTTGCGGACGGAAGCTGTGCCGGAGCTTGCTTCATTCTCGCCGACGACGAGCATGTAAGGCGCCTTCTCGAGCTGCGCCTCGCGGATTTTGTAGCCCAGCTTCTCGTTGCGCAGGTCGGATTCGACGCGAATGCCGGCCAGTCTAAGCTTATCCTCCAGCTCGCGCGCATAGCCTTCGTACGCGATCGAGACCGGAATGATTTTGGCTTGCATCGGAGACAGCCAGAGCGGCAGCGCGCCCGCGAAATTCTCGAGCAGGAACGCTGTCATGCGCTCCATCGTGCTGATGATGCCGCGGTGAATGACGACCGGACGGTGTTTCTTGCCGTCGGCGCCGATATATTCCAGCTGGAAGCGTTCCGGCAGCAGCACGTCGATCTGCGCGGTCGAGAGCGTCTCTTCCTTGCCGAGCGCGGTCTTGATCTGCACGTCCAGCTTCGGACCATAGAAGGCCGCTTCGCCTTCCGCCTCATAGAACGGCAGACCGAGCTCTTCGACGACCTCGCGCAGCATCCGCTGCGTCGTTTCCCACATTTCGTCGTCCGGCCAGTACTTCTCGGTGTCGTTAGGGTCCCGGTACGAGAGGCGGAAACGATAGTCTTTGATGCCGAAATCCTCATAGACTTGGCGGATCAAGTTGACGACGCGCGCGAATTCTTCCTTGATTTGGTCCAGACGGCAGAAAATATGCGCATCATTCAGCGTCATCGCGCGTACGCGATGGAGGCCAGTCAAGGCGCCGGACATCTCATAGCGATGCATCGTGCCCAGCTCGGCTACGCGGATCGGCAGATCGCGGTACGAACGCAGGTCGCTCTTATAGACCATCATATGGTGCGGACAGTTCATCGGACGAAGCACGAGCTCTTCGTTATCGAGCTCCATCTTCGGGAACATGTCTTCCTGATAATGCTCCCAGTGCCCGCTTGTCTTGTACAGCTCGACGTTCGCCAGCACCGGCGTGTACACGTGCTGGTAGCCGAGTCTCTCTTCCAGGTCGACGATGTAACGCTCCATCGTGCGGCGGATCGTCGCGCCGTTCGGCAGCCAGATCGGCAGCCCTTGTCCGACTTCGCTGGCGAAGGTGAACGTCTTCAGCTCGCGGCCCAGCTTGCGGTGGTCGCGCTTCTTCGCTTCTTCGAGGAAATGCAGATGTTCATCCAGCTGCGCCTTCTTCGGGAACGCCGTGCCGTAGATCCGCTGCAGCATTTTGTTCTTCGAGTCGCCGCGCCAGTAAGCGCCCGCCACGCTAAGCAGCTTGAACGCCTTGATGCGTCCGGTGGACGGCAGGTGCGGTCCGCGGCACAGATCGAAAAATTCGCCCTGGTCGTAAATCGTCAGCTCCGCGTCTTCCGGCAAATCGCGGATCAGCTCCAGCTTCAGCGGGTCGCCGAGCTTGGTGAACGTCGCGATCGCCTCTTCGCGGCTGACGACGCGGCGGCGGATCGGCAGATCCTCCTGCACGATACGCTCCATTTCTTTCTCGATTCTTGCCAGATCGTCGGAGCTGATCGGGTTCTCGATATCAATATCATAATAGAAGCCATCCTCGATCACCGGTCCGATGCCCAGCTTGACTTCCGTCTTGCCGAACAACCGCTTGATCGCCTGCGCCATCAAGTGCGCAGTGCTGTGACGGTAGACTTCCAGACCGTCCCCGGAATCCAGCGTCACGATCTCCACTGTCGCGTCCTGTACAACCGGTGTATAGAGATCGACGACCTTCCCGTTCAATTTGCCCGCGACCGCATTCTTCTTCAGGCCGCTGCTGATGGAGGCGGCAACATCTTCGATCGTTGCGCCCTGCTCGTATTCCCGGACGGCGCCGTCCGGCAGTTTCACTTGAATCGCCATGACTGTTCTTTCTCCTTTTCGACTTGGTTCAAGCGGTGCTCGGGATGCATGCAAAAAAGCACTCATCCCGCAGAAGGGACGAGTGCTTGTCAGACCCGTGGTTCCACCCTAATTCGACCATACGCGCGATTGCTTGTGCCACGCCAGCGCATCATGCGCCTTGGTCCTTTCGGCATTCTGTAACGGGAATGTCCCGGCCTGGCTTACTTGGCGCCTCGCGAGCGGCCTTTCAACCAAACAGCTACAAAGGGGTACATCCACAGCCGCCGGCGTAAGGAAATTACAGCCGAGTTTCCTCTCTCTGGAACGGGCAAATCCGCGGATACATGTCTTTGTCAATGCTTTTCTTAAGCGTATTATAATCAACCGCCAATATGCCGGTCAAGTCCGGATTCGCTGCGCCCGCAGCAGATCTGGCAGAAGTTCCTGCGCCCCTTCCCCGAAATAGCTGCCGCAATGGCCGCAATCTACGCATAGGCGAACGCGGGTCTCGAAGATCGATTCCAGCGTGCGCATGACGGCCAGCTCCGGCTGCCTCGTATGGATGACAATTTGCTTCGGCGACACGGTTATCAGCGTGCTGACGATCATATCCTCCATGTTCATCTCGGATTCCAGCATATCGACGACGATCCGGTCGGCCGGCGCGGCATCGAGCAGCTCGAAATGCTCGTCGTAGAGCGCGAATTCGCTGCCGCCTTTATGTAGCACGTGTACGATCGGGAGCTTAACTTCCTGCATGCGAACAAAATATTTAAGCAACGATATGAATTCCTGATATTGCTTATCCATCACGTATTCGTCGATGGCGTAAGCGGTGATCTCCCGAAGTTCCTCCCAGTAAGGCGCTAGGCGAAACGTCACGAATCCGTCCAAATGAATACGGGCGTTCTCGGCGAGGAAAGCTTCGATCTCCGCGGAAACCTTTTGCTTCCTACGTTGACGATCGACTTCGGCGCCGGCAGGTTCGTTTTCCTCTCCCGCGAAATGCGACCCCTCCAGCAAATTGCGGCAATATCGTTCAATGGCTTCGGCTTCCTGCGGGTCTTCGTAGTGAAACTGCTTCCGGATGATCGCCTTGATCAACAGCGGCTCCAGCTCGGAGACGATGTATCCGGCCAGCGCAAGCGCCGTTTTTCGGTATATCGGAGGGCCATCCTTCTCCAGCTGAAAATCGTGCGTATCCGCAAAAAAACGGATCGCTTGTTCCTCCCTCTCCATCCTGACGGCGGAACGGTACTTGCGGTGTGTCGTGCTATGTAAATCGGCGAGTTCATCAAGCAAGCTTTCCTCCAGCTTCTCCATCGTCTCATCCGACGCGGACATAAGCGAAACCGTGAGTAGTTCCATGCGATCATTCCTCCTTCCTTAATCAGTATATGGCTGCGCAAAAGCAGATATACGATACAAGGGGTGGGACTGCTGGATATTGATTGGAATTAAAGCGTATTCGTGGTATGATTATTGTCTATAGTAGTATACTGCTGGAGTGAATCCAATGAATTATGAGAACCTGGACTATAACCGGGCACGTTGGAACCGCATGCTCCTCAACGGGTTCTGGTCCATATTAATCATTACCTTTTTCTTGGAATGCCTGTATTTGCTCACGGTTGCCGGGATCGCCAGAACCACGTTCATAACGGAATACATCGTTAGACCCACAATTATCCTGCTAGGGATCCTGCTTTCGGCCGAGACCGGGATCAAGCTGCTTCGAGGCAAATACCAGGACTACATCATGATTATTACTTCCGCCATGCTGTCGGCGGCCATCGTCTACATACACGACACCATCAACTATTTGCTGCTGGCCCTCTTCCTGCCGGTGATGGTGTCGATCTTCTATTTCCATATGCGGAAGCTCGTATTCGCCTTCTGTGTCACCATCATCACGCTCTATACGCTGTATGCGGTGCAGCCGGCGATGCACGCTTATTTGACGGCCGTCAGCCTGACGACCATCAGCATCATGTTCCTGCTGTTCTCTTTAATCGCGGGCGGCGTCCTGATGCGGGGGCGAGAGCTCATGGTGAATTTGCAGACCTCGTTCGAGTCGAACCGAGACCTGCTGGTGAAGAATGTCTGGATGGACAAGCTGTCGAAGACCGATGCCTTGACCGACCTCTACAATCACATCACGTTCCACGAGTTTTTCGAGCGTCTCATCGAGCAGCATGATTGCAACCAAGTACCCGTTCAACTGGCCCTGATCGACATCGACAACTTCAAGCAAATTAACGATACGTACGGCCATCGCGCCGGCGACGCCGTGTTAACCCGGGTCGCGGAGACGATCCGCGCGAACGTGAACGCTAACGCCTTCGTCGCCCGATATGGCGGCGAGGAGTTCGCAGTCCTCTTCACGGATAGTACGTTCCAGGAAGCCTACGAGGCCGTGGAGAGCATTCGCAATCACGTCTCCCGCCTCCCGCACGAGCAGCTCGGCGGCCGCGCGGTCACCGTTAGTATCGGCATCGGCGACTATGCCCGGAACGAAGGGAAGGAACACTTCTTCCATCTCGTTGATGAAGCGCTCTACGAAGCCAAGCACACAGGCAAGAACAAGACGGTCGTCCCGTCCAAAGAGGCCATCCAAGCGAGCCAGCTTGCTTGATCGGGGTCCATGCGAAAAAAGCTGCACGTCCGCCATCGCGGATCGTGCAGCTTTTTTGGTTGTAGGCGAGCCGAGACCGCCGAATTCGTTTAGTTCTGCATGACAAAGTCGTTCTCGATCTTCGCATTGACGTCGTCGAACACGCGCAGAATCTCGTATCGCGTGTTACGCTGCGCTGGAATTTTGCCCGCTTGGCGGATAATGTCCAGCGTCGAGCTGATGTTGACCTTGTGCGTCGTGCCCGCGGCGGAGACGACATTCTCCTCGATCATCGTCGAGCCGAAATCGTTGCAGCCGTAGCTGAGCGTCAGCTTGCCGATCTCGGGTCCCATCGTCACCCATGACGATTGGAAGTTGTCGATATTGTCGAGCGTCAAGCGGCTGATCGCCAGCGTCTTGAGGTATTCTTCCGGCGTCGCTTTCTCGCGCTTCATGTTCGTGTTGTCCGGCTGGAACGTCCACGGGATGAACGCCAGGAATCCTTTGGAGTCGTAGCCATTGGCGATGCACTCGTCCTGCGCGTCGCGCACGCGAAGCAGGTGAAGCGCGCGCTCCTCCATCGATTCGCCGAAGCCGATGACCATCGTCGCCGTCGTGTTCATGCCTATCCGGTGAGCGATCTTCATGACGTCCATCCAGTCCGTCCAAGAGCCCTTCAGGCGACTGATCTTACGGCGAGTCCGGTCGTCGAGGATCTCGGCGCCGCCGCCCGGCAGCGAATCGAGCCCCGCTTCGTGAATTTGACGGATGACTTCTTCAAGCGACAGGCCGTTGGAGACTTCCTTCATCTTGTGAATCTCGGCCGGCGAGAAGGAATGCATGGTAATTTGCGGGAAATGCTGTTTGATTTTGCGTAGAATGTCCACATAATATTGGAACGGCAGGTTCGGGTTCGTCCCGCCCTGCATCAGAATTTCCGTGCCGCCGACGTTCACGGTCTCCTGGATTTTCTGCAAAATCGTCTCGTCCGAGAGGACATACCCTTCCGCGTTGCCTGGCGCACGGTAGAATGCGCAGAAGCGACAGTAGACGTCGCAAACGTTCGTATAGTTAATGTTCCGCCCTACGACGAACGTCGTAATCGGCTCGGGATGCTTGCGCAGCATGATTTGATTGGCGGCATGCCCCATTTTCTCAATCTCATCGGATTCGAAAAGCGTAATAATGTCCTCTTGCATGAGACGCTGACCGTTCAGCGCTTGTTGTAAAATACGGTCCACTTGATTCATCTGATAGGGACCCTCCTCTTCCGTTCGAGCTCGCGCTCGCTCCTTAACCTTCTTATCCATCCTAACATAAAAAGCCCGCCACCGTCACCTTGGACAAAAAGGCAACAGTGGCGGATATGTGGCTAAATGGTTGGGGCTCCGGTTGTCTCGGGTGGCGCTCCCGTTTTAGGCTCCGGTTGTCTCGATGACGCTCCCGTTGTAGACTTGTTTCCTTTATTATGTAACTTATTAAGCGGTGGAAACAAGGCCACAAAAGTCGCTGTCATTCGAGAAACCTTCGCTATGCAGTTTAAAGTTAAAACCAAGACAAAACCGAGACCGAGTTCAAGCTAGTTCGCGGCCACGCTCTCGCGCACCGCTTGCGTGAACTTCTCCAGCGCCTCGGCCAGCAGCGACCGCGGACAAGCCAGGTTCACACGTAGGTAACCCTGCCCCTGATCGCCGAATACGGAGCCTTCGCTGAACGCCACCCCGGCCCGCTCGAACATGAGTCGCTTCAACTCCTGCGGCTTCTCGGATATCTCGCGGCAGTCTAGCCACACCATGTAAGTGCCTTCCGGCTTCATCGGCTTCACATGCGGCAGCTCGCGAGAGATGTAATCGATCAAGAAATCGCGGTTCCCTTCGAGATAGACAAGCAGCTGATCGAGCCATTCATCGCCATGGTCATAGGCCGCCACGACGGCCGTCTGGCCGAAGAAGCTCTCCATATGGATCGACAGCGTCTTGAGCAGGTAGTTGTACTTCCGGCGAAGCTCGGCGTTCGGAATGATGACGGACGCCGCTTGCAGGCCGGCCAGATTGAACGTCTTGCTCGTCGCGACACAAGTGAACGATTGCTGCGCGAACGCCTCGGAGATCGACGCGAACGCGGTATGCTTATGCCCGGAGAAGACGAGGTCGTGATGAATCTCGTCCGCGACGATCAGCACGCCGTGCTTCAGGCAGATCTCGCCGATACGCGTCAGCTCCTCCCGCGTCCAGACGCGTCCGCCCGGATTATGCGGCGAGCAGAGCAGCATGAGCTTCGCTTCCTTCGCCTGCTCCTCCAGCAGCTCGAAGTCGATCTCGAAGCGCTCCTCCTTCAAGATGAGCGCGTTGTCGAGCACCTTGCGGCCGTTCATCTTAATCACGTCGTAGAACGGATAGTAGACGGGCGATTGCAAAATCACGCCGTCGCCCGGCTCCGTGAACGCCATGACGATCAGACTGAGCGCAGGCACGACGCCCGGGCTCGACGTGATCCACTCATGCTTCACATCCCAGCCGTGCCGGCGGGACATCCAGCCCGCAATTGCTTCATAATAAGCCTCGGTGCGAATCGTGTAGCCATAGATGCCTTCCTTCGCCCGATCCACGATAGCCTCCACGACTTCCTGCGGCGGCTCGAAATCCATGTCCGCGACCCATAGCGGCAAAATATCCGGGCGTCCGAACAGCTTCTCGGATTGGTCCCACTTGTACGTGCCTTTGCCGGTCCGGTCGATTCTGCGGTCGAAATCGTACTGATGCGCCATGGCTGCTTAAGCCTCCCCGATCTCGCGCTTCGCAGCTTCGAGCGCCTGACCGAGGTCGGCGATGATATCGTCCGCATGTTCGATGCCGACGGAGAAACGAAGCAGCCGGTCGTCGACGCCGATCTGGCGGCGGATTTCCTCCGGAATGTCCGCATGCGTCTGCACCGCCGGATACGTCATCAGCGATTCGCAGCCGCCGAGGCTCTCCGCGAACGCAATTAGCTTGATGTGGCGCAGAATCGGCTCGACGTAGCGGGCATCCTTCAGGCGGAAGGAGAAAATGCCGGTATTGCCCGACGATTGGCGCGATTGAATGTCATGACCCGGATGTTGCGCAAGCGCCGGGTAATATACTTCTTCGATCGCCTCGTGCGTCAGCAGCCAGTTCGCCACCGCTGTCGCATTCGCCTGATGGCGCTCCATCCGCAGCGCGAGCGTCTTCATCCCGCGCATGAGCAGCCAGGAGTCCTGTGCGCCGAGCACGGCGCCGATCGAGTTGTGCAGGAACGCCATTTGATCGGACAGCTCCTTGCCCTTGGTCACGATCAAGCCAGCCAACACATCGTTATGGCCGCCCAAATATTTCGTCGCGCTGTGCACGACGATGTCAGCGCCCAGTTCAATCGGCCGTTGGAAGAACGGCGTCAGCAGCGTATTGTCGACGATCGTTAGCAGCCCTTTGGACTTCGCCCAGGCGCTAATGCGCTCGATATCCGTGATCATCATGAGCGGATTGGTCGGCGTCTCGATGAGCACCGCCTTCGTATTCGGCGTACAGAGCTGCGCGATGCCGTCGAGATCGTTCGTATCCACGTATGAAGCGCTCACGCCGAACCGGCTCATGATGCGCTCGAGCAGTCGGTACGTACCGCCGTAAAGGTCGAGGGAGACGATCAGATGGTCGCCCTGTCCGAACAGCGAGAATACGGTCTGAAGCGCGGCCATGCCGGAGCTGCAGGCAAATCCGCGATCGCCGGATTCAAGTTCGGCCGCAGCTTCTTCAAGCACCTTGCGTGTCGGATTCGTCGTGCGAGCGTAGTCGAATCCCGTGCTCTCCCCTAGCTTTGGATGACGGAATGCGGTGGCCAGGTAGATCGGGTAGCTGACGGATCCGGTGACCGGCTCTTGAACCGATCCGATTTGGGCTAAGCGGCTTTCTATTTTCATAAGTCTCGGGCTCCTTTGGTTAGGGTTCGGATGGATGCGAGCGCGGCTCCCCTTCATCGGTGTTTCGGCCTGCTGTCTGCGCGGGGAATAAGATTAGATGCCTGCTCCAAGTTCGTACGGCGTTTGCTGGTAGACGTAATAATTCAGCCAGTTGGAGAACAATAGATTCGCATGCGCCCGCCAGCTGGAGAGCGGCGCGAGCGTCGGATCGTCTTTTGGAAAATAATTCTTCGGCACGCCGATCGCAAGACCCTTGGCCTTGTCGCGGTCGTACTCCCACTTCAGCGTCTGCGGATCGTATTCCGAGTGACCGGTCACGAATACCTGCTTGCCGTCTCTGGAGGCGACGAGGTAGACGCCCGCTTCTTCGGAAGTGGAGAGAATCTCCAAACCTTCGATACCCTCGATGTCTGCGGCGCGCACCTCCGTATGCCGCGACTGCGGCACGAAGAACAACTCGTCGAACCCGCGCGTCAACGGCACGTTCCGCTTATGAAGCGTGTGCGGGTAAACGCCGAAAATCTTCTCGTCCAGATTGTACTTCGGCACGCCGTAATGGTGGTAAAGTCCCGCTTGGGACGCCCAACAGATATGAAGCGTGGACGTCACGCGGTGCGCGCTCCAGTCCATGATATCCTTCAATTCTTCCCAATAATTCACGTCTTCGAATGGCATCTGCTCAACGGGCGCTCCGGTGATGATCAAGCCGTCGTAGTATTCGTGCTTAATATCGTCGAACGTCTTGTAGAACGATTCCAGATGCTCGCTGGACGTATTCTTGGACGTGTGCGTCTTCGGATGGAGCAGCACGGCTTCCACCTGCAGCGGCGTATTGCCGATCAGGCGCAGCAGCTGGGTCTCGGTCGTTTCTTTCGTCGGCATCAGGTTCAAAATCGCGATTCTTAACGGGCGAATGTCCTGATGGTAGGCGACGCTTTCGTCCATGACGAAGATATTCTCGCGCGCTAGTATTTCTTTGGCTGGCAAATTGTCCGGTACCTTGATTGGCATCTCGATCACTCCTTTAAAATTGAGGCTCTTGTGGCTGTTATGAAGGGTGCGGGTGAGGTGAGTACCGGGAAAATGATAAGGCAAAAAGCCCCTTCTGGATAAGAAGGGGCATAATGGGTACACTCATGCGCCTCTCATCTCCCAGAAACCTAAATAAGTCTCCGCAAGAATTAGCACCGTGCTCTTGGCCGGTTGCCGGGCTTCATCGGGCTAGTCCCTCCGCCTGCTCTTGATAAGAAAGCTATACGTATTCAATTGTACGTTTCGCGATTACAAGCTTTACTTTAATGCAAACGTCTATTGCCGTCAAGCGGGTTTTCTTCGAAAAATCCGGCCCGGCCGCGAACCGAAAATAAGCCGCGGCATATCGTACAGGAGGGGCCGTTCACTCACCTTTTTAACGCTTGTATGGAATGTCGCACGCGGAGTATACTAGACAAGGATTATGCGCAATCTAAGGCTCATTTTCAAAGACGACGACAAAGGGGTGTTGACGAATATGGAAGGCGACCCGAGGCCTGCGGGCATCCGCATGAACGACCGGTACCGAAGCAAGCGGTCCGCTCTAGGCTCCAACTATGTTCGCTCTGCGCCGCCTAGTTTTTCATAGACGGTCTCGACATGAAGCATGGCGTGGACGTATACGGCGGGCTCTCTTCGGAATCCGGCATCCGGGAACGAAAGCAACAGGGATGAAGGGAGAGGGCACGGATGAAGATCCGACTCGTCAATCAAGGCGTATTCACGCCGATTGAAGATATTAATACAACGCTTGTCGCGCCAGCCGAAGGCTTCTACTGGATCGACGCGGACACCGACGATCTGGCTGTCTTGCAGCCGCTGTTCGCGCTGCACGACCTGGCCGTCGAGGACTGCCTCAGCGAAGAGGAGCAGCGTCCGAAGATCGAGATTTACGAAGGGCATTATTTTATCGTTATAAACAGCATCCGCTTCGACGATGAAGAAATTTTTCTGCGCGCGCTCAATATTTTTCTCGGGCGGCATTTCATCTTGACGGTCACTAAGCAGAAGATCCACGAATTGCGCGTGCTCAAGCCGATTCTATGGGAAGAAGAAGTGACGCGGCCCGACCGATTCCTCTATCACTTGGTCGACATCGTCGTCGACAACTACTTCGTCGTCGGCGACCGGATCGAGAACCGCATCGAATCGCTCGAAGAAGATATTCTCATGCATACGAAGAAGTCGCATCTGAACGAAATCATCGGTCTGCGAAGCGAGATTCTGTGGCTGAAGAAGATGCTCGTCCCGCAGCGCGACGTGATCGGCACGCTGAACAAGAAGGATTTGCGGCTCGTCGACGATCAGCTGCAGAAGTACTTCGGCGACATCTATGAGAACGCCGTGAAGATCACGGAGACATTCGAGACGTACCGCGATCTGATGGGCAACTTGCGCGAGGCCTACCAGTCCAGCTTGTCCAACCGGGCGAACGAAATCATGCGCGTCTTCACCGCTATAACGGTGATCTTCATGCCGCTGACGTTCTTGACCGGCGTATACGGAATGAACTTCGATTATTTGCCCGGCGCTCACATTCATGGCGGCTCGTACATCCTGCTGTCGATTATGGTGACGCTGGGACTCGGAATGTTCTATCTGTTCAAGAAGAAGGATTGGCTGTAAGGCGATAGATCTTGGTTGCACACTTTAACGAAAATCCGGCTTGCACGTTTCCGATCGGATCGGAGAAGCGCAAGCCGGATTTTTTGTGTACGCTTAAAACGGCGCTAGCCCCTGGATCACCCTTCGCCCGCCATCGCCTCGCGCGCCCCTTTCTCCAGATCGACGAAGCGCAGCAGCAGCATGCCGACGATGAAGAACGCCGCGACCGAGACGATCGCGATGCGGCTCGAGCCCGTCATCGTGCCGACGACGGCGAAGATGAGCGGCCCCGCCACGGACGAGAATTTGCTCGAGAGGCTGAGGAAACCGAAAAATTCCGCCGACCGCGACGGCGGTGTCAAATTCGCGTACAGCGAGCGCGAAATCGCCTGGCTGCCGCCTTGCACAAGTCCGACCATGAACGCGAGAATATAGAAATGCAGCGCGCTCGACATAAAGAAGCCGAGGACGACGATAACCAAATAAATCGATAGCGACAGATAGAGAGCGCGCTTGTCGCCCATCCAGCGGGCGATCCGGATGAAGAGCAGCGTGCTCGGATAGCCGACGAACTGCGTGATGAGCAGCGCCGTTATCAGATGGGATGTCTCGATGCCGATGCCGGCGCCGTAGATGGTGGCCATCGTGATGACCGTATTGATCCCATCGTTGAAAAACCAATAAGCTATCATATATTTCAGCAGCTCCGGATAACGGCGAGCCGTCTTGAACGTATACGCGATTCGTCTAAAGCCGATGCGAACGTAGGCGGCGAATCCGCCCTCCACGCGCGGGCGCGCCTGTTCCTTCACATGCCGGATAAGCGGAAGGCTAAATAGCAGCCACCAGATGCCGACGGTGACGAAAGCGGCGCGCGTCCCGGTCGCTTCATCCGCGAAGCCGAAAAGATCATACGCTTGAATCATCGCAATGTTAACTGCCAGCAGCAAGCCGCCGCCCAAATAGCCGACCGCGTATCCTTTCGAACTGAGCCCCGAGCGATCCTCCGGCCGAGCGATATCGGTCAACAGGCCATCGTAGAACGTATTGCCGCCCGAATAGCCGATCGTCCCTAGAATGACGAGGATCGAAGCCAGCAGCCAGTCGCCTTCGCCCGCGAGCGCCATGCCCGAGCTGGCCAGCGCCCCCATGAACGCGAAGCCCGCCAGAAACTTCACCTTCGAGCCCGACGCGTCGGCGATCGCGCCTAGCACCGGCGAGAGCACGGCTACGCACAGCATGCCGATCGACTGCGTATACCCCCAGTAATTTTCCGCCATATTTCCTTCGAGCCCTTTGCCCGCTACGCTTTTGTAATAAATAGGCATGACCGCTGCCAGCATCGTCGTGGCAAATGCGGAATTCGCCCAGTCATACATGAGCCAGCCTCTGATCGATTTACGATTCACGTGTGAGTTCCTCCTCCGGATAGGGCGGATCGTTGAGCGTTTTACCGCGCTAGCCTTCCTTTCGACATATGCCGAATAATTCCTCCTAAAGTTCCTGTAAAGAAATGACCGCACGATCCCCCGCCTCTTCCCTGTATTCAGCAAATCTTCAGAATCGGGCTTCTTTCCGGTTTTGCCGAGAATCGTATGTTCCTTTATAATAGAGGAATATCGTGATAAAAAAGTTTAATCGACAAAGGAGGGATTCCGTGAACATTAGCCAACTGGAAACGCTGCAGACGATCTCGAAAACGATGAGTTTTCGAAAAGCCGGCGAGCTGCTTAATCTGACTCAGCCTGCCGTATCCGCTCAGATCAAAAGCCTGGAGGACGAATTCGGCACCGTGCTGATCGACCGTAATCAGCCCGTTACGCTGACCGACCGCGGGCAAGTTTTTCTGGAGCATGCCGAGAAAATTCTCGCGATCGTCGAGGAGATGAAATCCAGGCTGACGGATCTCAATCAGAATCCGCAGGGGCATATCGTGCTCGGAACAACAACGTCGATCGCTATTCAGATTTTGCCGCGCGTTCTGTCGTATTTTCAGGATCAGTTCCCGCTTATCAAGACCACCATCCAATCCATGCCTTCTTCGCAAGTGACGACCGCCGTCGAGAACGGGACGGTCGATATCGGCATTAATTATTTGTCCGAACGCAATCCTAACATTGAATCCTCCATTCTGTACTATGATACGTATGAGCTTGTCGTCGCGCCGAATCACCCGATGAGCGGACTGACCCATACCACCGTCGAATCGCTGAAGGATATCCCGATGATTCTGCTCTCGCCCGACGCGCTCGGCCGGAAGTTCATCGACCAGATTTTCCGGCGGTACAATATCCAGCCGAACATCGTCATGGAGCTGTCAAGCAGCGAAGAAGTGAAGCGGATGGCCGAACTCAATCTCGGCGCGGCCGTCGTCTCCAAGCTCGCCGTCGCCAACGAAGTGAAGCTCGGCACGCTCAAGCTGATCAAAGTCGCCGAGCTCGAGATGTTCCACCCCGTTGGAGTTATCTACAAGTCGGGGCGTTACCTGAACTCAGCCATGCAGCAGTTTCTAAGCGATCTCAAGGGCATGCCGGAGGCGCAGTTTATTAGTTCGGAATAGCACATTGTTTTGGAGCCGCATGGCGGCTACAACATTGTGCTACCACATTGTTTTGGAGCCGCATGGCGGCTACAACATTGTGCTACCACATTGTTTTGGAGCCGCATGGCGGCTACAACATTGTGCTAGCACATTGGCTTGAACGCTGCGACAGCTGCGGGCAGCATTGTGCTAAGACACATTGTTTTGGAGCCGCATGGCAGCTGCAACATTGTGCTACCACATTGGTTTGCCGGTGCGGTAGTATCGGCAGCATTGTGTTCGAGAGACATTACGTTCTTATAGAATCGAATCGCGCAAACTAGGCGCGCGATTGCTCTGCTTTGCCAACCAAGAGCAAATAAAAAAGCGAAGCGGGACGGAGGTTAGCGAAGAAGCGCCAGCGTTCGCCTTTGTGGACGGATTCCCCCCTCGTTCAACTTAAGTCAAGGAATCCGGCAACAACAGCGATCGCAGCAACCACCGACCCGCGCAGCACTCTTTGCTCACCCACCATAGGAGGTAGTTACCATGACGACCATTAAATTCGATATGCACACGCACCACTTCAGATGCGGCCATGCGGATGGCAATATCGAGGAATACATCCAGGCGGGCATCGAGGCGGGGTTGACCGCGATCGGCATCTCCGATCACTCCCCTTATTTCGCCAGCGAAGAGGATCAGCCGCAGCCGGGCATCGCGATGGCGAAGAGCGATTTCGAGAATTACATAAATGAAGTGCTTCGTCTGAAAGCCAAATACGAAGGCAAAATCGACGTACTGCTCGGCGTCGAATCCGATTTCTATCCGGAGCATATCGACCTGTACCGCAGCATGTACGAGAAGCATCCGTTCGATTACATCATCGGCTCGGTGCATCAGACGCGGGGCATTAGCATTTTCAACCGCAACCGCTGGAAGGGCGTCACCCAAACGAAACAAATCGAGGAGAAAGCCCATTATTACGATCTCATCCGCCAATCGGCGGCCAGCGGCGTGTTCCAAATTCTTGGCCACATCGACGCGATGAAAGGCTACTTCCCCGCCTTCTCGCACATTCCGGCCAACGAAGCGATCGACGAGACGCTGCAGGCGATTGCCGGCTATGGCGTCGCGATCGAGATCAACACGTCCGGCAGCACGAAGGAATGCGGCGGCTGGTATCCATCCGACGCGATTCTGGAGCGCGCGCGCTTCTACGGCGTTCCGGTTACCTTCGGCTCCGACGCGCACAAACCATCCCGCGTAGGCGATGAATGGGAGCTCGTGCAGAAGCGGCTGAAGGAAATCGGCTTCAAAGAGTGGGTCTACTACAAGCAAAGACAGCCGGTTGTCGTGCCGATCCCGTAACAGACGGGACGGCACGGCCCAGAAGACAAAAAAAATGGACCTGCACGCTGCAGGTCCCAAACCATATATTATTAAAAGGGGGTCTTGTTTATTATAATAGCCCCTTTGTGTGAAAGGACGGTAACAGAACTATTTCATTTGTGTAACAAATAAAGGAGCGGTGGGCCATGTACGACTTCCATCATCTCGGGCATGTGAAACACCAGGCGGTTTCCCGGCGTTCGTTATGGGCAACGTTAATCCTCACCATGATATTCACGGTCGTGGAGATCGTCGGCGGCCTGCTCAGCCATTCGCTTGCGCTGCTCTCGGATTCCGCGCATATGGTGTCCGACGTCATCGCGCTCGCCCTCAGCATGACCGCCATCTACTTCGCCCGTAGGGAACCGAACGCCAAGTACACGTTCGGTTATTTGCGTTTTGAAATATTGGCCTCATTCCTGAACGGCGCGGCGCTGGCCATTATCGCGGTCGGCATATTCATCGCGGGCATTCGCCGGTTCCTTCATCCGCAAACAATCGACTTCCCCCTCATGCTGACGATCGCCTCGGTCGGGCTGATCGTCAACATCGTCCTGACTATCATCTTAAGCCGCAGCGTCAAGGAGGAGCCGAACCTGAACGTGCAGAGCGCACTATGGCATTTTATCGGCGATCTGCTCAGTTCAGTGGGCGTCATCGTCTCGGCCGGCATCATTTTCGTGACAGGCTGGCTGTTCGTCGATCCGCTTATCAGCCTCGTCATCGGCGGCATCATCTTCGCCGGCGGATGGCGCATCATGCGAGAAGCATATTCGATTCTGATGGAGGCCGTTCCCAAGAAGTTTAATTTGGACGAAATGCGGGCATCGCTGATGGAGGTTGAAGGCGTCGAGGACGTCCATGAGCTGCATCTGTGGGCGATCTCCACCGATCACTATTCACTTACCGCGCATGTGTTCGTCCGCGAGGAAATTCAGCCGTATTGCGTCATCCTCGCCATCCATGAATCGCTGCGCGAACGCTACGGCATCGAACATGCGACGATTCAGACCGAACATGCGCAGCTGCATCCGCATGGCGAATACGGCCGGCGTTTCCTCCAGAAGACGCAGCAATTGTAGAAGGAGTTGTCCCTCATGTGGTTTACGGAGGCAGTGCTCAGCGCGCTGCTGTTCGGCTTGGCCGGGTGGTGGATGAAGGTGTCCCAGATGCGGGGCGGCTCATCCGCTTACCTGCTTCTCGGCCTTTACGCGTCCGGCACGATCGGCTTCGGCGTTCATGCCATTGCGGAAGGAACGCTTGCCGCATCGCTCGGCGACTGGCGCATCTGGTGTGCAGGCGTATTAATTGGAGCCGGCTCCGCGCTTGGCAATGCTTTATTCATGAAGGCGCTCGAATGCGGACCCGCCAGTCTCACCTCGCCGCTGACGAACATGAACATCGTGCTCGTCGTACTGCTCGGCACATTCGTCTATCGGGAACCGTTCACGGGCACCGAGTTGGTCGGCGTCCTCCTCCTGCTGCTCGCTGTCCTGTTGATCTCGATCCGCATTCAGGATCACGCGAGCATCCGCAGCGGGAAGTGGTTCGGCTACGTGGGCGTTAGCATGCTGCTGTTCGCCATCCGCAATGGCGGGCTGAAGGTGACGGAGGAGCTAGGGTTATCGGGAGCCCCCGTCCTGTTCGTCGCCTATGCGCTGTCGATCGCCTGGTTTGGCATTCCCGCACTGCGAGAGCGGCGTGCTATCCGCGGTACGGGTCCAATCCGTCCGGGTAGCAGCCAGAGGCTTGCGCGCGCTTTCCGAGCGCCTCGGATCGGGTACCGCCTTGGTCTTGCAGCCGGATTATTCTCGTATGGCGGACTGCAGTTGTACACGTTGTCGCTGCAAACCGGACAAGCCAATATCGCAGGTCCGATCTTCGCTTCCAACAGCTTGATCGTGGCGATCGGATCGATCGTCCTCTACCGGGAACGGCTAACAGGGCGCCAATGGTTCGCCTTCACCTGCTTGTTCGCGGGCTTGATCTGCATCCGGCTGTAACCATGGCGCCCTGAGAGGGGGCTATCTGCGGCCCGGATGGAATATCCGAAGCGTCGTATTCAGCAATCGCCTTACATTCTGTCGAAATCGGCCCGCCGATGAAATGTGCATCGTCGACCCCCAGCCGTCGTAGCGGCTGTCATAGTCGGAGATGACGCTGTATAACTCCCGCACCCGCTCGTTCACCGTATCGAGCTTGACGTCGTCAAACCGGCTGATGACGAGCGGGAACGGATAACCCGTATCCGGTTCTCCCGCGCGATCCTTCTCGATCCGGTAGCCCAGCTGACGGAGCGTTGGCTCGACAGCCGTCCGGTCCTCCGCCTGCGCGAACAACAACCAGTGATACACGTTACGCGGCTGTCCGATATTATCGCCTTTATGAAGCAGCGCGTAGATCATGTGCGCATTATGCACGAACAGCTCCTCCAGCCGGTTCGGCAGCAGGAAACTGTAAAACTCCCAAACGGCATCGTCTTTCACGTATGGCTGCGCCCGGAATGCCCATTCCTGCTGCATCCATTCGTTGAACGCGTCCTTGGAGAAACCGCCTTTTGGTATATAGTAATAAAACTCCAACCTCGTCGATGTATTGATCCTGCCGACATATTTGGCGCCAATCGTTCCGGAAGCCCACTTCTCAAGCTTGGATTCGAACAGTTCGAGCTGGGCGATCAGCGCTTTCTTCGTCTTCGTTGTCTGTCTTACCGTGTATAAATTCAAGGTCACGGACAACAGGTCGCTATATTCGGCAAGCGGCATTTCGGACTTATAGCCGATGTTTACGAGAATACGCATTTGTTCCGATTCTGTCAGCCGCTCATAAAATCCCCATTCGTCCGTCATGATGTCCACCCCATGTCCTCATAGATTTTAGACCGATAGTTAGTATATCTATCATTATAACGTTTACGGCTTCCGATATACTAATGCTTTCGCAAGAAAATCGACGCCCAGTCACAGAGAAAACCTTCCAGGAGACGAATATCGCGGATGCGCGTATAATTTTGTTTACCCTGTTAGATTTGACTGACCACCAGTGTTCTTATTTATATAAAGTATATATAATTTCTAATGTTATTGCAGATATTAAGCTTACCCTCTCCCTTTTAAAATGGCAATGTGCTACAATGAGTGTACCTACAAAGAGGTGATACGAATGGACTATTCCAAAATGTGCCCAAAATACGAAAGCGCTGCCGAGCTGCTCGGGAAGAAATGGACGGGCATGATTATCCGCGTCCTGCTTGGAGGCCCCAAGCGCTTCAAGGAAATTAAAGAGCAGATTCCGGAGATGAGCGACAAAATGCTGACAGATCGGATGAAGGAACTCGAGGCTTGTCAGCTGGTCAAGCGTAACGTGTATCCCGAGATGCCTGTACGCATTGAATATGAATTAACCGAGAAAGGCCGCGGGCTGGAGCCGGTTATTCAATCGATCCAGGATTGGGGAGAGAACTGGTGTTGAAACTGCCGTCATGCGAACGGCAGTTTTTTTATTTCGCCAACCTTCATCGAGTCGAACGCGCGAGGTGCACCGATATCCTCCGTTACCGACGTTCCTCTTCCGTCTTCCGCTAATCCCCATAATCCCTCCTTTCCCTAAACGCGATTTCCTCCCATTTTGTTGCCAGCCGTACCCTAAAAAATCGTCGTCCCTAATAAAAAAAGCGACCCCCGAATGGAGGTCGCTTCTGCAAGCTCGACGTCTCTTAAACGCCGAGCCACTTTTTGAACATATGCTTGGTCGTGTCTTTGTTGATCGCCGCGATCGACGTCGTGAGCGGAATGCCTTTCGGGCAGGAACGCACGCAGTTCTGCGAGTTGCCGCAGCCCTCGATGCCGCCGTCGGTCATGAGCGCATCCAGACGCTCTTCTTGGTTCATCTCGCCCGTCGGATGCGCGTTGAACAGACGCACCTGCGAGATGGCTGCCGGACCGATGAAGCTGTTGCGATCGTTGACGTTCGGGCACGATTCCAAGCAGACGCCGCACGTCATGCACTTGGACAGCTCGTACGCCCATTGACGTTTCGTCTCCGCCATGCGCGGGCCGGGACCAAGATCGTACGTGCCGTCGATCGGGATCCAAGCTTTGACTTTCTTCAGCGCGTTGAACATGCGCTCGCGGTTGATAACCAAGTCGCGCACGACCGGGAACGTCCGCATCGGCTGCAGGCGGACCGGCTGCTGGAGCTGATCGATCAGCGCGCTGCACGCCTGACGCGGCTTACCGTTGATGACCATCGAGCAGGCGCCGCACACTTCCTCCAAGCAGTTCGATTCCCAGCATACTGGAGCCGTCGCCGTGCCGTCGCTCTTCTTCGGATTCCGCTGAATCTCCATGAGTGCGCTGATGACGTTCATGTTCGGACGGTAAGGGATTTCGAACTCTTCGTTATACGATGGCTTATCCGGCGCATCCTGGCGTTCGATAATAAACTTGACTGTTTTCTGAGCGGTAGTCGTTTCAGCCATGATCATAGTCTCCTTTCTTCTTCTTTATCTAGGATTTATCCTTCGAATAGTCGCGTTTGCGCGGCTTGATCAGCGACACGTCCACGTCTTCGTACGAGATCTTCGGTCCTTCCGGTGTCCAAGTTGCCTTGGTCGTCTTCAGGAAGTCATCGTCGTTGCGGTCCGGGAACTCCGGCTTGTAGTGCGCGCCGCGGCTCTCGTTGCGCAGCAGGGCGCTCAGCGTCATCGCATCGGCCAGCTCCAGCATGTTCCACAGCTGGCGCGTGAACGCAACGCCGGAGTTGTTCCAGTTGGACACGTCGTTGATGTTGATGTTACGGTAGCGCTGCTTCAGTTCCTTGATTTTGTCCAGCGTCTCTTCGAGCTTCTTGTTGAAGCGAACGACGGTCATGTTGTTCGTCATCCACTCGCCGAGCTCTTTCTGGATGATGTACGCGTTCTCGGTGCCGTTCATTTGGATGATGCTGTTGTGCTTGTCGACTTGGCGCTTCTTCTCGCGGTCGAATACCGAGGAGGAGATGTCGTCCGCCGATTTCTTCAAGCCTTTGATATATTCAACCGCTTTCGGGCCGGTAATCATGCCGCCGTAGATTGCGGACAGGAGCGAATTCGCGCCCAGACGGTTCGCGCCATGGTACTGGTATTCGCACTCGCCGCAGGCGAACAGGCCCGGAATGTTGGTCATTTGGTTGTAATCAACCCACATGCCGCCCATCGAATAGTGAACCGCAGGGAAAATTTTCATCGGGATCTTCCGCGGATCGTCGCCCGTGAATTTCTCGTAAATTTCGATGATGCCGCCGAGCTTAACGTCCAGCTCCTTCGGATCTTTATGCGACAGGTCGAGATACACCATGTTCTCGCCGTTGATACCGAGCTTCTCGTCGACGCAAACCGAGAAGATCTCGCGCGTCGCGATATCGCGTGGAACCAAATTGCCATACGCAGGGTACTTCTCTTCGAGGAAGTACCAAGGCTTGCCGTCCTTGTACGTCCAGATCCGGCCGCCTTCGCCGCGCGCGGATTCGCTCATGAGGCGGTTCTTGTCGTCGCCCGGGATGGCTGTCGGGTGAATCTGGATGAACTCGCCGTTCGCGTAATGAACGCCTTGCTGATACACCGCGCTCGCCGCCGTACCGGTGTTGATGACGGAGTTCGTTGTTTTGCCGAAAATGATGCCGGGACCGCCGGATGCGAGGATAACCGCGTCAGCCGATACCGTGTGGATTTCCATTGTGCGCAAATCCTGCGCGGATACGCCGCGGCAGACGCCGTCGTCGTCCAGCACCGCGCCGAGGAATTCCCAATGCTCGTATTTCGTGACGAGACCTGCGGTCTCCCAGCGGCGAACTTGCTCGTCCAAAGCGTACAGCAGCTGCTGCCCCGTCGTCGCCCCTGCGAATGCCGTGCGGTGATACTGCGTGCCGCCGAAACGGCGGAAGTCCAGCAAGCCCTCCGGCGTCCGGTTGAACATAACGCCCATCCGGTCCATCAAGTGGATAATGCCTGGAGCCGCTTCGCACATCGCTTTAACCGGCGGTTGGTTCGCAAGGAAGTCGCCGCCGTATACCGTATCGTCGAAGTGCTCCCATGGGGAGTCGCCTTCGCCCTTCGTGTTAACTGCGCCGTTGATGCCGCCTTGGGCACAAACGGAGTGAGAACGTTTTACCGGTACAAGCGAGAACAAATCGACGTGCACGCCTGCTTCTGCCGCTTTTATCGTAGCCATCAGACCGGCAAGGCCGCCGCCGATGACGATTACTTTTCTTTTAGCCATTTCAATTCGCTCCTTGTCCTAAAGCCTAAACGAGATTCGCCCATGCCAGCGCTGTGGAAGCCGCTTCTTTAAACTCATCGCCGCGGAAAGCGAACAGCGACATCAGGAACATGACGCTGCAGATTACGAATACGCCCATCCAGATGTAGGAGGAGATGCGCTGCGCGCGCGGGCCGATCGTGATGCCCCAGCTTACGAGGAACGCCCACATGCCGTTGCTGAAGTGGAACGTCGCCGCGATAACGCCAATAATGTAGAGAACCAAGTAGAACGGCGAGTGCGCGACATCGTGCATCAGGCCGCCGAGCTCTTCATGCGTCACGTTGCCGACCATGACCTGATAGCGGGTTTGGTACAAATGCCAGACCACGAAAATAAACGTCAGAACGCCGGTAATGCGCTGCATCGTGAACGCCCAGTTGCGGCCGTATTGGAACCGCCCCGTATTCAGGTTGGATTGGTATGCGACGTACAGGCCGTACACGCCGTGGAACAGCAGCGGCAGCCAGATGCCGAACAACTCGAGGAAAAACACGAGCGGCAAGCCGTTCAAGAATGCGACGCTGTCCTTGAATCCTTCGGGCCCGCCCTCGTATGCCGAGAAGTTCGTCAGCATGTGTTCAACGATGAACAAGCCGAGCGGGATCACTCCGAGAAGGGAGTGAAGCTTGCGCGAGAAATAAGAGTTTCGATCATTCATAACTTTTGCGTTCTCCTTTCACGACTTTGAGCTTCTTTTTCGCTTTTTCGCTACATTTCGCCAAAAAACACCAACAATTATTGTAACTCCCGACCCTAAACAGCGTCAATTAAGACTTGACACAGTTTATTCACACTTCACATCATACTCTTTTTGCACTTATAATGGTATTGCGTATTTTTCATTAAAAGTTATAACGATATTGCATAAGACGATTGGTTTGGCGTACCGATAGGTGCGCCAGCATTCGGCTAAACGATTGGATTGCTCGCCTCGTTAGAGGCGGCAGCATTCGGCTAAGCCGATTGGTTTGGCGTACCGATAGGTGCGCCAGCATTCGGCTAAGCCGATTGGTTTTGGGCTTGGTTATGAGCACCAGCATTCGGCTAAACGATTGGCTTGCCACCTTCATTACATACCCGCTCCGCGAAAGGACGAGTTGCCTTGCTGGAAGAACTGAACATGTTTGCCGCGGTCGTCGATCAATCGAGCATGAACAAGGCGTCGGCGCTGCTCAATCTCTCGCAGCCCGCGCTGTCGCGCAAGATTGCCAAGCTCGAAGAACAGCTGGGCGTCGAGCTGTTCCGGCGGGTCGGCAAGCGGCTCGAGCTGACGCGCATCGGCCAGCTGACGTATGAATACGCGGTCGAGACACGGCAGCAGCACCTGCGCTTCCTGCAGATGGTCGCCGATTATAAGGACGTCGGGCGAAGCACCCTGACGATCGGCGCCAGCCTGACGACGCTGCAGACGACGCTGCCGGATATGATCTGGGCGCTGACGCTGCGCAATCCCGAGCTCGACATCAAAGCGATTACGGGCAAGACGCACGAGATTGTCACACTCGTTCGCGAACGCCGGGCCGATATCGGCATTGTCGCTTCCCGCATCGATGAAGCGTCCTTGGAATGCGTGCCCCTATTCGACGATCACCTGGAGCTCGTGCTGCCTCGCAACCACTTCATGGTGGAGAAAGGCAAACCCGAAATCCAAGACTTGAACGGCATGCCGATGATTCTCTTCTCCAAAGGCACCTGGTACCGCATCCTGACAGACGAGCTGTTCGATAACTATCATCTGCTGCCGGACGTCCGTATGGAGATCGACTCCTTCGAGGCGATCCTTCGTCTGCTCCATACGTGCCGCGCCTGCACCCTGCTGCCCAAATCCTACCTGCGTCCGCAGCTGCTCGCCGACAATGACCTGGTAGTCGCGTCTATCTCGGAACTAGAGGAGACGAAACGCACCACCTCGCTCATCCACGCCGGCACGGAGAGCATGACGCCGCTGCTGCGCCAATGGATCGACGAGATTTCCAAGCTGTACAAAGGCTCCTGAGGGAATTAGCGGGTAGGAACGCTTTACATCTACCTCTTCTCACGCATAAAACAAAAGGACAGCGGCACCGAGAGCCCCTGTCCTTTATTGTTTGCCAATTTCGGCGTCTAAATCCATCCCGAGCTTCTTGGCCATCCAGCCCGTCGTGCTCGCCTGCAGCAAAATCGTCAGCATGATCGCCATGAACGTGACGGACGCGATAATATCGGCATGCTTCACGCCCATGCCCGCGATCATCCCCGACAAGGCGGCCGGGATGACGCCGGTCTCGCGCACCCATACCATGAAGAGCAGCTCGCGCAGCGACCATTTGGATGCGCGATCCGGCAGCGCGGACGCGAACACCGTCGCCGGCCTGGCGATCAGCATGAGGACGATGACGGCGAGCAGGCTTTGCCACCAATAGTCGGCCAATAATGCAAAGTCCACCTGGCTGCCGAGCAGGATGAAAATAAGCATGCGCAGCAGCACCGTAATATTGTCCGTGAAATGGGACATCTCCGCTTCCTTCTCCTTCAACGACAGACCGAACTGCGCGGCGTTCCCCCAGATGAGTCCCGCCACGAACGTCGCCATGAATCCGCTGACGTGTAGGAGATCACCGATCAAATATGCGGCAAGCGCCGTCCCAACCATCGCGATGGTCGCGAAATCCCGCAAGAGACCGAAGCGCATATGCGCAACAAGGTAGACGATTAGGAACGACACGACAAGGCCGACGAGAATGCCGCCTACAGCCGTCCGAACAAAATCCCAGATGAGCGTGCCCGCGGCAAGCTCGCTGCCTGCCGTAATCGCGCCAAGCAGCGCGAACGTGACGATGGAGCCCGTCGCGTCGTTGAACGCGGACTCGCTCTCGACCGTCTCGCGCACGCGCTCGCGGATGCGCACCTGCCGGAATACAGGGATGATGGAAGCCGGATCGGTCGAGGCGATGATCGCCGCCGCGAGCAGCGCATACATCCAATCGATGTCGAACAAGAACCGTATGGCGGTCCCGACGATCGCTACCGTAATCAGCACCCCCGGCACGCTGAGCAATCCGACCGTCCAGCCGACCTGCTTCAATCCGCGCAGCCGAATGTTGCGTCCTCCGTCGAACAGAATGATCGCCGAACCGACCGACAGAATGAGCTGGTTCGTGAGCGACGCGCTCGACTCGTCGATCCAGTGCAAGCCTTGTCCAAGCAGCATGCCCGCGCCGATGAACAGCGCCACATCCGGCAGCCTAAGCTTCCCCGCGATAATGCCGGCCACCATGCCCGCTCCGATAATAATGAGCAGCAGGATTAGCAAATGGTGAATCATCTCGGTCGTATTATTCTCCACGAAAATTCACCGTCCTTACCTAACAAGTGGCTGCCGCCTTAGCGGATAATGGTATCCTCGAATTGTTCAATGCCCTCGTTCGTGCCAATGATGACCATGACATCCTTCTCGGCGAGCACTTCCGTCGCGACAGGCGCGATAATGACGCCCTGCGGCTTGTTGATCGCCACGATGCTGCAGCCGAAACGCCCGCGCGGATTCAGCTCCTGCAGCGACTTGCCGTTCAAGCATCTAGGGACCGTCAGTTCGGCAATCGTATAGTCTTTGGACAGCTCGATGTAGTCGAGCAAATTCGGCGAGACGAGCTGATGCGCGACGCGAATGCCCATGTCCCGCTCCGGATAGACGACGCGGTCAACGCCGATCTTCTCCAGCACGCGGCCGTGCAGCTCGGTCATCGCCTTCGCCACCACCTTCTTGACGCCCATGTCCTTAAGCAGGATGGTCGTCAGGATGCTTGCCTGGATATCGTCGCCGATCGCCACGACGCCGCAGTCGAAGTTGCGGACGCCGATCGAGCGAAGTACGTCTTCGTCTGTCGCTTCCGCCACCACGGCATGCGTCAGCACTTGGCTCAAATCCTGCACCGCTTCCTCGTCCTTATCGACGCCGAGCACCTCGTAGCCAAGCTCGACCAGCTCCTTCGCCAAACTCGAGCCGAACCGTCCCAGACCAATGATGACAAACTGACTTTTCTTCATTTCATGGTTTCCCCTAACCTATCGTAATTTTCCCTTCCGGGTATCTGTACAACTCTTTCTCTGCACGCGGCCCGACCGCGTAAGCTAACGTAAGCGGTCCGAGACGGCCGGCGAACATCGTCAGGCTGATTAGAATTTTGCCGATCAGCGTCAGCTCCGGCGTGACGCCGAGCGACAGCCCGACGGTGCCGAACGCGGAGGTCGTCTCGAACAATATTTTCAGGAACGCCTGGTCTTCCGTCGTCGACAGCACCATCGTCACCGCGATGACAAGCGCCAGCGACAGCACCGTAATCGTCAGCGCCTTGAGCACGCGCTCGCGGGCCAGCCTCATATTGAAGAGGACGATGTCTTCTTTGCCTCGGATCATCGCGATGACGGCAACGATGAGCGTCGTGAACGTCGTCGTCTTGATCCCGCCGCCCGTGGAGCCGGGCGACGCACCGATGAACATGAGCAGCACGATGAAAAATTGCGTAGCCTGGCGGAGCCCCACCAAGTCGACTGTATTCGGACCCGCCGTACGCGGCGCGACGGATTGGAACAATGCCGCCCAAATCTTGCCATCCCAGCTCAGCGCGCCAAGCGTCTTCTGGTTCGTGAATTCGAAGATAAAGATGACGATCGCGCCGATGGCGAGCAAGGCGCCTGTCATAGACAGCACGACTTTGCTATGAAGGGACAGCCGTTTGCGCTCTCTATACTCGATAACATCCGACATGACGATAAATCCGATACCGCCCAAAATAATGAGCATCATCGCCGTGAAGTTGACGATCGGGTCGTTCACATAACCCGTTAGACTGACGAATGGCGTGCCGAACTGCCCGAACAAGTCGAATCCAGCATTGTTGAACATCGAGATCCCGTGCCAGACGCCGAAGTAAATCGCTTTGCCCACCGGCATGTCGAACGACCAGCGAATCGCGAACAACGTCGCCCCGGCAAGCTCGATCGCCAGCGAATAGAAGATGACCTTGCGGATCAGCCGCACGATGCCTTCCATGCTGCTTTGGTTCATCGCTTCCTGCAGAATGAGCCGTTCCTTGAGCGAAATCCGCTTCCGCAGCACGATCGCGAACAGCGTCGCCATCGTCATAAACCCGAGGCCTCCGACCTGAATGAGCGCCACGATAAGGATTTGCCCGGCGATGGACCAGTGGCTGCCCGTGTCGACCGTTACGAGACCGGTCACGCATGTCGCCGAGGTGGCCGTGAACACCGCGTCGATGAACGGCGTATACGAACCGTCCCGCGAGGCGAAGGGCAGCGTCAGCAAAAACCCGCCCAGCAGAATAATGAGCGCGAACCCGGTAACGAGAATCCGCGGCGGCGACCATTTGGAGACTCGGAAAAACTCGACCATAATCGGCACCTTGCCTTTCGATATCACGCATATATACCCGTTTTTGGGCACAAAAAAAAGCACTGGATCCCCAATGCTTGCGCCGACGAGTCCCGTTTCCACACAGCCTACGAGGTTAGCTGACGGATTCGGGCCTGGAAAGGCGGCCCTATTCGCGCTTTATGGATCCAATCGATCCTTGCGCGAAATTCACCCCGTGCCATCCGCATGCAGACCGCGATTGCGTGCATTGTCAGATAGCGATATGGTTCCCCCGTTTTCATGCGAAATTCGGCTGTAATCTTCAATTGCTACTCATTATAAGTCCGCCTGACAAAAACACCAAGCGCCGTACGCGCAGAAAAAGAACCGAAATGAGGCAAAATACGTATACGCGGACAAGAAATCCATTCCGCTGTGCCATTATCGGCCAATTATCTCCCGCGCAGCCCATTTTTAATGTATTAACTGACAATTCCGCGCTTACTTATGATAGGGTACAAGTAGGTGACAATCGGAAAATATTCTCATGCAGGAAAGGCGGGTTGCTCTCATTGAATCGAATCGAGGTTAAACCGAACTGGAAGCTCTACAGCTGGCTGGCAGCCGCAAGCGTGATCCTGTATGTGCTGGTCCAGGTACTGCCGGCCACCGCGGGCGCTTTCTTCGGCACGGGAGCCGAGCAAGTCATCGCCAAATCGGAAGCCGAGCGGCGCGCGGCCGCGTTCCTTACGGAGCAGTTCGGCGATACGCCGCAATCCGTTCACGCGTTCCATCAGTCCGACAAGCTGCTCTACGGCTATCTCGCGAAAGAAAAGCTATCGGAAGATTATGCGGACCGATATGACCGCGAGTTCCCGACGGACACTTATCAAGTGACTTCCACCCTGCCCGGGGGGAACGGCGAGGAACTCTACGTCTATGTACATATGGAGAATGGCAGCGTGGTCGGCTGGCACAAACCGCATGCAACAGAAGCGGAGCTGCCCGAACCGGAGCAGCGCATCGCGGCCGCAGTCGATTTCGCCGCATCACGGGGCTTCGATCGGGATTCGGTTAAAGCGCAGAAGCAGCTGACTCGGGAAGGCGACGTTCGTCTGGACGTCATCGGCAAGGCGATCGGCGAGGCGAAGCTGTCCCTCTTAATCGGCACGGAGCTGCAAGGCGGACGCGTCATCGTCACCCGTTACGCCCCTGCCTTCGAAGTTCCTGCGGACTATGAAGCTTACGTGGACGAACAGGACTCGCTCGCTTCCTCGTTGTCGCTGTTTGGCAGTACGCTCATGTCGCTCGTCTTGTTCATTCTGGCCGTCATCTATGCCGCGCTCTATCGGAAGCACACCTCGTTCGCCCGGGGCTGGCTGCTTGCCGCGATTTTCCTCGGATTCTATCTGATCAACAACTTCAACATGATCGATGGGCTGGCAGCCAGCTTCGGGGAGATGGAGAACGCTCGCACCGTCGCGCTGGTCGGCATGATCGTCCAAAGCTTCATTACCGTCGTCATGGCCGCCGCGGTCTACTTCTCGCTCGTGGGCGGAGACGGCTTATGGCGCTCCATGGGATGGCAGCTGTGGCCGAGGAGCAGCGAGAAGGGCTATGGCGAACACATCTGGAACAGCATGAAGCTCGGCTATATGCTTGCGTTTATCCTGCTTGCCGTACAGACGGTCATCCTGCTCATTCTGGAAAATGCGACCGACGCCTGGTCGACGACCGACGTCATGCAGTCGCCCTACAACTTCGCCGCGCCTTGGCTATTCCCGCTGCTGGCCTGGTGCGCCGCCATCTCCGAAGAAGCCGTCTTCCGCTTCTTCGCGATCGGCCTGCTGAAGAAGTGGCTCCGCAGCACGTTCGTCGCGGCGCTCATTCCGACGGTCATCTGGGCGCTCGGACACGTCACGTACGCGATCTATCCCTCGACGACAAGACTCATCGAGCTGACGATTCTCGGACTGCTGTTCAGTTATTTCTTCCTTCGCTTCGGTCTGGCCGCGGTCATCTTCGCGCACGCGATCTTCGACTCGATCATGATGGCCATCTCGCTAATGTTCCTGGGTCAGCCGGTCAATATCGTCCTGGGCATCGTCTACATCGTGCTCCCGGTCGGAATTGCCGCCGCCTTGCGCAGGCTGGATAAGCGAAAAGGGAGGAAACCGCCCTTCACGGTTCCTCCCTCAACGCTTCAATAATTTGGGCGGCGAGCTTCTCGCCGATCGACAGAGGCCGGAAATCTTCGATTCCGGCTTCTTTGATTTTCTTAATCGAGCCGAAGTGCTTGAGCAGCGCCTTGCGCCGCTTCTCCCCGATGCCCGGGATCGCGTCCAGCCTGGAGGCGATCATCGACTTGGCGCGCTGCTCGCGGTGGAACGAGATCGCGAAGCGGTGCACCTCGTCTTGGATGCGCTGCAGCAGGTAAAATTCCTGGCTGTCGCGCGCCATCGGCACGATCTGAGGCGGATCGCCCGTCATCAGTTGGGCGGTCTTATGCTTATCGTCCTTGACGATGCCGCACACCGGGACCGCCAAGCCGAGTTCATGCTCCAGAATCTCCAGCGCCGCGGAGATCTGTCCCCGTCCGCCGTCGACGACGATCAAATCGGGCAGCGGCAGCCCTTCCTTCAGCACCCGTTCATAACGTCTGCGGATGACCTCGCGCATCGTCTCGTAATCGTCCGGCCCTTCTACCGTCTTGACCTTGTACTTCCGGTATTCGTTCTTATCCGGTTTCCCGTCGATGAAGACGACCATCGCCGATACCGGATTCGTGCCTTGAATGTTGGAGTTATCGAACGCTTCGATGCGCCGGACATGCGGCAGGCCGAGCGCCTCGGCGAGCCCTTCGGCCGCCTTGCTCGTGCGCTCCTCGTCGCGTTCGATGAGCTTGAATTTCTCGTCCAGCCCGACCTTCGCGTTGTTCATCGCCATCCGGACGACGTCTCGCTTCTTGCCCCGCTGCGGCATGAACACCTTGACCTTCAGCCACTTCTGCAGCGCTCCACGGATTTCGTCCCCCGGGCTGCCAGCCGGCGCCTCGTCGTCTTCTTCCGCATCCGATGCGATCGCTATATTATCAGGGCTCGACTCAGCTTCGCCGGGCTCCGCCGCCACCGCCGCTTCAACCTCGGCCACCTCGCCTGCTTGCGCACCGTCCCCGCTTCCCGTTTCCGACATCTCGGGTGAGGCCGGCAGCAGAATCTCTCTGGGCAGCGCCGGATTCTCGCTGTAATACTGGGTGACGAACGTCATGAAATCATCGTACGCCTCGCCGTAATAGGGGAACATCGAGACACGGCGCTCGATGAGCTTGCCGCCGCGCATGTACATGATCTGCACGCACATCCAGCCCTTGTCGACCGCGAAGCCGAACACGTCGCGGTCCATCGCGTCGTTGAGCGTAATCTTCTGCTTCTCCATAATCGCGTCGATCGCCATAATCTGATCGCGGAATTCCTTGGCCCGCTCGAACTCGAGCGATTCGGCGGCCGCTTCCATTTTGCCCTGCAGCATGCGGCGCACCTCGTCGTGCCCGCCGTTGAGGAATTTGGCGATCTCCTGCGTCATCGTCTCGTACGTCCCCGGCTCGACGTCGAACTCGCACGGCGCGACGCACTGGCCGAGGTGGTAATACAAGCATACTTTGTCCGGCAGCGTGCCGCACTTGCGCAGCGGATAGAGCCGTTCAAGCAGCTTCATCGTCTGCTGAGCGGCGTACGCGTTCGGGTACGGGCCGAAATATTTGCCTTTGTCCTTGATCACCCGCCGCGTTACCTCCAGCTTCGGGTGCTTCTCGCTCGTGATTTTGATATACGGGAACGTCTTGTCGTCCTTGAGCAGCACGTTGTACCGCGGATGGTACTGCTTGATCAGGTTGCACTCCAGAATGAGCGCTTCCATGTTGCTTGAGGTAACGATATATTCGAAATCGCGAATTTCCGAGACGAGGCGCTGCGTCTTGCCGTTATGACTGCCGTTAAAATAAGACCGGACGCGGTTCTTCAGCACCTTCGCCTTGCCGACGTAAATAATGGTGCCGTCCGCGTTCTTCATCAGGTAACAGCCCGGTTGATCGGGCAGCAGCGCCAGCTTGCTGCGGATATGCTCCTCCGCCTGCTTGCGGGTCGGCTGCTTCTGGCTTACGGTTCCATCGTGATGCTCCATCTGGTCTCCCCCTCCCGGAACGGATGACTTCTCTCCTGCACAACCATCGTTAGTTATTGTACCATACCGAACGGTTGTTTGCGCCTTGGGGACGTCTGTCTTACCCGGTAAAGTTTCGTATTTTGGCCGAGAATAATTGGCAGGATCGGCTTTACTTTTAATTTGAATGTTGGGTATACTAGGGAAAGCAATCTTTGCGCGAGGAGGAAGTTAGCAATGGAGAACGTAAGAGATCCGCGCGAGCATTACAATGAAGAACCGCGCAACGACCTGTTCGACCTCATGTTCGGCTTCGGCGGCTTCTTGGGCCTGCTGACGCTTATCTTTGCGGTCATGGTCATCATCAAGTTTGTCATCTCCTAATCGCGCGATTAGGACAAGGCTCCCGGCGCTTAAGACGCTCGGCGGGCCTTTTTTAATGCAGGTCGCTCAGCGCGCCGGAGACGTCCAGTTTTCCCAGACGTTGACAAACCGCCGAGGCTGGCATACAATGCAACTATTAAACGAAGGAGGCTGATGTCATATGAGAACACCATCGATTGTTGTGTATCTGTCGTTGAACGTATCCGGGCATCAGTCTCTACGGAACAACTCGATTGACTAACGTTTATTTGTCATGCCTTTCTTCCAGAAAGAGCAGGACGGCTTAACGCGCGTCAGTCATGAAGCCGCAGGAGACCGGTGAAGCCGGGATCTTGCGGCTTTGTTGTTTGTTCCGGGCATCTGCCGGTCGCATGGCCATCTCATGGTTCTTGCACCCCAGCCGAAGTGGCAGGCAGATCGTTACCGCATGCAGCAGCAGCCGGCGTACCCGTGCATGGTGCGCCCACAAGCCGCAGGAGCTTATTTCCTGCGGCTTTTTTGTTTTGTCCCAAACCTCAAACCACACACCCTTAAAGGAGCCACTCAAATGAATTTGAACTTGAACTTGAATCAACCACACCAGCCTGACGGTACAACGCCAACGCTCGAACTCTACGGCTGGAACGCCTACTGGCAGCAGCAATGCGAGACACATCGGCATGAATCCGGTCTCGTACCTGCTCGCGTCACTGCCCAATATTCCCATCTATACCGCATCGTCGCCGAAGACGGCGAACGTTCGGCCGAGGTAAGCGGCAAATTCCAGTATGAGGCTGCGTCGCGCGGAGACTTCCCGGCCGTTGGCGACTGGGTACTCGTCCAGCCCCTCGCGGGCGAGGCGCGCTCGATCATCCACGCGGTACTGCCCAGACGATCCGCGATGATTCGCAAAGCGGCCGGGCCAAGCGTACACGAGCAAATCATCGGCGCCAATATCGACACGCTGCTTGTCGTCTGCGCGCTCAATGACGATTTCAACCTTCGCAAGATCGAACGTTACCTGATCGCGGCGTGGGACAGCGGCGCATCGCCCGTCGTTCTGCTGACCAAGGCGGATCTATGCGAGGAAGTCGATGCCCGTATCGCCGCCGTGGAAGCCGCGGCTCCCGGCGTCCCCGTCCATGCCGTCAGCGCTCTGCAAGGGCAAGGAATCGAGCAGCTCGCCGGCTATCTGAAGCCAGGCAGCACGATTGCCGTCACGGGCTCGTCGGGCGTCGGCAAGTCGACGCTGCTCAATAGTCTGGCCGGCGACGAGCGCCAGCGGGTGCAGGGCATTCGCGAGAGCGATGCCAGAGGCCGCCATACGACGACGCATCGCGAGCTGTTCCCGATTCCAAGCGGAGCCATCATGATGGATACGCCGGGCATGCGCGAGCTTGCGCTGTGGGAAGCCGAAGACGGGCTGCAGGAAGCCTTCGCCGACATCGAGGCGCTCGCGGCGGAGTGCCGGTTCCGCGATTGCCGCCACGAAGGCGAAGCCGGCTGCGCCGTGCGGGAGGCTGCGGATGAAGGCGTCCTGGACGCCAAGCGGCTGGCCAGCTACCGCAAGACGAGCCGGGAGCTGGCGCATCTGGCGCGCAAAGAAAACAGCGCCAGCAAGCGCCAGCAGAAGACGGCGTCCAAACGCGGCGCCGCGCCAAGAGCGCGAGGGCCGATCGCTTGGGAGGAATAATCTCCCGCGCCCCTCGCAATTCGGGATGTGCGACCGGAAACAACGGTCGTACTCCTTTACAAGCTGCGCCCTTGCACCATGCATAAGAAGTTCCCGCCACGCCAAAAAGCGCCCGGCCGTCGTCCTCAAGGACGAAGCTCGGGCGCTATGCATGCAAGCCGCCGGGACAGTCGCTAGCCATTTACAGCCTTCAGCTTCTCGGCTTGCGATTGCGGCTGCTGGCGGCTGCTCGCGGCGTCGAAGCGCTTGCGTTCCGTACGGTCGATCTGCACGACGCGGCCATCATGCACCGTAATGAGAACCGAACCGTACTCCAGACCGTTCACCTGCGACGAAATACGCTCCAACCATTCTTGATCGAGTACCAAAGGCTTTGCCATTGCATATCCCTCCAATTTGTAATTTCCGGTCAAATGTGCACCGGCAGCGGATCGACTTTAAGCGGATTCTCCACCATGACTGCGTTATGATCGGTAACCACGTAGATGCGATGAATGAGGACGGAAACTTCTTCGCCCGGCTGAATCGGTTCCTGGTCCAGCGAACGATGAGCGGCCAGCCGATTGGCGCCGAGATCGATCTCCAGCTCCAGATGGGCGCCGCGGAAGAAGACGCGGCGGACGACGCCCTTGGCCGAAGCGGACGGCGCGGTGATCTCGTGCGGCCTGCCCGCCTCGACGAACTCCGGCCGGATGATCGCTCTCGCCCCGTCGGCCAGCGCCGCATCCGCGAAGCCCACCAGCTCCCGCGGCTGCGCGATCACCTGCGACTGCCCGATGAAGCCGGCGACGAACGCCGTCTTCGGCGTCGTGTAGACGTCGAGCGGCGAGCCCTGCTGCTCGAGACGGCCTTGCTGCACGATGAGCATTTCGTCCGCGACTTCTACCGCTTCGTCCTGATCATGCGTCACGAAGATGGACGTGATCCCGATCGTCTCGATCAGCTGCTTCAGCCAGGTTCGGAGCTCCTTGCGCACCTTCGCGTCGATCGCGGCGAACGGCTCGTCGAGCAGCAGCAGCTCGGGTCTTGGCGCCAGCGCTCTGGCGAACGCGACCCGCTGCCGCTGTCCGCCGGAGAGCTGATGCGGGTAGCGCTTCTCGAAGCCTCGCAAGCCTGTCAAGTCGAGCAACTCGTTCACCCGTTCCGTGATCTCCGCTTTCTTGGCCTTCCGAATCGTCAGGCCGAACGCGATGTTGTCGAATACGTTCATATGCTTGAAGAGCGCGTAGTTCTGAAAGACGAAGCCGATGCCGCGCTCCTGCGGCGCGACGTCGTTGACGCGTTGCCCGTTAATCCAGATGTCGCCGGAATCCGGCGTCTCCAGGCCGGCTAGAATGCGCAGTAGCGTTGATTTGCCGCCGCCGCTCGGACCGAGCAGGCCGATCAGCTTGCCGCGTTCGATGCCGAAGCTGACGTCCGCCACCGCCTTGTGGCTGCCGTACGTCTTGGAGACGTTCTTCAATTCAAGATGCAATCCCATTACGCTTCGCCTCCCTTGGCTCTTTGCGCGGATTTCCATTCCACGAAACTTTTGACCCCAAGCGTGATGAGTGCCAGGAACACGAGCAGCGACGCGACCGCGAACGATGCGGAGAATTGATACTCGTTATACAAAATTTCGACGTGCAGCGGCAGCGTGTTCGTCTCGCCCCGGATATGGCCGGAGACGACCGAGACGGCGCCGAACTCTCCCATGGCCCGGGCGTTGCAAAGAATAATGCCGTACAGCAGGCCCCACTTGATATTCGGCAGCGTCACGCGGAAGAAGATTTGCCATCCCTTTGCGCCGAGACTTGCCGCCGCTTCCTCCTCCTGCACGCCCTGCGCCTGCATGAGCGGAATCAGCTCGCGGGCCACGAACGGGAACGTGACGAAGGTGGTCGCCAGCACGATGCCGGGCAGCGCGAACAAAATTTGAATATTATGTTCGTCCAGCCAAGGGCCGAACCAGCCTTGCGCGCCGAACATGAGGACGAAGATCAGACCCGAGATGACCGGCGAGATGGAGAACGGCAAATCGATCAACGTAATGAGGAGGTTTTTACCTCTGAAACGGAATTTCGTAATCGCCCAAGCGGCCGCGATGCCGAACAGCGTATTGAGCGGCACCGAGATGAGCGCCGTAATGAGCGTCAGCTTCAGCGCCGATACGGCGTCCGGGTCGGTAATCGACGCCCAGTACAAGTTCACGCCCTGCTGGAACGCTTCGACGAACACCGCGGCCAGCGGCAGCAGCACGACGAGGCCGAGGAAGAGCAGCGCGATGCCGGTCAGCAGCCAGCGGACGACCGGCTTCTCCGTCACGTGCTTCGGCCGAACGGAGGCTTGGTCGGACAAATGAGCGGTAACAGCTCCTGCCATAAGCTTTCAGCCTCCTTTAGTCGGCGATGGCGCGACGGTTGCTGCGCCACTGCAAGTAGTTGATAAGCAAGAGCATCAGGAACGAGGCGAGCAGCATGACGAGGGCGATCGCCGTAGCTCCGCTGTAATCGTATTGCTCCAATTTGGTCATGATGAGAAGCGGCGTGATCTCCGTCTTCAGCGGCATGTTGCCGGAGATGAAGACGACCGAGCCATATTCTCCGAGCCCGCGGGCGAACGCCAGCGCGAATCCGGTCAGAAGAGCTGGTACCAGCTCTGGCAGGATCACCCGCCGAAAGGTGCGCCACCGATACGCGCCCAGCATGACCGCCGCTTCCTCCGTCTCGCGTTCGAAATCCTGCAGTACCGGCTGGACCGTGCGGACGACGAACGGCAATCCGATGAAGATAAGCGCAATCGTGATGCCAAGCGGCGTGAACGCGATCTTGATGCCGAGCGGATCCAGCAGCGAGCCGACCCAGCCGTTCGGCGCGTAGATCGCGGTCAACGCGATGCCCGCCACCGCCGTCGGCAGGGCAAAGGGCAGATCGACGAGACTATCGATCAACTTCTTGCCCGGGAACCGGTAGCGCACAAGCACCCAAGCCACCAGCAAGCCGAACACGAGATTGATCAGCGCCGCGAAGAACGCGGTTAGAAAACTGACGCGGTAGGAGGCCAGCACGCGGCCGCTCGTGACCGTGTTCCAGAATTGCTCCCAGCTAAGGCCCGTCGTCTTCACGACGAGGCCCGCCAGCGGGATGAGCACGAGCACGCAAAGATAAAACACCGTAAAACCCATCGACAATCCAAAACCAGGCAGAACGCTGCGAGCTTTGGAACCTTTCATGTGAAGTCAGCCCCCGTCAATCCCGCATCCCTTAGGAACCAGGCGTATAAATTTGATCGAAAATGCCGCCATCGGCGAAATGCTTCGTCTGCGCTTCGCTCCAACCGCCGAAGTCATTGTCGATCGTCAACAATTCGAGTTCCGGGAAGCGGTCTTTGTACTGCTCCGCTACCGAAGTCAGCTGCGGACGGTAGTAGTTCTCCGCGATGACCTTCTGCGCTTCTTCGGTATAAAGGAAATCGAGGTAGCCTTCCGCCACTTCGCGCGTCCCCTTGTCATCCACCACTTTGTCGACCACCGCGACCGGCGGCTCCGCCAGAATGCTGATCGACGGGTACACGATTTCGAATTTGTCTTTGCCCAGCTCGTTCACAGATAGGTAAGCCTCGTTCTCCCAAGCGAGCAGCACGTCGCCGATGCCGCGCTCGACGAATGTCGTCGTGGAGCCGCGCGCCCCGGAATCGAGAACCGGCACATGCTTGAACAGTTCGCCGACGAACGCCTGCGCCTTTTGCTCGTCGCCGCCGTTCTGTTTCAACGCATAGCCCCATGCCGCAAGGTAATTCCAGCGTGCGCCGCCGCTCGTCTTCGGATTCGGCGTAATGACCGATACGTCGCCTTTCACAAGGTCGCCCCAGTCCTTGATGCCTTTCGGGTTGCCCTTGCGAACGAGGAAGACGATCGTCGACGTATATGGCGAGCTGTTATTCTCGAATTTCTGCTGCCAGTCCTTGTTCACGAGCCCTTTCTCGGCGATCGCGTCGATGTCGTAACCCAGCGCCAGCGTCACGACATCGGCCTTGATGCCGTCGATGACCGCGCGGCTCTGCTTGCCGGAGCCGCCGTGCGACTGCTTGATCGTTACATCTTGATTGTGTTCGGTCTTCCAGTAATCGATGAACAATTTATTGTAAGCGTCATAGAGCTCTCTTGTCGGATCGTAAGATACGTTCAGCAGCTCGACGGCCGGCTTCGGCGCGGATTCCTTGCCCGCCGCTTCATTCGTCGCCGTATTCCCCGCATTGCCTGCCGCGTTCGCGCCACTGCCGTTGTTCGTTCCGTTGCTGCCTCCGCCGCCGCAGCCGGCCAGCGCAAGACCAAATACCGTTAATACGAGCAATGAGCGAAACGAGAATTTCTTTGTCATGTTCGACATGTACAAACACCCCTCATCGGTACAGGCAGACGATCAAACGTCGAACCCCGGTTTCCCCGGCGCAAACGAGATTAATCCTACCTGTTTACTTTGTTATGAGTGCAATATTAGCAGTGGACGAAGTTACCTGTCAACGATTAATTTCACAATTCTTATCGTATTAATAAGATTTGATTATCGCTAAAATCGCCATTATATGTAGACTTTGTTCGACCTATCTCCGCGTTCGGTACGAGCAGGTGGTGGGGTGTAACGTCTGCGGTCTTTGGTCTTTGGTCTTTGGTCTTTGGTCTTTGGTCGTTGGGCTTTGGGCTTGGTCTTTGGTCTGCGGTCTGCGGTCTGCGGTCTGCGGTCTGCGGTCTGCGGTCTGCGGTCTGCGGTCTGCGGTCTGCGGTCTGCGGTCTGTCGTATATCGTCTGTGGTTCCTCCATTCCGCTGCATTGCCGCTGTGTCTGAAAATCCTCTTACGGGTACTTCGCCCAACAGAAGCCTTTCGCTTCCGTATGTGAGCCGAAGTACACTTCGCTTAAATTCATAGTTGACAGGTTGGAATTGTGCGGATATGATGAATTCCATTGAGCCTACTGGACCGCCAGAGGCCCTGAAATCGAACCGACTTCGGAATGTACATACCGCGTTTATGCGGTCTCTACAGCGCCGTAGTCCACACGATCCAGGGCCTCTTTACGTTTTGGTCCAAGCCCAACTATTTATCACTCTGGGGAGAGATGAGAAATGAACAAAAAATGGCTGATCGCAATCACCATTCTGGTCTTGGCGTTCACGGCAAGCTCCGGCGCTTATGCCGCGACGAAGGCGAAGCCGAAGGACATCACGCTGTTGAACGTGTCCTACGACCCGACGCGCGAGCTGTACGAGAGCTTCAACAAATCGTTCGCCGACTATTGGAAGAAGAAGACGGGGCAGAAGGTCACAATCAAGCAATCCCACGGCGGATCCGGCAAACAAGCCCGCTCGGTCATCGACGGCCTCGAAGCCGACGTGGTGACGCTCGCGCTCGCCTACGATATCTCGGCCATTGAAGAGAAAGGCCTCATCAATTCAGGCTGGGAGAAGCGCTTCGCTTCCAACAGCTCGCCGTACACGTCGACGATCGTCTTCCTCGTCCGCAAAGGCAACCCGAAGAAGATTAAAGACTGGAACGACCTCGTGAAGAAAGACATCTCCGTCATTACGCCGAATCCGAAAACGAGCGGCGGCGCGCGCTGGAATCACCTTGCCGCGTACGGCTACGCGTTGAAGACTTATGGCCATGATGAAAAGAAGGCAACCGAATTCCTGAAGCAGCTGTATAAAAACGTGCCCGTCCTCGATTCCGGCGCACGCGGTTCAACGACGACATTCGTCGAGCGCGGCATCGGCGATGTCCTGCTTGCTTGGGAGAACGAAGCGTACTTGGCGCTTAAGGAACACGGCAAAGATTTCGAAATCGTCACCCCGTCTTACAGCATCCTGGCCGAGCCTCCGGTTGCGGTCGTGAACAAAAACGCAGAGAAGCACGGCACGCGCGACGTCGCGAAAGCCTACCTAGACTACCTCTACACCGAGGAAGGCCAAAAGATCGTCGCCGAGAACTTCTACCGTCCGACCAATCCAAAAATCGCCAAGCAATACGCGAAACAGTTCCCAACACTGACGCTGACGAACATCCGCGCGTTCGGCGGCTGGGATGCGGCGCAGAAGAAGCATTTCGCGGACGGCGGACTGTTCGACAAAATTTACGAGGGCTAAGCCGACTAATTAATGTTCATTAACGCTCGAATGGCCAAGATCAAAAAGCGACTCTCCCGTCGTTGCTGATCTTGGCTATCTTTCGTTTGGCCATCAGCACTCGTACGCGATTATCGACGTTGCTCCTAGTATCGGTTGACCCCAATAACAGACTCTCATGTCGCTATTGACTCTGGCCGGCACTCAGTTAACCCAAATAACGACTCTCAGTCGCTATTGACCCTGGCCGGCACTCAGTTAACCCTAATAACGCCTCTCATGCCGCTATTGACCCTGGCCGGCACGCAGTTAACCCAAATAACGACTCTCATGTCGCTATTGACCCTGGCCGGCACGTGCATCGTTATCGACCGACTCTGCTTGAGCAAGCATCAGAGTCTTACATGGCGAAGTTGCACCTCTCATGTAGGCGGGACAAAACGATACTTTCTAACAGTTTGAAAAAAACAACCTCCAAACCCGCGGCTTCGCGAGAGTGGAGGTTGTTTTTGCTTGCGGCAGCTAGCTCAGCAAACTTGCGCCGCAAAATCCTTTATATATAGGAAGTGATAATTTCGCCGCACCACGGAAAGCCAGCCTAACTCCGGCCGCCGCGCTTGTTGTGGCCCGTCACGACGACCGTGTCCACGAACGGACGAACGCGGTCCATCAGTCGACGTCCCTTATGAAGCTCTTCGCCTTCCTTGTTCGTGAAGCTGAAGTGCTGCTCCAGCATGTCCAGGTCGTAGTTCGACGTATAGAACGTCGGCTTCCGGTTCATCCGGTAGTTGAGAATCGCCCCCAGCACGTGATCGCGCACCCAAGGGTTCAAATTCTCCGCGCCCATGTCGTCGAAGACAAGCAAATCGGTATCCTTCATCAGGTCGACCGTCTCCTTCAGCTTGCCTGGCTCGTGCATGAGCGCCTTCAAATCCTCGACGAAATCCGGCATGTAGACGATCGCGCCCGTATAGCCTTCTTTCGCAAGCTCATGCAGCATGTAGCACATGAGGAACGTCTTGCCCGTGCCGAACGAACCGCTCAGGAATAAGCCCTGCTTCTGCAGCCCCTCTTCCTTGGTCCGTCCGATGTATTCCATCACCTGGCCGGCCGCCTTCAGCCGTTCGGTGTCGTTGAACAATATTTCCTCGGCCGAGTAGCCTTGCTCGAGCGCGCGTTCATCGACGTAGAAGCTGCGGATGCGTCCGCGAATTTGATTCTCGCGCTGTCTGGCCAGCAGCTTCTTGCACGGCACCCGCCGGTCGTCGAGCTGCACTTGGCCGGCGATCGTCTCGCAGGAGAGCATCGTATAGTGGCCTTCGAAATCGTTCGGGCAGTTGTCCAGTCCCGGACAATTCGAGCAAACGCGATATTCCTTCACATGCTGGTACACGCGGTTTAAATTCAGCCGGATGGTGTCTACGTCCAGTTCGGGGTGCTTGGCGCGCAGCTTCTCTACCAGCGGATCGGCGAGCAGCTTCTGCAGCATTGAATCGGCTTGCTGAAGTGCGTCCCTGCCGCTTGGCATCCGCTTCAGCACGTCGCCGAGCGATTCCATCATCGCCATCGTTGATCCTCCCCTTCCGTCCTTGTCTTAAGATGTTATGCGCCTATACCCGGCTCCGCCGCTTAAGCCTTGCCGTCGAGCCGCTGCGCGAGCCTGCGCAGCTCTTCCAGCTCTGCCGCCGACACTTGCGGTCCCTTCGGCATCTCCTGCACGATATCCGGCTTCTTCCGTCCGCCTCGCGCAGCGCCGGCCTGGCTCCGTCCCGCGCCCGCAGGGCGCTTCGCCGCCGAACCTGCCGAAGAATAGCCCCCAGCCAGCCGCGATTCGCGCTCCTTCTCGAGACGGGCTTGTTCCCTCACATAGCGGATCGCCTTCTCGTACGAATCGATCCCCTTCATAAGCATGTTGGACGCGACCGCGTCGATATAGGTTTTCGTTACCCGCTGAGCATCGTTCATGCCTAATACATAATGAATAAGGACATTAATCACGGAACCGTTCAGCTTATAATTAAGATCGATGACTTCGAACACGCGCACGATCCACTCCGGCACCGTACCGGGGAAGAATCGGGCGATGAACCGAGTATGCGGCTCGTTGCGCATGAGCATGTTGTATTGATGAATGTCGCAGCGGCCCGCAAGCTGCAGCGGCACCTCCATATAAAATTCCTCCAGCACGCCGACTTCCTCGAGCTGGTCATCCGCCGAATCCGCAGGCGGTTCCGCGGCGGCCGTCCGTCCCATGATCCGTTCGCGGTCGTCCTGCCGCTTGCGCCCTTGGCGGAACGTCAAGTTGGCGCGCAGCTCCAGCTCGTCGTACATCAGCTCTCCCCGAGCGCTGAACATGCCATCCTCATCCAGAAGCCTGCACAGGTCGACGACGGAGAGACCGTACTTGTAGGCCACGTAATTGATCTGCGCCAGCTGCTCTTCATCCCCGCGCAGGCGCTCGACATATCCGCGGTTCGCCGAGTTGCGCGGGAAGCGCGTAATGATCTCGGCATACTGAATGCCCGCCGTCGCGAGCTTCGGCTTCGGCGCGGCCGCCCGGGCCGGCGCGACCTCGGCAAGCGCCTGATCCAGCTCGGGATCGATCGCTTGCGCGTTCAGCCGGAACAGCTCATAGAATGGCACGGTCAAATTCTCGCGATGAAGGTCGGCCGCGCCCGCGAGCTCGTCGGATTCCTTCGCGTAGAACATTTCGCGAAGCGAGATGACGGCATACTTGCCGACCTTGTCTCGCAGCAGCAGCGTCAAGTGCGGGCTTCCGAAAAACTCGTCCGGCGACAGCGGCGCCGCCAATTCGTATTCGTACACGTAATCGTCGCTGTCCGCAATGCTAAGCCGGGAGGACTGCAGCAGCCCGACCGCTTCCAGACGCGAGCACTGATCCGCCAGCTCCTGGCGTCCCCGCTCGTTCATGTCGAGGCCAAGTCCAAGGAACAGCTTACGCTGCGGATCAAGCGGCGAATAGCCGATCCGGTCGTCGGCGATCTGGTGATACAAGAGCTCGTATAAACCCGCTGCGAAGGCGCCTATCATCGGCTGATAGACATGGGCCAGCATCCGGCGGTTCAACGTGCTCATAGCAAAATCGCGATAAGCGTAGAAACGGTGATGTTCCGTAAATTGATGCAAATTGCGGATTCGCATGTAATTCGATCGACTCCAATCCGCTCATATTGTTCTCCTATTCTATCATACTTTGCCGAAAGTCGAAAAAAAGAAAATTCCCTCGATTGAGGGAATTTTCCGCACGCGTTCGCATGCCGTTCGCAGAGCAATAGCGAGTACGTCAATTTCAGCTTTATCGTTGCGTTATCGGGCCATTAGTATTGCCCAAGCGATGGTAACACTGTACGATTGAACACCCTTGCTTATGACTGCGACATCGCTGGCAAGGATTAGAGCGACGGCCAACTCTCTCCGTCCTGACCCCCCACGATGCCATTGGCCGCCAGTTCCTGCATTAGCGCATCGCGCTCCTGCAGCGTATCGGTCAGCGAGCCGTTCTCGTGCTTATCCACCCACTGCCGCATGACGACTCCGACCTGCCGCGAAGCTTTCATGAGCAGTTGACGATCCGCGTCTTTCACGCCGTACAGTTCCGCATTCGGCAGGAGCCTGAACATCGCGTTGGCATAATGATGACCGATCTGATCCTTCGTGCCGTAGAGCAGCAGCACCGGCTGCTGAATCGCGTGCAGCTGGCGCTCGAAGTTCGCCTCTAGACAGGCGGACGCGTAATCCCGCCACCGCTTCGCGTCCGCGCTGCCCGCGTCATCGAGCATGCCGTCGAAGGCGGTCCGATTGTCGGCCTCCCGCCAAGCGCTCGCCCAAGCGATCGGACGCTTGGCGCCCAGCCGGCTGGCATAGAGCGCCGCTTTCAGCTTCCCTCGGCTGATGATATCGTGGTAAGCCGCCGATCCCGACAGCAGGATTCCGCCGCGGAACCTGGTTGGATAAGCGATCAGCGCCGCCAGCGCCGCCATTGCGCCTGGCCCATACCCGCAGACATAAGCGGACGAGATGTCGCACTGATCGAGGACGCGCCGCATATCTTCGGCCAGCAGCGGCAAGGATAGCTTGGCTTCCCCGGACTCGCTTCGCCCATGACCGCGTACGTCCATCGTCAAGATACGGCGGCGGTCCCACAGCTCCGATTTTACGTACGTAAATAAACGGCTCGTCGCACAGGGCGGATGGACGCACAAAATCGGCACGCCACGCCCTTCGCTGCGATAATGGATCGATACGTCGCCAACTTGCAAAAAAGGCACCTGCAACACCTCGGATCTCCTTGCATCCCGCGATTTACCGCGAGCGCAATGTTTTCCCTTAGTATTGCCGTGCCTATGCCGCTTTCATAATTAGAACATTTTGTATCCGCCGCGCCGCAGGGCCCGGATCGTGACTCCGCTTACATACGCGCCGATGCCGGCGCCGATGATCGGCAGAATGTCCACGAAGGTGAATGCCGTGAAATTGCCCGCGAACGTCCGGCTACCATCCCATGTTTGCCATATATAGACCGGGATGAGGATGAGGACGAGCAAATAAATCGGAAACCACGTCGTCTTCAGCAGCATGTTCAAAATAAAGCCGATCCCGAACATCATGACGAAGAAGAGCACGGTCGCGATGATCAGCTGCAAAAAGTTAACATCCGTATTCATATCCGTTATACCCCTTTCACTACAAATTAGTTTAGTAGATGGCCGTTTGGAAGTCAATTTGTAGTCGACGGTTGTCACAAGTCCGCCATTTGCTCTAGCCGCCGCCGTTACGATACAATGAATGCGACAATCATTGGCAACTATTATGTGGATATAAGGAGCGATACCTATATGAGCGAAGCAGCACAAACCCTTGAAGGCTGGTATGCCCTGCACGACTTCCGTTCCATCGACTGGACCGCTTGGAAGCAGGCGGACGCCGGCGTTCGCGCAGCCGCGCTGGACGAGCTTCACGGCTTCCTGAAAGAATGGCAAGCGGCCGAAGACGCCAAGACGGGCAGCACGGCTTTCTACTCCATCGTCGGACAGAAGGCGGACTTCGTGCTTATGCACCTGCGCGAGACGCTCGAAGAGCTGAATGAGCTGGAGACGGCTTTCAATAAATCCACATTGGCGCAGTTCACGGTCAAGACCTACTCCTACGTATCGATCGTCGAGCTGAGCAACTACATGGCCGCGCCGGGCTCCGACCCGATGCAAAATCCGGAGATCGTCGCGCGCCTGAAGCCGACGCTGCCGAAAGCGGCTCACATCTGCTTCTATCCGATGAACAAACGCCGCGAAGGCAACGACAACTGGTACATGCTCGGCATGGACGATCGCCGCGGCATGATGCGCAGTCACGGCATGATCGGCCGCAAATACGCAGGCAAGGTCAAGCAGATCATTACCGGCTCCGTTGGCTTCGACAACTGGGAGTGGGGCGTCACGCTGTTCGCGGAAGACGCGCTCCAATTCAAGAAGCTCGTCTACGAGATGCGCTTTGACGAAGTCAGCGCGCGCTTCGGCGATTTCGGCGACTTCTACGTGGGCAACCTGCTGACGGAAGAGAAGCTGGGTAAGATGCTGAGCGTGTAACCAACCCGTTGACTCGGCCGCCGCAGCAATGGCCAAATCATAAACGCGTGCCTGAGAGGGCACGCGTTTTTGTGTTGGCCTTTTAATATTGAATTTACCTCTAGGCGAGGGCAATGCGGCTATGCCGCAGCTGACGAACCGAACTATTCCACCGTCAAGAAATCCGCGTAGATCGCCGAGGTTCCGCTGCCGTTCGCTGCTCCGCCGAATTCAATGCCGATCTCCCGAACGTCGCCCAGATTCGCTTTGCCCGCCAAAGAGAGGCTCAGCGTTGCGCCTGCGGACGTGACAGACACGGCGCCGCCGTCGTACCACTGGTAGCCGCTGCCGGTTTTGATGTACAGCTTGGCGGTCATTCCGCTGCCGAACGAACCCCACGTTGCCGTCGCGACGCGCGCCTTGAGCAGCGACTTGCCCGACAAATTATGCGCCGCTGTCCGGTATAGCGAATAGCTTTTCGTCGCCGCGCCAAGGTTGATGTCGGCCTTCAGCCCGCTTGATCCGCTTGCCTTCCATTCGGAGACGCTCCATGGCCCGTCCGTTACGTTGCCGCCCGCCCACGATTGCGCTGAGCCCTCGAAGTCGTATAAGGTCGTGACACTTCCACTTCCACCGCCACCGCTACCGCCTCCCGCTTCGGTAATAGACGAGAGCGAGATTTCGCCCCGATTGACCGTCCAGGCGTCATTCAGGAGCGCAGAAGCGTTCTGATTGCGGTGCGGAGCCCATCCGTCGTTCCAAGCGAAGAAGTAGACCGTCCGTGGGAAATTCGTTTTGATCGCATTGATCCACTTGGCGTAATCGAACGACCCTTGCGAGTCGGGGCCAATCTCGGTGAACGCGAACGGCTTGCCGAGGGCGACGAGCTCGTCGTATCCGGTCACGCTGGACGCCGGATTGTCATCATACGCATCCAGCCCGACGATATCCACGTAGTTCGCGCCCGGGTAATACGCAGTACGATTGCCTCGGCTGAAATCCGGCGCATAAATCCAGATTAGATTGTCGAGCCCTTTTGTTACCGTGAAATAATTGTACATCTGAACCCACACGTTCTTGAACGTCGCTGCGTCTTGATTCCCCCACCAGAACCAGTCGCCGTTCATCTCATGGAAGGGCCGCCAGAGCACGGTGACGCCCGCATTCTCGAGATCCTGAAGTCCGGCCGCCGTCTTGTCCAAGTAAGCTCGCCATCTCGCGCCGGTAGCCGTGCCCGTATTCAGCAGATCGCCGAAATTAGCGAGCTTCGTGTTCAGATCGCCTCCCGTCGCAGGTCCAGGGCTCGGATAATGGACGTTGACTGTCACCAGCCCGCCCGCGGCAGCATAGGTTTTCAGTCCGCTGTTGCAATCATAGTTAATGAGCGTCGTCGGATCCGAAGCGCTCGCCCATCCCGCCCCGTAATCGCAGCCGAAGATACCCGGATATTGCCCCGTCGCCGTTCGCAGCTCCTCCAGCTGCTGCGTGGAGAACGTCTGCCCGCTGTAGCCCCCGAAGAACCCGGATACGACTCGATTCTCCGTGCGATTGGGCAAATGCGCCAACCAGTTCAGCGTATCCTTCGTCTTCTGGCTTGCATTGACGTTCGCGGTCCCGACCGTATGCGCACCCGCGCTTGTCACTACGCTCATCCCTAGCAGAAATACCATCACAAACGGCATCCATCTTTTCATCAAACGTTCATCATCCTTTCGCAAAGTATTGGGTTTACGCTCTTCCTAACCGATTCCGCAGCAGCCCTCCTTTCGCGTGCGATCGCCAAAATATGTATGCGCTTTCTTGTTGTTGAACCCATTATAGCCGCTCCTCTGAAACCGGTTCTAGAGGACGGTTTTTACTTCCGAATGGACGTGAACAGGGTTGATTTTACCTTTCGCGAACGAAAGATGGGATTGGATTTACATGGATAGCGGACAAATAGGGGTACTTGCCTTAGACTGGCCTGGATGATAGCAGCCTATCGTCTGGACGTACCGGAACGACGCAAAAATGCCCGGCGTCCATTCCGGACGCCGGGCATTCAAGATGCGGATCGCAAAGCCGAGTCTACTCCTCGTCTTCCTCCGCCATAATGCGTTTCATTTCCAAATAAAGCTCCGTCTGCCGGTCGCGCTCGCGTCCCTTCTCCTTCAAACGCTCGATCGCGGGCAGAATCAGAATGTCGACTTCCTTCTGGACCGTGGCCGACAGATCGTACCGGCTCTGCGACTCCAGGAAGGAGCCGACTTCCATCAGCGCGTTATAGCGGTCCAGCTCATCCCGGGTTAGTAAGCCGCGTACTTGCACGCTGCAGTGGCGCATTAGAAGAACTTCCCTTTGCGCAGCACGAGCGGAATGCCGCCGATGATGAACAGGTAGCGAAGATCGATCAGCTTCTTCAGCCACGCGGCCACGCGGCCCTTGTACGTCTTGCCGAACGCCAGGCCGATCGCCTCGCCCTTGCCGAGGGAAGCGACGGTGCCTTTATTCTTGAATTCGAATTTGCGCAGCGGCTGGTTGCGAATCGACGCGACCAGGTTATGCGCGCACGTAACGCCTTGCTGCATCGCGATCTGCGCGGTAGGCGGGTACGGGCGCCCTTCCGGATTCAGGATGAGCGAGTTGTCGCCGACGATGTAGATGTTCTCGTTGCTCGGCGCGCGTAGGAACTCGTCGACCTTCACGCGGCCGCGCATCGTCTCGAAGCCGGCCTCGTCGATCAAGCGGTTGCCGCGTACGCCGGCCGCCCAGATGACGGTGGCGGAACGAATTTCTTCGCCGTCGCCGACGATGACGCCATCCGGCGTGCATTCCTTGATCGCCGTGCCGATGCGGAAAGTAACGCCCTTCTTCGTCAGCACTTCCATCGCGTATTCGACCAGCTCCGGATCGAAGCCCGGCAGCGCCGTCGGCGCCGCTTCCACATTGACGATGCGCACGAGCTGCGGGTCCACGTCGAACTGCTTGCACAGCTCCGGCACGCGGTCGGCCAGCTCGCCGACGAACTCGATGCCGGTGAAGCCCGCGCCGCCTACGACGAACGTCAAGTAGTCCGTACGGTGCGGTTCCCGCTTATAGCGCGCGAACTGGTATTCAATATGTTCGCGGATGAGACGGACCGAGTTGATGCTGCGAATGTTCATCGCGTATTCGCTCATGCCCGGAATGCCGAACGTCTCCGGCTCGCCGCCGACGCCGATGACCAGGTAGTCATAGGAGAGCGTGCCGTCTTCCAGGATGACTTTCTTATCCTGCGTGCGGATCTGGACGACCGTCGACTTGACGAAGTCGATCTTGAACTCGTCGATGAGCTTGGAAATGCTGACACGCGCGTTCTCGGCCTTGTCCGTACCGGCGGCCGGCATGTGCAGATGCGTCGTAATATAGTGATAATCATGCTTGTTGACCAGCGTTACGTCGGCTTCATTATAGTTCAATTCTTTCTGCAGGCGCAGCGCGGTCAGGATGCCGCCATAGCCCGCCCCAAGAATGACGATTTTTGGTATGTTGCTCATGTTTAGAATCCCATCCATTCCTATTACTTTAATCCTTGTGAAAAATTACACAAATACAGTTGTTTATGGGGTTTCTCTCTGTACGGGAAATTGTAAAATGTCGTCAAAAACCGCATAAAGACGCTATTATACACCCTATATTTAATATCACACATGATACAAATTTTTCAGTTAAGTTTCAAGGGTAAAAATATACGAAAAACTTTAGAATTATATCCAATTTCGTTATTTTCATCAACCCCTTCTGAACAAGTTCATCCGGGCGTATGGGTAGTATAGTTAATATTGCGGAGGTGCACGGCTTTGACCGATACAATGACTGCACGGAATACAGTCGATCTGGCTATCATCGGCGGCGGACCTGCTGGAATGTTTGCCGCCTTCTACGGCGGCATGCGCCAGGCATCGGTGAAGTTAATCGAAAGCATGCCCGAGTTAGGCGGCCAACTGGCGGCGCTATATCCCGAGAAGTATATCTATGACGTCGCGGGTTTTCCGAAAGTGACGGCCCGGGAGCTCGTCGACCGGCTTAAGGCGCAGATGGAGCATTTTCACCCCGAAGTCTGTCTGGAAGAGAAAGTAATGGATGTGATCAAGCATGGGGAGCGGCAGTTCGAAATCCGTACCGATCGCGGCGCACACTTCGCCAAAGCGGTGATCGTGACCGCTGGCGTCGGGGCGTTCGAGCCGCGCCGCCTCGAGCTTGCCGAAGCAGACCGGTTCGAGAAACGCAACCTCCACTACTTCGTGCAGGACTTAAGCCGGTTTCAAGGACAGCGGGTGCTCGTCTGCGGCGGCGGCGATTCGGCCGTCGACTGGTCGCTCATGCTGGAGCCGATTGCCGCGAGCGTGACGCTCATCCACCGCCGCGACAAATTCCGCGCGCACGAGCACAGCGTCGAGAGACTCAAGCAATCGGACATATGCGTGCTTACGCCCTATGAGATCGCCGCGCTGCGCGGCGACGAGACGATCGAACAGTTGACGCTGCGCAATGTCAAGACGGGCGAGACAATCGAGCGCGAGACGGATGCGGTCATCGTCAATTACGGCTTCGTCTCTTCGCTCGGGCCGATCGCCGACTGGGGCATCGACATCGAAGGCGGGTCCATCGTCGTCGATTCGCGGATGGAGACGACCGTCCCCGGCATCTTCGCCGCAGGCGACATCACCACGTATCCCGGCAAGCTTAAGCTAATCGCCGTCGGCTTCGGAGAAGCGCCGACCGCGGTCAACAACGCTAAAGTGTATATCGATCCGGCAGCCAAGCTGTCGCCCGGCCACAGCAGCAACATGAAATTATAAATGAAGGGAAACGAAAGAGGGTATCCTACCGCTTGGGCGCCGCTTCGCGAAGAGACGGCTGAACAAGGAGGATACCCTTTATGTTATGTCCGGTATGCAATGGTCTGGAATCCTTATACGCGCAATGCCGCTCATGCGGCCAGCTTGCGACGGACTGCGGACGGATCTCGGATTATATAGGTCCGTATTCCCCGTACGAGCCGGATCCCGACTTGCATGACACCGATGCGATGGCAACTATCGTCTTCTCAGCGGAGCAAACTTGCAAACATCTCGTTAGCTGCCCCGTATGCGGCTTAAGCGAGGAGACGGCAGTTAAGCAATGGCATGCAAGCGAGCATTGATTCTAGCGTACCGAGTGCATTCGCTAGCGGTTGTATCTCTAGGCGGTAATTCGACGAAAGTTGTCCGGGCTGATCTGCCTGCGCTTGATTTCGGCGGCGAGCAGTTGGATAAATTCGGGCTCCAAGTTGAACTGCATGGCCGCTTGATAAGCATCCAAGAGCAGCTCGTCAGACAGAATCTCCATGGTTCCACACTCCCTTCCTGTTTCTTCCTGACTCATCTTAGCATGTCCCCAAAAGCGGAACAAGCGTTCGAAATATCCACAACAACATGTGGACAGCATGTGTGTATATTGTGGGTATTGGAGGAAAAAACAGGAATGGCAACGAGGATAATGTGGATACGGTTATACACAGCTGTGGAAGACGATTTTCCAATAAAAAACTTTAATGAATATCTCTTCACCCATTAACGTAATCTATTGATTTGGGCCTATTGAGGCCGCGTGTTCACCTCGAAAATCCACAGCTTCCCGCTGTTGTCGATGCCGTAATCAAAGCCCAGCTGGCCAAGACCCGGAAAGCGTACCTCCAGCACCTGTGTCCCTAGACGCGTCAGCTCGCGCATTTTGCGTTTCTTGCCGGCCACGGCGGACGCGGAGAACGATCGCCGGATTCCTTCGGAACCGGACAGAAGCTGCCCGCCCCGGCACAGATTCGTGACGAACAATCCCGGCTTGGCCCATCTGCCCACGATCGCCCTGATCTGCCACACTCCGTTCTCCTTCACGTACTTCACCCGATAATCGACCGGCCGCCCCTGGATCGTTGCCAGCCGAATTCCCTTCTGAATCAAATATCGGCGCCCCTTGCGCATCCGGTCCAGCGAGCGGTACATGTCGTTGAACGCCGCGAAATGCTTCGTCTTCGCGTAATAGGTGTGCGCGTAACCGCTTCCGCTTCTGGTGACCTTGATGACGCCGTGGCCCCCCGCGCCCTTGACCGGCTTCACGACGACCATGCCGTGCGCGGCGAGCATGCTCCGCAAGTTCGCTTCCGTAAACAGACGTGTCGGCGGGATATGCGGCGCGATCCGCGGATGCGATAACAGCGCCGCCGTTTTGTCCCATTTGCTGGCCAACTGTCTTCCGATCTCTTCCATCTTTCTCGCTCCTCCCGTCTGATGACATGGTATAGCATATGCCGCAGAGGCGGGAATCTCTTGGATGATTGCCATCGGCAACCCGCCTGATTCGAGAGGTTGGTAGAGTCGGCCGCCGGCGAAGTCCGTTACGCCGCGGCTTTGAGCATGTTGTTCATGTACGTACGGTAAGCGACCATGAAGTAGACCGACTGCATGATGATATAGATGCCGATGACGATGCCCGCATAAAGATAGATTTGGCCGCTCAATAGATTATCCAGCGCCTTCATCGCGAACAGCGTATGCAGAATGCCGACCGCCACCGGCACGTAGAAGATGACCGATACTTGCGCCAGGACGATCCGCCGGATTTCGCCAGCCGTCATGCCGATGCGCGTCAGCGCCCGGAACTGCGCTTCGTCGTCCTTCATTTCCGTGAACAGCTTGAAGTATAGCATGCTGCCGGAGGCGATGAAGAAGAGCAGGCTGACGAACAGACCGACGAACAGCGTGAGGGAGCTCGTTTCCTTGATGGATAGATACCCTTCGACCCGGTTGGTCATCGCCTGGTTGCGCTTCTCTTCCGATATGGCGGCCTTCACCTTCTCCATCGTGGAGAGCGCCTCTTCCCATCCCTCCAGCTCCACGCCGTAGCTGACGACCTGCTTCTCCGGCGGCGTTCGCGAAAGCTGCGTCTCGTAGGTCTTCTCATCTACCACCAGCAGGTAGGTGTAAATGCCCACCGGCGTCAGTACGGCGCCCGCACGCGTCGGCTCCAGATCGAACGTGATCCAGTCGCCATTGAGCTTCGCCTGGATTGCCTCCCCTTTGTACAAGCCGGTATCCATCATCTCGACGTACGGGTACACGAGGAACGCCTTGCCCGGGGCTACGGTCGCTTGGTCGCGTCCGGTCAGCTCGGCGGCGCGGTTATATTCCGAGATGCCGATGACGGCTGCATTGATCTCCCCGACGCCGGAGCGGAACGCGCCGCCTTTGGCGCCCTGCATGGCTTCGGTCGCAATGCCGGCCACTTGGATCTCATAGGCGATCTTCCGCCCGTCGGCAAGCAGGATCTGCCTGAGCTTGCCCGGCTCGATAACCTCGTGGACGTTCAGCCCTCGTTCGACGTAGCCGATCGTATGCGGCGCATGCGACATGAGCTGCGCCCGGCCGTTCTCCTTGAACACGTACAGCGTGCCGGACGCGGTCATGATGACGGCGCTCAGAATCGTCACCATGAACAGAATGCGCGCGTTGTCCTTCAGCTTGAACGCCATCTGGGAGAGGGCGATCATGTTCGTGCGGTTATAGAAGATCCCTTTGTTTCGCTTCAACAGGCGCAGGATCGCCACGCTGCTCTGCGTGAACAGGAAGTACGTGCCGATCAAGACTAGCAATAAGACGGGGAGCGTCAGCCTGATGAACGTCCCCATGTTCATGAGCACGGCCAGCGCGTAGCCGCCAGCCAGCGTGGTCAAACCCAACAACGCAAGCCACACGCTGAACGCCGGCTCCTTCTTCGGCTTGCTCGCCTCTTTCAGCAAGTCGACGATTTCCGTCTTGCCGACCCGCAACGCGCCAAGCCAATTAAGGGCGTTGAACAGCAGCAGGAAGCCGCCTACGGTGAGCACCACCGCCTTCATCGGCACGGAGAACCGGATCGGATTCGTGACGCCGAGCAGCAGCGACATCGCCATGAAGAACAGCTTGCTGAGTAGTATGCCGATACCGATGCCGACCGCGATCGCCAGCAGGGCGATGAACAGGCTCTCGAGCATGAGCATCCGCCGCAGCTGGGCGCGGGTCATGCCGAACAAGGCGTAGAGGCCGAATTCTTTCTTGCGCGTCTTCAGGAAGGCGGAGTTGGCATACATCACGAAGAAGAACGAGAAAATGGCGACGATATATTCGCACGCCTCCATGCCTTTGCGCACCTTCTCCGCCTGCTCGATGTGACCATTGATGACGTCCGGGTGGAATAGGAACGCCCCGTACATATAGAAGACAAGCACGGAGAATACACTGCTCAGAAAGAAGGCGCTATAGGCGCGCCAATTGCCGCGGATGCTGCTAAGCGCGAGCGAACGGAATGTCATCGAAATTACCTCCCAACACGCTGAGGCTGTCCAAAATTTGCTGGAAGAACAGCTGGCGGCTCGCGCCGCGGCGAATCTCCGAGAATAGCCGGCCGTCCTTGATGAACACGATGCGCTGGCAGTAGCTGGCGGCGAACGGGTCGTGCGTCACCATCGCGATCGTCGCCGCGAACTGCTCGTTCATCTGCTTGAGCGATTCCATGACATCCTTCGCCGCCTTGGAATCGAGGTTGCCGGTCAGCTCGTCGGCCAACAGAATCGACGGCTTGTGAATCATCGCCCGCGCGATCGCCGCCCGCTGCTTCTGCCCGCCGGACACCTCGTAAGTGCGTTTGTTCAAAATATGAGCGATGCCGAGCAGCTCCGCAAATGGCGCCAGACGCGCCTCGATCTCCTTGACCGGCGTGCCTTCGAGCACGAGCGGCAGGACAATGTTCTCCTTGATCGACAGGGTGTCGAGCAGGTTGAAGTCCTGGAAGACGAAGCCGAGCTCCCGCCTGCGGAACAGCGCCAGCTGCTTCTCGTGCAGACGGGCCGGCTCCGTGCCGTTAATCCAGATGCTGCCCGAGGTCGGCTTGTCGATCGTCGCCAGCAGGTTGAGCAGCGTCGTCTTCCCGCTGCCCGACGGTCCCATAATGCCGACGAACTCCCCCGCTGCCACGTCGAGGTCAATGTCTTCCAGCGCCTTGTAAGCGACACTGCCCTTGCTCGCGTAAGTCTTGCACAGCGCTTGCGTGCGTAATACTGTCATGACGAATTCCTTCCCTTCGCTTGGTTCTTATGGCACCAGTATACCTTCCGGGAAGCCGTCTCCCCCATCGATTCAGCTTTCAATCGGCAGGCGGAACCTTACATTATTGTCACCTGTCCTCGATGCGGTGCAAGGTCCGCGAAGGAAAAGCGATCGTCACTGTCGTGCCGCATCCCTGCTCGGAGGCTGCCGTTATCGTATGTCCCAGCTTCCGGCAGACCAGCTTGGCCAGATACAGCCCCATGCCGGTCGATTCGCCTACGATCCGCCCGTTCTCCCCCGTGAAGAACGGATCGAACACGCGCGGCAGCTCTTGGGGCGGAATGCCGATGCCCTCGTCGCGGACGCTTAAGGTAGCGGAGCCGTCCGGCTCTTGCGCGAGGCGGATATAGAGGCGCTTGGCGCCCGGCTTGGGGGCGCTGTATTTGATCGCGTTCGTGACGAGCTGGCCGACCGCGAACGCCATCCATTTCTCATCGGTCTCAGCCGACGCCGTTCCCTCGATCTGCGGATAGATGCCGTGCTTGATGCACAGCCGCTTATGCCGGTTGACGACCTCTCGCGCAAGCTCCTCGAGATGCACCCTCCGCACGTGCATGTCCAATTCGAATTTGGACAGCCTCGCCGTATAGAGCATCTGATCGAGTCCCTGCGTCAGCCGTTCCGCTTCCTCGCGAATGCTGGCGAACCCTTCAGCCGCCTCCTCCGCGGCTTCCTCCCCGCCCTGCTGGGCCAGCAGATCGATGACCGACACCGGGGTCTTCATCTGATGCACCCACTGATGGGTAAAATGCTGATGCAGCTCCTGCTGCCTCCGGTAGCGGCCAAGCTCGTCCATATATGCCTCATGCTGCCGGGCAATCAGCCGCTGAACGGCGCGCTGATCGCGGGTAGCGCCGGATTGGATCTGAAGCGCGGCATCGAGCTTGCCTGCCCGCAGCGCTTCGCCGAGTTCGCGGAAGTACGCCCGCTGACGCAAGTAATCCGCCAGCAGCCAAAGGAGCAGGCCGAACAGCGCCAGCACGAACGCATAGGCGATGCTCGTCGCATCGAGCGCAAGCCCTTTGCCCGCTAAGCTGAGCACGAGCGCGGTCTCCGAGAGCACAAGCGCCAGCAGGAATGCCGCGATGTAAGGGAGCTTATCCGCCAGGAAGCGGACGAACGTCAGCGACGCTCCTTCTGCCTCGCCGCGCACGCCAGACGTCATATCAGCGCCGTCCTCGGCTTCGAATCCTCTATGCCCGCTCATGCTCCGGCTCCCTTCAGGTTCAGCTTGTAGCCCGAGCCCCGCACGGTCTCGATGACCCCGGGCAAGCCGAGCTCCTCCAGCTTCCGGCGCAGCCGCGTCACGTTGACGGTAAGCGTGTTGTCGTCGACGAACTGCACGTCGTCCCACAGCGTCTCAAGCAGCCGCTCCCGGCTGACGACGCGCCCCTCCTGCTTCAATAGACACGCGGCAAGCAGGCATTCGTTCTTCGTCAGCGCCATGTGGCGGCCATCCCATTCCAATTCGCTGCGCGCCGAATTGAGCAGCAGGCCGCGTGCTGCCAACTCTCCGCCTCCTTGCGCGGCAGGCGAGGGTGCCGCATATTCCCCATATGTCCGGCGCAGCAGGCCTTTGATCTTCGCCAGCAGCAAATCGAGCGGGATCGGCTTCGTCACGTAGTCGTCGCCGCCGTTCTCGATCGCCATGACTTGATCCATCTCGCCCGACCGTGCCGAGACGAAGATGATCGGCGCACTGGTCACCGTACGAAACTGCCTGCACCAATAGTAACCGTCGTAGTGCGGCAGATGGATATCCAGCAGAATGAGATGCGGCGCCCACGCCTCCATCTCGAGCTTCAGCTCATGCATCCGCTCTGCTACGCGTGCTTCGAAGCCGTATTTGACAAGCGACCTGCGCAGCAGCTCGCCGATCTTTTCGTCGTCCTCCACGATGAAAATGCGATACATCCGGGTTCTCTCCTCCCTCGCGGTGCCGGACGACTCGCTCCTTCCAAGATGCTTCTGGTCCGTCACCGCTTATCAAACCTTTATTCTAGCCGCTTTTCCAGCTTCTCTCAATCCCGGCCCGGCTCCCTCCCCCTTCCCCCTCCGCTGAGGGGAACCAAAGGGCTTTGCCCTCTGGACGCCC
>NZ_JBHMDO010000024.1:0-255260 GCF_042431225.1 Paenibacillus aurantiacus | reverse complement strand
CCGCAGTAGACCGAAAACGGCAAATGGCGCTACAGGGATAAGACCCTGTAACGCCATTTTATTTGTTCAATTAGGGGGGGCTTCGGAGTTAGAAGACTTAGAAGACAATTACTAAACCCTTTTGAGACGGCCTCTTGTTGATTCGAAATAAGGGATCGTATTATTGCAAGCTTTGGTAGAGCGAGGCAAGCAGTTCGCCGCCGGACGTATCGTATCCGAGCGACCAGATCATGGCGCCGGCGAGGTTTTGATTTTTGATATACGAAGCTTTGTGGCCGATCGATTCGGCGTCGTCGTAGCTGATGAACGTGCTGCCATTCCACAGATAAGGCACCTTTGAATCTGTGTTGAAATAACGCGTATAGCCGTTCAAGCCGATGTAGGAGGCTTTTAGTTCGGCATAAGTGATGGAGCCCCCGCCGGAGAACGTTTGGTACAACCCATTACCGGCATTCGTCACATTCGTATACTTCGTGCCGTAGAACGGGATGCCCATGACGATTCGATCCGATGGGACGCCGGCTTTCTGGTAAAGGGAGATGGCATCGCTCACGCTGGTTTCCCAAGTGAACTTGCTGGCAGGGTCGCGATAGAGCGGGGCGTTAAAGCCTGTCATCGTCTCCCAGGTGCCGTGAATGTCGTAGCTCATCACGTTGATGTAGTCGGATACGGCAGCCAACTTGGCGATCTCGACGTTGTTCAAGTACGAGCTGCCGGCTGCGGATGCGAACGTGAGCAAGTAGGTTTTGCCGTCTTTGACGCTTTGGGCGTTCAGTTTCTCGCGCAGCTTCTGCATGAGCAGCGTGAAATTCGTTTTGTCCTCCGGACGGTTGATATTGCCCGCCGCTCCGCCGGCCACCGGATACTCCCAGTCGATATCGATGCCATTGAAGCCGTAATCGACCATAAATTGGACCGCGCTAGCCGCGAATATCTCCCGATTCGTTTCATTCAGCGCAGCATTCGAGAACTGGGCCGAACCGCCCCAGCCGCCAATAGAGATGAGCGTTTTCAACTGCGGGTACTTCTGCTTCAGCTTGAGCAGCTGGTTGAAATTGCCGTAGAACCGATCCGTGGCCAGATCGTTCGGGAAGCGCTTCTGGATATCCGCATACGGATCGCTCATGGTGACTTTAAGATCGGTGCCGACGTTCGCGAACGCGTAGTTGATATGCGTCAGCTTACTGCCGTCGATCGAAGCTACCTGCAAGCCGTTGTACGTCGACCAGCCGGTGTAATAACCGATGACGCGCTTACCGGAGACGATTGCCGTTGTAGTTGCTGAACTTGCCGTCGTTGTTGCCGGAGCTGTCGCCGTTGCCGTCGAAGTCGCCGTCGAAGTCGTCGCTGCCGGAGCTATTGCCGTTGCCGTCGATGTCGTCGCCGACGCTGTCGCCGTCGTTGTTGTAGGCGTCGTTGTGGTGGCTGTCGTAAGCGTGGTTGGCGCGGACGCCGTAGTTCTGACCGTCAAGGGCGTGCTTGCGGCAGATACGTTCCCGGCGGCGTCGGCCGCTTTGACGGTAAAGGCGTATTGCGTTCCGGCGAGCAAGTTGTTCACCGGGAATGCGGTCGTCGTGACAGAACCGATCTGAGACGTCCCGCGATAGACCAGATACTTGGCAACGCCGACGTTGTCGGTCGATGGCTTCCAGCTCAACTGGAGAGCGGACGAGGTGACGTTCAGCGCGGTTAAGCTTGTCGGCGCTGTGGGGGCTTGCCGGTCTTTCGCGGCGGCGAACACGCTGGGACTGGCGTTAATCGTGAATAAGAAGGAGAGCAGAAGAAGGCTGAGCAAACGGGCGTAGCGGCGTGTCGGCGTAATCTGTGGCTGACTTGACATGATGTCCCTCCGATAGGTTGAGTGTGGTGCTGCTAGATTGATAGCGTCATTATAACAGTTCGATTTCAATGAAAATATATATCGAAAGACCCTTGGCAAAAGGAATACAGGGGAAAATATTAAAGGTTGCAAGAATCGATCGTACTAGTCCGAGAGTCGTGATATCAGCTGTAATTGCGGCGTTTTCCTTGCTTCCTCTAATTCCCGGTTTGTCGAAAATCGTCTAATTGCGAATAAGACAACAATTGGCAGCGGACACTACAGGACGAATCGTTGGAATGCAGCGCGAAAGGAGGTGGAGCGGATGGTCGACAAAGCGACGCTCTTCGGCGATAGTCCGGAACTGGATGAGCTTGGCACGCGTCATGCCGACGTGACGGATTTTCATCGTGCTCGCCTGTCTGAACAACCTGTGTCGGCGCAGCCGCCGCTTGCGCCGGGCATCGTCGACGAGCGTGAATTGGAATAGAACGCCCGTCTTATTCGCGAAGAAGCCGCTAGGCGCAATGGCCTGCGGCTTCTTCGCGCAAGCGTGGAGGGGTCAGAGGAGGCGTTCTTGATGAGAGCCGCTATTAATTTCCCGAGATGGGCTAGTCAAGGAGGACGTTTGTCCTGTACAATATGGTTATGAAGATCTACTCGACAATGGCAAACCTGGCGAAAGCCAGCGACGCAAAGCTAGAGGGACTTGCGGGGCACAACAAGCCGCGTATGTTAGCCAGCTGCCGAAGGGAAGCATCCGCGTTCTTCCTTTTCCGGAATCGCATGGAAGAGTGGTTTTCGAACCAGAACGAGGAGGAATCGGAATGAACGAAATGATGCAAGAAGCGCCTATGGTCACGCTTAGCGAGTTGGTGGGGGACGAGAGCGTCTACGAAATGCTGCAGCGTATGCAGTCGATGAGCAAGCAGGAGCTAGAAGATTTGATGGAGTCGCTTGAGGTGCTCGCTTTACATACGTACTAGACTTGACAATGTACGTCATATTGATAGTGGGATGAGCAGCCGCTTGCGGCTGCTTTTTTTTATTATCCGGTAGGCCGACTGGAAATAGGTGGAGAGGAAGCGCGACCCCCGCCGGAAGCGGATGCCGCGCATGGTTGATTATTCTATTGCACGAGCACAAGCACAGGCCGGCTGACCTCCGATGCGTGTTCTTTAGAGCCGTAGTTCGCCCAGCCGTTGGCGCCTTGATTCGACGCGCCTGCAATCCGGATCGATACTTTCTTATCGCCTGCGATGGCGGCATTGACTTCAGCGGTGATGTCGATCAGGGCGGAGGTGCCAGCTGCTGGCACGGTCCAGGAGCCGAGCAGCGCGCCGGAGGCGGGCTTGTTGCTCCACGTGATCGTGCTCTCGTCCCAGCTGTCGCTCGCGGCCAGATAAGCTTGATGCAGGATGCCGGTCATGCCGACGCTGGTCGGCGTCAGCTGCAGCTTGGCGCTCGCGACGGGGCCGCTGACGCCCGCAAGGTTGAAGCGGACGAACGATTCGCGCGCATAACCGGCGCCGTCGTTCTTGACGACGAGCGAGGCGTCAGCGCCGAAATTAGTGCTAGCGCTCGCGCCGTCGCGAACATAGGCGTCGGCTTCGGCGCTGATGTTCGTCACGACCGCGCTGCCGAGCGCAAGCTTCGCCGTGTACGACTTGCCGAGCGAGCCTGCGACGTTCACGTCCAGCTTGATCGTCGGCGCGAGCGAGACGACCGTGACGCCGGGATCGATCGACAGCGCCGATGTCGCCGTGCGGTTAATTTCGATCCGGATCGTACCGGTATTCGCCTGCGTCGGATCAGCCGTGGCTACGGTTAACTCCCCGCCTGCTTCGGTGACGGTGACAGATGACTTCTTGTTGCTTGTCAAATAGGCGATGCCGTTCACGTTAACTGTCTTGACGGCATCGTTCCAGAAGTTCGCCCCGACCGTCCCCGAAGCGGCGTCTCGCACGGCATGCGCGGAGGTCGTATTCTCCAGCACGCTGATATCCGGAGCAGCCGCGTAAGCAGCCGTGGCTGAAGCTGTCTTGTTCGGGAGAATGACATATGCATACGTTGCGCCGTTCGGGTTGTTCCCATGGTCGAAGGCTAGGCTGAGGAACCGGTTCGTGACTTGAGCCGTGCTTTGGCCCGTATTGATCTGGCTCCAGGCGCCGGTCCGCGTCTCGCGCAGACCGCTGACCGCCGACGGCGTCGGGAAGTAGTAGCCGATATCCGACCCTGCAGCGCTGCCGGCCAGATGCGCCCAGCTGACATTCGTCATGGCCTCCGTCCAGCCGGATGCCGTCGATTTGGCCGTGCCGTTCACCGTGAGCGCGTTCGTGCCGGCGCTGTTGAGCTTGCGATTCTCGATAATCGTTTCGACCCTTTTGTTGTCGGTGCTTGTGATGCCGGAGCCAATAGCCGCGACTTTGTCCCCGAAGAGGAACCACGACTTCTTGCCCGCGAGCGTCGTGCCCGTCACGGGGGTCATCGAGAAGTCCATGCCGACTGACGCGCTGTCACCCAGCATGGAGCCCCCGACCCAATTGCGGTTGCCGGTGTAATGCTTCGAATTGACCGGCGTTGCGCTCACGGCGCCGTCCGTCGTCGTCCCTGGCAGCCGGTACATGTCGACGGTCGCCCAGTAGTTGCCGCCGAACTGGCTTAAGTCCCCATTATAGAGCGAAGTCATACCGGCTCCCGTGTACCAGCCTTTGCCATTCTCGCCGTTGATGTATTCGAAGGCCGAGATGCGGCTTGAGAATAAGGATAGGCCGAGTGCGTACGTCGGCCGCAGCTGCACCGCCCTGTCCATGCCGGCGAATACATGCGTCTTCACGAGGTCGCTGCCGGCCGATATGGAGTTGTCCGCCATGAGCGCCTTGACACGGACGATGTCCGATACGCCCATATCTGCGTAGTAGTTGGCGAACGTCGTATCCTGCGCAATCCAGCCTTTGGCGATCTGGCGAATCTGCAGCGCCTTGTCGGCAGGCGCGCCTTCCGCCAGACGCACGAGCGAGACGATGATGGACCGGCCGGCTTCGTGGTCCTCGGATTCCTCGCGGGAGATGGCGCGCCCGCGTACCATGTCCATGATCGCGCCTTTATACATGACCGGCTGGAACGAGTCCGTCACCCACTTGTACACATTGCCGAGATTGGCGTCCGTGACCTGCCAAGTGGAACCCTGCAGTAAGTAAAGCAGCTTGGCCATATCGGATATCAGGACGCTGCCATAACTTCCAGTATAGGCCACGTCGGTATGTTGAACGAACGAGCCATCCGTATAGAACCCGTCGCCGTCGGTCACGTACAGCAGCGTCTGGCTGATCGCGTTGCGTCCTGCGGTCAGCTTGGCGGCGTCTTTGCCGATGACGCCCGCGACCGCGACGATGAGCGCTTTGTCGAGTCTATTGGCGCCAGTCTCCGTCACCGACGGGGAGATCGTTCGTTTCGTCGGATCGGGGCAGAACTTCTGGATGGCGTTCAAATAGTTCGTCCGCTGAGCAGACGTCAAATCGTCATGCATTAACGTCATGATATCGTTCAATATGAGCGGCGTGCCGATCTCCCAGTCCCACCAATTGCCGGTTTCGCTCTTGGTCGTGTTGTATTTGTTCGCGAACAGCCAATCGAGCGCGGCGGCGATGTCGCTCTTAAGCGCCGCGTTATTTTGCAGGGAGGAGCCGCTTGTCGAATAAGCAATCGCCATCGTCTTGAGCCGGTTATAGCTGCCGGTAATCGTGCTGGACGCCGACCAGTCGGCCAGGTCGCTCCATAGCGCCGTACGGCCGGCAGACTTGTCCAGCGACGTCCAGAAGCCGTTTGCTTTTGACGTCGTCGATTGAATCGAGGCGGCAATGTCCGCATCGGACGTATTCACGGAGGCGCCGCCGACGAGAAGCGCCTTCCATTTGGTCCGCAGACCGTCGTATTCGTCCGCCGCGCGGGCGGACGGTGCGAACAGTCCGAAGGAACCTCCAAGAACGAGCACGAACGAAAGCATCAAAGCGAACAACCGCCTTTCCGAATGACGAGGGAGCATGATCAAAACCCCTTCCTGATATTGTAAGCGCTTCCTAATTATCAGCCGACAAGCGTCGCCGCTGCGAATTGTTCGGTTGGAAGCCGCTTATTTGTAAGATAGCATCAATTAGAATAATGAAACATGCCCATAATGCGCGAAAACTTGTCCATTTGCCATGGGAGGTACGATCAGGAAACGATGCTGCGTGTCTAACGGGAGAACAGGCGAGGTGAGCGCGGGAACGAGGTGTCTACGCCGAAAGTCTGAAAGGCGGCTCATACGAAAGTCGAAGGCCGTGTTGTGGAAAATCCGTCCTGTTGGCGATGCTGCCGAACATTCGTAGCGCTACAATTGGCTTAACATCGGATACGCTTTAGGAGGAGAAGGATATGGAACGTTTATGGACGAAGCCCTTCGTGACGCTCACGATCGGCATGTTGGCGCTATTCACCGGATTTTATTTTCTGCTGCCGACGCTGCCGCTGTTTATTCAGGATTTGGGCGGGTCCCAGACGCAGGTCGGGTTGGTTAGCGGCGTCTTCACGCTGACGGCCGTCTTGTTCCGCCCCTTCGTGGGCGGGATGCTGGATCGGTACGGACGAAGACCCTTCATTGTGTGGGGACTGCTGCTATTCGCGCTGGCGATGTACGCCTACGACTGGGTCGGCGGCATTGCGGCGCTGCTGGCGCTTCGCTTCTTGCACGGGCTAAGCTGGGCGATGTCGACGACGGCGGTCGGCACCGCGATCACGGATATCATCCCGTCAGAGCGCCGGGGCGAAGGGATGGGCTGGTATGGGCTGGCCATGACGATCGCAATGGCGATCGGACCGATGGCGGGTCTGTGGCTGATCGAGGAAGGGTCGTTCCGCGCCGTCATTCTCGTGGCGACTGGCTTGTCTGTATTAGCGCTCGCGCTTGCATTCGCCGCACGAACGCCGTTCCAGCGCTCTGCGGAACGTAAGCCGATGAAGCTGTTCGATCGATCGCTGCTGCCGATTACGATCGCGATTTTGTTCCTCGCGGTCGCCTACGGCGGCATTACGACATTCCTGTCGCTATTCGCCGTATCTATCGGCGTGAACGCCGGTCTGTTCTTTCTTGTCTATGCAATCACGATCACGCTGGTACGTCCGATTGCAGGCAAGCTGTCCGATCGGTTCGGGGAGGCGGGCGTCATCATACCTGCGCTGATCGTCACGGTCGCGGCCTTGATCGTGTTAAGTATGGCCGCGGGCACGGCCGGCGTCGCGACGGCCGCCATTCTGTACGGGCTTGGATTCGGTTCGGCGCAGCCCGCGCTGCAAGCCTGCGCGCTCCGGATGGCGCGTCCGGACCAGAAAGGGGTGGCGAATGCTTCCTTCTTCACGGCGTTCGACCTCGGCATCGGTCTTGGCTCGATCGCGCTCGGCGCCGTCTCGCAATTTGCCGGTTATCCGGCGCTGTTCGCCGTCTGCGCGGGTTCAGCGGCGCTCTCGCTCATCGTCTTCGTAGCCGCGGTGCGCGGGAGGCTGACGAACAGTCGGCAAGCGGCGGGCGAAGAGGTGGTAGCGTAAGGTTATTGTCTACAGCATATCAAGCGGCGCGTCCATGTCAGTCATGGGCGCGCCGCTTGCGTATGCGGAATGACGGATGTAAAGTTTTCCTTAAAACGCAGAAGTTTGGAAGGTATTGGAATCTACTCGTCAAATATCAATACGTCCGCGTCCATAACGGCGCTGGCCGTGTGGTGTGCGTCTATACACGATCATAAAATTGGGAGTTGTAGCATGAGTTGGTCTACGGTTGTACGCATTATTGTCGGAGTGCTGTCGGTGATGGCAATCGGCCTGGTCGGGTTTATCGGGCTGCTCATGTCGTCACTGGGAGGGTCGCACTTCTATTCGATTCTGAGCGCGGTGGCTGCAATTGGGCTCTCCGTCCTTGTCATCGCGCGGTTGATTCCGCGAATCTCGCTAAAGTGGCTGCGCGTCTTCACGGCTTTGTTTGCGGCGGGACTTCTGATTGCGGTCGCCGTCCACGAAGGCTTCCAAGCTTACGAGAGCCGATTTGCGCTCGTAAAAGAAGGAAAGGTCGATCTTATGGAATACGAGCCGTTCGCGGATAGGACGAAGGCGGCGAAGCTTCGCGAGCCGTCCAAGCTGTCGTTATCGGGCGATCTGCCGACAATTGACGGGGCAACCGCGCTCTATCCGCTGTATGCGGCTTTCGTGCAGGCGACTTACCCGGCGGGGGCGTATGATCCATATAAAAGTAATGTCGTGTGTAGCGGGACGGAATTCGCCTATGAGCGTTTGATGGACGGCGAGACGGACATCATCTTCGCCGCGGCGCCATCCAAGGAGCACATTGCGATGGCGAAGAGGAAGGGCGTCAAGCTGGAATTGACGCCGATCGGCCGTGAGGCGTTCGTGTTCTTCGTGCAGGCGGACAATCCGGTGAAGGGTCTTGCGCTTGCGGACATTCGGCGCATATACAGCGGCGAAGTCACGAATTGGCGCGAGGTCGGCGGCAAGAATGCGGCCATTCGGGCTTTTCAGCGGCCGGAGAACAGCGGAAGCCAGACGATGCTGCAGAGCATCATGAAGGACCACCGGCTGATGACGCCGCCGAAGGAGACGGTTGCCGAAGCGATGGAAGGCATTATCGAGCAGACGGCGGATTACCGCAATTACCCGAACGCCATCGGCTTCTCGTTCTTGTATTACGCCACGCAAATGGTCGGTAACGGGGAGATCCGGCTGCTGGAGGTGGACGGCGTACAGCCAGACCGCGACTCGATCGCGGATGGCACCTACCCGCTAACGGCCGACTTCTATGCGGTGACGGCAGGGACGGACAACCCGAACGCGAAGGCGCTTCTAAGCTGGTTTCGCTCGGAGCAGGGACAAGAGCTGGTTGAAACGACGGGGTATACACGGACGGCGCTCGTTCGATAGACTATAACGAAGTGAACTTAGGTGCATCGCCGCACGGTACAGTGATCGCAAAGAGGATCGCTCGAGACACGCGTAGGCGACGTACTTGGCGGAGAGGATGATGACGCAATGGAACAGAATTCAAGCAGCTGCGCCGTTCGCCGCGTTGGCATCGTGCGAACGATCGGGCCGGTTGAAGCGGAGCTGCTGGTGAACGGGAAGGCGATCCGTGTGCCGACCGGCAAGCTGGATGCGCGCGCCGCGGCAGGAGATGCCGTGAACTGGGACGGGAAGTACTGGGTGCCTGAATCAGCGCGGCGGGAGGACTAATGGCAAATGCGCAAGAGGCCCTCTGGCGGAGGGCCTCTTGCGTTGAGGAGCTTGGGCGCCGATTAAGCGCCCGAGATGGGCATTAATACATCCGATGCTTCCAGCCGCTCAATTTGGCGAAGCTCTCCGCGTAATAATAATCGCCATAGATGAGCGAGCCGTCGACGAAATGATTTTGCGGCTTGTGACCGGTGCCGTGAAGAAGGATCGCTTCGTGCTCCGGCTCATCCCATGTCGCGTACCGTTCTGTCAGCGAGTGCAAAATCCGATGCGCCGCGGCGAGATAACCGTGCTTCTCCTTATCGGGAACGGCATCGGCGATCTCGAGCAAGCCGGAGGCCGCGATGGCGGCGGCGGAACTGTCGCGCGGCTCGTTCTCGAAGGTATCCAACCGGAAATCCCAGTACGGCACGTGGTCATCCGGCAGCGAAGCGACGAAGTAATGGGCGATTCGCTTGGCTGCATTCAAGAAGCGGACGTCCCCGCTATGGCGGTAGGTGTTGGCGAAGCCGTGCAGCGCCCAAGCTGTGCCACGGCTCCACGAAGAGTCCGCGGCGGCGCCTTGCCCTCCGAAATTCTCCAAGTACTCGCCGCTGGTTGGGTCGAACGACAGTATATGTTTGACCGAGCCGTCCTCGCGGATGCCGTATTGCAGCGTTGTCTCGGCGTGCCGGATCGCGATATGCCGGTAGCGCGGATCGCCCGTCGTCTCGCTCGCCCAGAACAGCAGCGAGATGTTCATCATGCAGTCGACGATCGCCCAGCCGTAATGGTCGCCGTTCCAGGCGCGGATGAAGCCGCCTGCGGGATTGAAGCGGGCCGCCAGATAATTGGCGCCGGTAAGGCCGCGCCGCAGCGCTTCGCCGTCCCCGGTCAGCTTATGCTTGATGACGGCCGTCGCGAGGAACTGGAAGCCGACGTCGTGGTGAAGGTGACCATCCTCGCGGGAGAACCAGCGCTCAAGCGTCTCGTCCCAATGCCACGCGGCGTCCCGGTACTGCGTGCCGCCCGTCATGTCATGCATGAGCCAGAGCAAGCCCGGCCAGAAGCCGCTGGTCCACCAGTCGGTGCCGGTGCTGTCGTATTTGCCGTCCACTCCTGCAAAATGAGGACATTTCTCGCCGATCTGGTCGATCATTCGCGTTACCTTGCGATCGAGCCGATCCATTACGGTTGCAATATAAGCTTCATCCATCATCGTAATCTCCTCCTTTAGGTGCGAGTTCAAAAAGCCGACAATTCAGCGCCAAGAAGCCTGAATCAGCAAGATTCGATACCGACATACTCCTTGATCTGCTTCGCGATCAATTGGCGACTTATTGAACAACCTCTCCATGGCTCTAATTGTAGCGCCGGAAGGGAGACGGAAGTTATACTAGAATGTAATAAAATGTTGTGATATTGCGCAATGTGGAGGCCAGCGATGAAAAGGCTGTTCGACCCGATTCTCTTCGATGGAAAACGGGAAACGTGGTATTACCGGTCCAGTTCCGACCGGCATTTTAACGGATACTACCATTGGCATCAATGCTGCGAGCTGCTGTTCGTCCATGAAGGCAAAGGCCGCATCGTGGTGAATCGTCAAAGCTACGAGATCCGAAGAGGCATGCTGTTCTTCTTCCAACCTTACCGCCTCCATCATGTGCATGCGAACGTTAGCGTGGAGTCCCCATACGTCAGGTCGGTGCTCTATGTAGAGCCGTCCGCGCTGGCGGCCGCGCTTAGGCCGTTCCCGCGCCGCCAGGCGTTCTTCGACGAACGGGTTCAAAACCGGGATGCCCAAGCCGTCTACGACTTGGGCGACCTCGCGGATCAGGTCGAATGGATGTACGCGCGTTATGAGGCGGGACGGATGCTCGATGAGGGAGAAGCATGGCGAGCCGAGGAGCTGACGGTGCTGATGCTCCAGCTGCTGCAGGCGATGGAAGAAGGGGCGGTCAGGGGGCAGGACCGTCTGTCGTCCGATGGCGGGGACGAGCCGCTGCGTTCGCCTCGGTATTCGGAGCGCGTCATGCAGTGGATCGAGCAGCACTACGCGGAAGATTTTTCGCTTGCGCGGATGGCGGAGGAGCTGCATTTGTCGAAGTTTTACGTCTCGCGGTTGTTTCGCCAAGAGACCGGCAGCAGCATTACGGATTACTTGACGGCGCGCAGAATCAAGCATGCGTGCCGGCTGCTTCGGACAACGACGCTGCCGGTAGAGCGGATCGGCGCGGAGGTGGGGCTGCCGAACCCGTCGTATTTCATTCAGCTGTTCAAGAGGGAAGTCGGTCGGACCCCGCTTAAATACCGCAACGGTTGAGGCCTGTGCCCACCTCGCCAAAAAAACGACCCGCCATGACGGCGGGTCCAGTGCCCTTGCTATCTCATCGCCAGCGGGATCGTGCGGCTTGAGACCGAGTGTAGCGCTTCTTCCTTAAACAAACCTGAACCCCAGATGAGAATCGGATAAAAAAAACCGCGCGGACTGCTAGGGTCCGCGCGGTTTTTTGCCGTTATTTGTTTTTATCCTCGAACCAGATATCGTCCTCGCTGTCGACCTCGCCGCCGTAGTTGATGTAAATTTCATCGCCGGGCGCGATATCGCCGTACGCATAGAAGTCGACGGTATGGTTGTCGAAGTTCAACTCGTAATAGGCATTCGGCTTATAAGAGTGGTTGAACAGCATCCCGTAGCCGAGCAGCAGGGCGGTATGATTGGCCCCATAAGAGAATGCATAGTCGGCGAGCAGCGTCTTCTCAACGTGTTCATGCTGCTCGTTCGGATATGGAATGACCGGCGCGGCGTGAAACAGCGTGCCTTTGGCGATCGGTTCCGTCGCGAATACTCCTCGGTTAAACTCGCCGTCGCTAATTTTGGACGTTCTTACTTCGATCATGGGGTCACCTGCGCGCTTCTTCATAGTATGTGCTTTGCGGTAATGCAAGCATTAACAACTCATTCTAGCCTACCTTGGGTCAGAAGGCAACCAATCTGGCGAGATGCGCCCGTGCGCCGTCTTAACGAATATTTTTGCCGGAAGAAGGCCAACGAACATATCGTATCGCAACGAATTTCATAGATTGTAAGGATCTCTCTTCATTTTCATAGAGAAGCGAGGATAGGAGGAGCCAATGAAAATCATCATTCGCGAAAAAGAGCTGAAGGCATTGTTCGACGGGCTTGCCGGCGTTCTCTATGGACGATCGGTCGTGAGCGGTGGCGGTGAACAAAATGAGCATCCGAAGGCGAAGCTGCTCAAGCTGCTGCGTGCGCTCATCCGGGGAGCTGACGTGCCCGGCGTCCTAGAGTCCGAGCCGATCGAACGCGATCCGGGACTAGGGATGATCCAGGAGACGATGAGTCGCTATCAAGGCAGACAAGCCGAGCTGACGACGCAGGCTGGCCTGGTAGCGGGCGAAATCGCGGCAGTGGGAGGCGATTACGTCAAAATTGCCGAGAGCGGCGGAACTTATGTATTGATTCCGCTGGAACAGATCGTTAGCTTTCATCTCAACGGAAAGCAGGTGATGGAATGATGAACGAGGAGCTTCAAGCGTTGATCGGCAAGCAGGTTCAGGTGGCGAGCGCGCTGGAGACGACGACCGGCGTCGTCGTCTCGGTCGACGGGACCGCCTTAACCCTGCGCACATCCGCGCTGTCCGGATACGAGCTGGGCAGCTATGCGATATTTCAGCTGCGCCGGATTGCTTATATTCGAGTGCTATCATATGCGAATCCGTAAGGAGGTGAGGAGCTTGGCCTATCCGCGAACACCGGGCTTGGTCAGTGTTGTCATGACGGTGTATAACAAACAGGCATATTTGCAGGATTGCCTGGACAGCGTTCGGAGTCAAACCTATCCGCACTGGGAATTAATCTTAATCGACGACGCGTCTACCGACGGCTCATATGAGCTGGCCGCGCGTTGGCTGGACGAGAACGAACAGCTCCTCTCCGGGGGGAGAAATATTTGCGTGCATCGCTTGCCGCGCAACTGCGGCTATGCAGGGGCAATCACTGTGGGCATGTATTTGTCTAAAGGCGAGTATATCGCCTTTCTCGATGCTGACGATCTGTCGCATCCGGATCGGCTTGCGAAGCAGGTTGCCTATTTGAACGATCACTCGCATATCGACCTCGTTGGCACGAATTACGAAGTGTTCGAAGACGGCTATCCCAAGCGGAGAACGAGAGCCAATTGGCTGCGCTACGGCGATCAGATCGGCAAAGTGTACGCCGCGGGCGGGCACTGCATCTGCCATGGGACGGCGATGCTGCGAGGGGCGCTGTTCGATCGGATCGGCGGACATACGCGAAGGATCGAAGGGGCGGAGGACTACGAGTTCATCGCCAAAGTCATCAAGCCGGGCGCCCGCAACGTCGAGAATTTGCCGGAGGTGCTATATTATTACCGGAAGCATGTGCTGCAGCGCTCGCGGCAATATTTCGGCAAGCCGCAATCGGAGCACGGCGATGAATGACCGCATCCGTGTACTCATGGTCATGGACAGCTTGTCCGTCGGAGGCACGGAGACGTATGTGTTAAGTCTCGCGAAAGTTTTCCCTCGCATCGGCGTCCAACCGGTATACGCCGGCGCTGGCGGCGTGATGTACGAGCCGTACGCGCGTGCAGGCTGCCCGATTCATGTTGTGGATTTGGCTGCCGGCTCGCTGCTTGCCCCAGAATGGCAGGAACCGGTCGAACGCGCGCTTGCGCAAATCATGCGTTGGCGCCGTATTGACGTCGTGCATGTTCATCAGACACCTTCAGGCTTGTACGCGGCCAAGGCGGCCGGGAAGCTGGGCATTCCTGTCGTGTTCACCGTCCACGGCGCCTACTATCCGGCCGAGCAGCTGCGCAGCCTAGCGGATAGCGGCGCCGCGTTCGTCAGTGTGAGCAGGCCGGTCGAGGCGTATTTGGCCCGTCAGGGTATCGCGTCGCAGCTCATTCCGAACGGCGTGGACGCTTCCGAATTTTATCCCGAACCGTCCGCGAAGGCGCGCGAGTCGATCGGTATTTCGCCGGACGCGCAGGTCATTGTATATGCCAGCCGGTTGGCATGGGATAAGGCGAGCGCTTGCCTCATGCTGATTCGTGCTGCTTGCGCGCTCCGCCAAGGCGGCATGGGAAGGCTGCGCGTCGTCATCGCTGGGGACGGGAATCAATATACCGCCGTAAAGGAGCTGGCGGACGCGGTCAACGCGGAATCGGGCGATGCGTTCGTGCAAATGGTAGGCAATCAGACGGAAATGCGAAGGTTCTACAATATGGCTGACGTTGTCGTGGGCACGGGACGCGTCGCGCTAGAAGCGATGACTTGCGGCAAGCCGGTGCTTGCGGTCGGCAACCATGGCTACTTCGGTCTCGTCCATTCCGATACCCACGAGGAAGCCTGGAAGTGTTACTTTGGCGACCATGATTCCCGGGAGCGTCCCGACGAGAGGCGCATGGCCGAGGAGCTGGCGGCCGTGCTGGGCGATCCGCGAAGACTTGTCGCGATCGGCGAGGCTAATCGGGCGTGGGCGCTGTCGCGATTCGATATTCAAGACAAAGCCGTCCGGTTGAAGGAATTGTACCGTTCGCTTCGCCGGAACGCGCCGAAGGAGCGTGGATAGAACGATGAGAAGCGTACTGTATCTGGGATGGATCGGCTTTAACAATTTGGGCGACGAATGGATGTGGGAGATGTTCCGGGATATGGCGGCTGCCGAGCTTGAACCGGCAGCATACCGCATCGTGCCTTCGCTGCCCTCGGTAGATTGGAAGAACGTCGCCAGCTACGATTCGGTCGTGCTCGGCGGCGGCTCGCTCATCATCCCCGGCTATGTGGAGTTGATGCACAAGGCGATGGAGTTGGGCAAGAAAACCATGATCTGGGGAAGCGGTCACGACCGGTTGAACGCGCTGCTTCCGGGCGACGGCGGCACGGTGATGTCCGATGCGGCGATAGAGTCGGAAGACTATCGGCGCAAGCTGGACGAGGTGATCGCCTATTCCGGTTATGCGGGGGTAAGGGGACCATGGACGCTCCAATACTTGAAGGAGCTTGGCGTGCGTACGGAGGGCGTAGACATTTCTGGCGATTCCGCGATGCTGATGATCGCGCCGGAGCCAATGCCGCAAGAAGAACCAGATGCGAAGACGGGCCATGCCTCCGTTCGCCGAATCGGCATAAACTGGGGCACATCGTACAACCGGATCTTCGGAGGAAGCGAGACTTACGTCGAAGATGCTCTTGCCCAGGCGGCCAAGGCGCTTATCGCGCAAGGGTATAGCATCTATCTGTATTCGGTGTGGGGGCCGGATCGCGATGCGCTGCAGCGTCTGCACAGCAAGATCGGCAATCCGGATAAGACGGTGCTCGACACCAACGTTTACGAGGCGGCGCAATACGTCCGGCTGCTGCAAACGTTCGAAGCGACGCTTAACTTCAAGCTGCATGCCAATCTCCTGTCCGCGGTCGCCGGCGTCCCGTTCGGCTGCATCGGTTATCGATTCAAGTCCTTCGATTTGCTCTATGGCCTCGGACTGCCGGAGCGCATCGTGTCCACGGACGACCCGCAACTTGCCGCTCGCCTTGAGCAACTGGCAATCGTGCCGCCGCAGGAACGGGTTCGTCTGGCAGGCGTGCTGGCGGCGAAGCAGCAGGAGACGCGAGATTCGCTCGCTCGGCCTTTTCGCGAGCGTTTGATCTGACAGTAGCGGGACTGTATCATCTCCGCTTTCCGTTCCACAAGAAACAGGCAGTGTCCCACGAGCCGTCTGCAACCGGCCTCGAGGACACTGCCTGTTCTCTATGCGCGAATGAACACTGGGGAGAGTGGGTCTTGCGCAGGACAAGCATAACGCGCCAACCTTAAACGAAGCTGAAATGAAACTGACGGCTGGCTGAACGTCCCACGGGCTAGGGAGCGTGTGGCCGAATGCCGAGGGCATAAGCCTCACCTCAGTCCTTGAACGTGTTGGCAGTCGCTACCTGCGCGACCGGCAGCTTGACCGTGAAGGTCGAACCCGCGCCGGGCTCGCTCTCGATCTCGATCGTGCCGCCGTGCGCTTCCGCGATGGAGAGGCTGATCGCAAGGCCGAGACCGGCGCCGCCATATTTGCGCGTACGGGAAGAATCGCTTCGGTAGAACCGCTCGAACAAGCGAGCTTGATGCGCTGGCGGGATACCGGGTCCATTGTCCGCGATCGCAAGTTCGCTCGTCTTGCCGTCCACATCAGCTTGGACTGTAATGCGAATCGCGCCGCTTGCGGCATCGGTATGCTGGACGGCGTTGTGGAACAAATTGAGCGCCACTTGTTTGATTTTATCGGCGTCGGCCATGATGTCAGCCGGCTCATTCAGCGCCAGACGGACGTCGCGTTCGCCGGCCAGCAGGCGAAGCTGCGGTTCCATCTCCCGGATTAGACCGGCAAGGCTGCAGCGCGTTCGTGTAAGCTGCGGCTCCTGATCGAGCTTCGCCAGCAAGAGCAGATCCTCCACCAGCTTGTTGATCCGCTTGGACTCGGTATGCATGCTGCCAAGCGCAGAGCGCAGCTGCTCCGGGCGCGTCACCGTGCCGCGCAGCAGCACCTCGAGAAAGCCATGGATGGAGGTTAAGGGCGTGCGCAGCTCGTGAGAGGCATCGGCAATGAATTGACGCATGCGCTCCTTGGCCGTCCGTTCTGCCTCGAAGGCGTTATCGAGCCGGCTCAGCATGCCATTGAACGATACGGACAATCGGTCGATTTCCTCCTGGCCTTGGTGGTCGGGGAGCCGCTCCGTGAGGTTGCCGGCGTCGGTCTTCTCCACCGCGGCGACGATGGTAGAGAGCGGCACTAACGTGCGCCTAAGCAGCGGGAGGAATAGAGCGGCGCCTACGGCCAGCGCAAGCGTGGACAAGCTGGCGAAGACGACCAGCTGCTGCACGATGACGTCCGACAGCGGCGCCGTTCGCACACCCATCTGGACGATGCCGCCATGACCCCGCCCCGGCGGGCCGTCTAGCCGGAAGACGACAAGCTGCTCCTCTCCTTCGGCATCGACGGCGAGTCTGTAGTCCACCTTGCTGCGTGTGCCCTCCAGCTCAGCGCGAATCGTATCGTACTGCTCTGCGGTCAACTGCGGCGACGACAGCCCGTCCTCTGCGGATAGATCGCTGAACACCCCCTCTTTGTTCACAAAAGCCAGCGAGGCGTCCGTCAGGAAGAATCTCGGTCGCTCCGGATGGGCACCCGCATAACCAGCGAAGTTCGCTCCGCTTATGCCGGCGTCTTTTTTATTGGCTTGCGAAGCTTGCGACGTCGTATTCTGCGTCTTGCCCGCTCGGGTGGCGGCACCTCGCCGCTGACCTTCGGCGGTCTCGCCGAGCATGCTGCCGATCGGCGCCGTCACAAGCTGGGCTTCCAGCGATTCGGCCTTGTTCCGGTAGAGGAAACCTTTCATGAGCACATATTGCATCACGCCGATGACGATCAGAATGACGGCGATCAGCAAAATGGAACGCAGCAGCAGCTGATAGCGGAGCGACCTTGGCCCCAGAGACGACCGGTTCACGGCAGATCGACCCGGTAGCCGGCGCCGCGCAGCGTCCGGATGAGCCGGTGCTCCTTGTCGCCGAGCTTCTCGCGGAGTGAACGGATATAGACCTCGACGATGTTGTTCTCGCCGCCAAAATCATACGACCACACTTTATCGAGGATCGTCGTCTTGCTGAGCACCGCGCCGTGGTTCATCACGAGAAATTTGAGCAGGTCGTACTCCGTCGGAGACAGCTCCAGCACGCGATCCATGTACGTAATTTCGTTCTTCCGGTCATCGATCAAGAACGGGCCGTAGGCGACGGCGCTGAGCAGATCCGGGAACTGGTTGCGCAGGCGCGCTTGAATCCGGGCCAGCAGTTCGTCGAAGCTGAACGGTTTGACCATGTAATCGTCCGCCCCGAGCGTCAGACCCCGTACTTTATCGGTCACGTCATCCTTGGCCGTCAGCATGATGACGGCGATCTTGTCGCCGGAATCTTTGATCGCTTTACATACCTCGAAGCCGCTGCGCTCGGGCATCATCACGTCCAGAATCGCCACGTGCGGCTTGAAATCGCGTGCGGCTTGAAGCGCTTCTTCGCCGTCTTGCGCGGTATGGACGTCGTATCCCTCGCCAAGGAGACCGAGCTCGAGAAATTGGACAATATTCGGCTCGTCGTCGGCGATCAGTATACGAATGCGTTTGTCGGGATACATGAATCGATTCCTCCACTTCATCGCTTGTAGATCAGTTCGGTTCGTCCATTCTACGCGTTATCCGCGAACAGGTCTAGTGGGTTCAGCAAACGCTCAGCTCCGGCTCGAATACGGCTTCATTCGTCGATATTTCGCTATTGTTCTTCACCGCTTGACTTTTAATTAGGTAGAGAACTCCATGGATATGCGGATCGAAAACGATTGGATATTGATGGCAGCGTTGGGTCATCCTAACGTACGGTTATCCAATCTACAGCAAAGGTGAGAAAATCGATGAGCAGCGACAACAATCAGACGTTAACGACGCGCCAGGGACATCCGGTCAGCGACAACCAGAATGTTCGAACGGTCGGCAGCCGTGGCCCGACGACATTGGAGAATTATCCGTTTATCGAGAAAATTACCCACTTCGACCGCGAGCGTATTCCGGAGCGCGTCGTACATGCGCGCGGAGCAGGCGCTCACGGCGTATTCGAGGCGTATGGGAAGGTTGGCGACGAGCCGATCGCCAAATACACGCGCGCCAAGCTGTTCCAGGAAGCAGGCAAGCAGACGCCTTTGTTCGTGCGCTTCTCGACTGTCGTGCACGGAGGCCATTCTCCCGAGACGCTGCGCGACCCGCGCGGCTTCGCGGTGAAATTTTATACCGAGGACGGCAACTGGGATCTGGTCGGCAACAACCTGAAAATTTTCTTCATCCGCGATCCGCTGAAGTTCCCGGACATGGTTCATTCCTTCAAGCCGGACCCGGTTAACAATCTGAACGATCCCGAGCGGATGTTCGATTTCCTCTCCCTTACGCCGGAAGCGACGCACATGGTGACGTTCCTGTTCTCGCCGTGGGGCATTCCGGCCAACTATCGCCAGATGCAAGGCTCCGGGGTGAATACATACAAATGGGTGAACAGCGAAGGCGTCGGCGTGTTGGTTAAATACCATTGGGAGCCGCTGAAGCAGGGCATCAAGAACTTGCTGCAGAAGGATGCGGAGAAAATCCAAGCGACGCACACGGAGCATGCGACCCAGGACTTGTACGACGCGATCGAGCGCGGCGATTATCCGGAGTGGGAGCTGTGCGTCCAAATCATGAGCGACGACGAGCATCCGGAGCTGGACTTCGATCCGCTCGACCCGACGAAGCTGTGGCCGCCGGAGCAATTCCCATTCCTGAAAGTGGGCAAAATGACGCTGAACCGCAATCCGCAGAACTACTTCAACGAGGTGGAGCAGTCGGCGTTCGGCACGGGCGTTCTCGTCGACGGCTTGGATTTCTCCGACGACAAGATGCTCCAAGGCCGCACGCTCTCGTATTCGGACACGCAGCGCTACCGCGTCGGGGCGAACTACCTCCAGCTGCCGATCAACGCGCCGAAGACGCATGTGGCCACCAATCAGCGGGACGGGCAGATGGAATACAAGGTGGATCTGGCGCCGGGACAGAACCCGCACGTCAACTACGAACCCTCTTCCCTCGGCGGTCTGAAGGAAGCGCCGAAGGCCGGCAAGGACCACGAGCCGCATTACGACGCAAGTCTCGTTCGCCAGCGCATCGAGCGGACGAACGACTTCGGACAAGCCGGGGATACGTACCGGGCGTTCGAGGATTGGGAGCGAGATGAGCTGATCGAGAATCTCGTCGGCGCGCTCAAGGTGTGCAAGCCGGATATCCGGGAGCGGATGATCGGCTACTTTACGCAGGCGGATGCCGATTACGGCCGCCGCGTCGCGGAAGGACTCAAGCACGCGGACGCGCAAGGCGGCAGCGGATCGGCGGACGAAGCGCAAGCGTCGCAATACGCAAAGGACAATGCGCGAGGCACGGATGGGTATTAAATTTTTGGATAGGGTTAACAAGTTCAGTCTATAGCGCATCTCTCTAGACAGGTACGATTCCGCGCAGGAATTGTGCCTGTTTTCGCGTATTCACGGGCGCCAGACGAAGAAGTTTTGAATGTGTCTGAATTGTGACGTCTTCATGAACCCTTCACAATGCCTTCATCAACTCTTCATGAAGCTTCAGGTACGCGGTGGTATTCTGAGTAGCATAGAGAGAAACAACGGCGATAGGTGCCGCTTGGAGGGAAACGACTATGGATGCAATGACATTTGTATTATTCGGCGCCACTGGCGATTTGGCAAAACGCAAAATTTTCCCCGCGATTTATAATTTATATGTGGACCGGAAGCTGCCGGAATCCTTTCAACTTATCGGTCTTGGACGGCGTAAGCTGACCGAAGCCGAATTCCGTGAGCAAGTCGCGCAATCGCTGCGCGCGTTCTCCAGAAGACCTGTCACGGACGAAGCGGCCGTGCGCGATTTCTTGGAACGGATCGGCTATAGCGAGCTGAACGTGAACGAATTGTCCGATTACGCGAAGCTTGCGGGACGTATCGAGGAACGCGAGCAGCGGTTCACGCTGCCCGAGAATCGGGTATTCTACATGTCCGTCGCGCCAGAACTGTTCGGCTCGATTGTGGCGAATTTGCAGGAGAGCGGCTTAAGCCGCGTGTCCGGATGGAAGCGCCTCGTCATCGAGAAGCCGTTCGGTCATGATCTCGAATCCGCCCGGGCGCTGAATGCAAGCTTGGCGCAGGCATTCGAGGAGAAGGAGATCTTCCGTATCGACCATTACCTCGGCAAGCCGATGGTGCAGAACCTGGAGGTGTTCGAGTACTCCAATCCGGTGCTTCAAGCGCTGTGGCGCAACCGTTACGTGGCGAACGTGCAGATCACGGCGGCGGAGACGGTCGGCGTGGAAAGCCGTGCGGGTTATTACGACCATTCCGGCGCGGTTCGCGATATGTTCCAGAATCATATGCTTCAGATGCTGATGATGCTGGCGATGCAGCTGCCCAAGCACAGCACCGCCGAGGAAGTCGGCTTCAAGAAACGCAAGGTGATGGAAGCGCTGCGTACGTTGAACCGGGAAGACGTCGCGGCTAATGTCGTACGCGGTCAATATACGGCCGGTCACATCGGAGGCAAGCCGGTCGCCGGTTATGCCGAGGAGCCTGGCGTGAACCCGGGCTCGACCACCGATACGTACATCGCGGCACGGCTGTGGATCGACGACTACTTCTGGAGCGAGGTGCCATTCTATATACGCACCGGCAAGCGGATGGCCGCCAAGTCGACCCGCATCGTCATCGAGTTCAAGGATCCGTCGGACAAATTCTCGCGAACGAACGAGACGACGGCGCCGAACCTGCTGACGATCGACATTGGGCCGGAAGCGGGCATGACGTTCCGGCTGAATATGAAGAACCCGCTCAAGAATGGCAAGATCGAGCCGGTACAAATTCAATTCGATGCGGACGAGAAGAATGTTCCGGAAGCTTACGAAACGCTAATTGCCGATATGATGCGCGGCGATTCCACGTTCTTTGCCCATTGGGACGAAGTGGAGCTCGCTTGGCAATGGGTGCAGCCGATCCTAAACGCGTTCGAAGGCGGCGAGCTTCCGCTGCATACGTATTCGGCAGGTTCGAACGGCCCGGAGGCAGCCGACAGGCTCTTGGAGCAGGACGGCTTCCATTGGTGGCATGACGAGCCGCAGGAAGAGGCGCCGGCGGAACGCAAACTGGCTGAGCCGGCAGGCGTTCAGGCATAACGTCACGCCAAGTCTAGAATATTCAGCACCAAGCATGCAAGCCCCGTTCGAGCAAGACATCGGACGGGGATTTGTTTTACCTTAATATTATCATCGTTGGTGGATACTTGGGTTTATTTTGGCGTTATTGTCAACCTTTCTATTTATTTCAATTAAAATAATTGATAGGTCTTGGAGGAATCCGCCTAAGGAACGTCGAACATGTAGGCAACAACTAAAAACGGACATGGATGCGATGATCAATCTTCTTTACCTGGGCACTTGGGAGATTGGGAGCGAGTAGTGCAACCGACCAGTGGCGACTGCGTCGGTTTTTTTTGTTACGCTATTTACGGGGAGCAAGTACAATGAACCTAGGCATGGTTGAAACGGAGGGCGGGCAATGAGCGGCTTGCGGATGTCGATGGAAGTCGTTGACCCGGAAATCTTAACATTGCTGGCCCGGCTGGAACAACACGATACCGGAACTTACGCGCATTCGATGCGGGTAGCGGAATATTGCGACTGGTTCGCAAGCCATTTGAACATGCGGCGGATGGATCGGCAACGGTTCGTTCATTCCGCGCTGCTGCACGATATCGGCAAGCTTCGGATTCCGAGTGAAGTTCTGAACAAGAATACCAAACTGACGGACGAGGAATGGCGCGAAATTCGCAATCATCCGGTGTACGGCATGGAATATGTCAGCGGGCTCGCGGATCGGAACATCGTGCTGCCCGACGTGATCATGCTGCATCATGAGAATACCGACGGCACCGGTTATCCGTTCAATTCCCGCACGTCGGAACTGTCGGCGCAAGTCCGCATCATTCGGGTGATCGACAGTTTCGATGCGATGACGAGCAACCGGAATTACCAGCTCGTCAAGAATGTCGACGAAGCGCTGGCCGAATTGATTCGCTGCGAAGGGACGCTGTACGATCCCGAGATCGTCCGATTGTTCTGCGCCCATATTCAGGACGCCAGCAAGTCTTCATAACGCAAGAAGCCCCTTCGACAAGCCGATCGCCGCCGGCTGTTCGAAGGGGCTTCTTGCTATTGCGGACTACAGCGAAGCGAGCTGCACCAGCTTGACGCCATGCGCGGGAACCGTGTAAGCGATCGACTCTTCCGCCACGCCTTCGTCCTGACGCGCCCACAGATTGCGGACTCGACGCGGGCCGTCTATGCCAAGCTGCGCGAAGCTGGTGGAGACGAGAGCGGGTTCGTCTGTGGCATTGAACAACGCGGCGTACGCATTCCCTTGCGCGTCGGTCGCGCTCCAGACGACCCGGTCCTGATCGCGCGACACTTGATTGGCGCCGCGGCCGTGCCGGTGCACGTACAGCACTTCTTCATTCGTCAGCAAGCCCAGCGTCCACTCGTCGTTGTCGCGCATCTCGCCGCCCATCATGAGCGGCGAGCGGAAGATCGCCCACAGCGACATCATGGTCAGCTGCTCGTCCTTCGTGAACCGCGTCCAACGGTCGGCGCCGCCTCCGTCGACGGAGCGGATGCCGAGATGGCCGAGCGGCAGCATGTCGCAATCCGGCCAGCAGCCTTCCTTGACGTATGGAGCCCATTGCTCGCAGCGCTCGAACATGTTGTACAACAGGGGCCAGATGTCCCAGAAGTCGTCCGTCATCCGCCACATGTTGGCGTTCTCCGCGAAGTGGTCCGCATATTCGAGCGGCGCCGGACCGGGCGAGAGGCTCAGCACCATCTCCCGTCCGCAGCGGTCGATCGCCCGTCGGATCATTGCAATTTCTTCAGCATGAATGCCGTACAGGCGCGAAGCGGCGATATCGTCGACCTTGACGAAATCGACTTCCCACTCCGCATACAAGCGGAATAGAGAGTCGTAGTACGCTTGGGCGCCGGCTTTGGACGGATCCAGCCCATACATGTCGGTATTCCAAGGACAGATGGAGTTCGGGTGTGCGATATCCCGGGCGCCTTCATCCGAACCGAGAATCGGCGTATTGGCGTGGACCGCTTGCCGCGGTATGCCGCGCATAATATGGATGCCGAACTTCAGTCCTAGACCATGGACGTAGTCGGCGAGGGGCTTGAACCCTTTGCCGCCGGCGGAGGAAGGGAACCGGTTCACGGCGGGAATTAATCTCGAGTAGGCGTCCGTCTCGAGCGGCACGAACGGCCTGTAAGCGGATGAGACCGCGCCGGGCTCGGACCATTGGATGTCGACGACGACGTATTCCCAGCCGTAGGGCTTCAAGTAGCGGGCCATGTAATCGGCGTTGGCGCGAATCTCTTCCTCCCGTACGGCGGCGCCGTAACAGTCCCAGCTGTTCCATCCCATTGGAGGGGTTGCGGCGATACGATGATGGTTCATGATAGCGGACAGCTCCTTCATATCGATAATGTTGCGCTTATGTGGTAAGCGTAATCGATTGCCAGCCATCCATCTATCCTAATGATTTGCGATATTATGTAAAATATTGCTCAATCGAACGTCAGCTGCCTCGCGGCAAGCACGTCGCGTCCAAGCCGATATTCACCAGGCGTGCAGCCGACCCATTGACGGAAGACTTTGCTGAAATAACTGCCTGAAGCGAAGCCGCATTCCCCCGCTATTCGCTCGAGCACCCAGTCGGTGCTTTGCAGCAGTTCGGCCGCGCGCTGAATGCGAAGCCTTGTGAGATAGTCAAGCGGCGTATCGCCGGTTTCGCGCGAGAATAGCCGGATAAAGTGGTATTTCGACACGCCTGCCGCTTCGGCCACCTGCGCGATGCTGATCGGAGCATTGAAGCTCGCCTGCATATAGGCGATGGCTTGCTGCACGGGAGCAGGCCATGCGTGCCGCGCTCTCGTGCGCTCATGCCGGGCCAATTCCATGAGCAGCCGGTAGACGAGCGAAGACGCGGCGAAGACATCGGTAATCCGTCCGGCGGCGGCGTCCGCGAACGCTGCGCTGAGCACGCGCATGGCCGGACTATCCTTTTCAAAGCGAATAACCGGTCCGAATTGCGTGACAACGCTCGACCATAACGCCTCCGCATGCTTCTGCCGGAACAAAATAAAATAAAACGTCCATTCTTCGCTATCCTTGGGCAGCGCATATCGGTGATCGCCTGGAATATCAACGAGAAACGCCTCGCCCGGACCGATCTTGCGCGTCTGTCCGTCGATGATCAGCTCTCCCCAGCCCGAGACGGTATACTGCAGCAAATACAGCGGGCCGTCAACGCGCTTGCGGCCATCCCATTCGTAATCTGCGGTGACGCGATCGCACCCGAGCGCGTAGAGACCGAGCAGCGGCAGCTGCTCTTTCTCCGCGAATCGAAAACCGTAGGTGCCAAATTCGAGCGTACCCATCCCGCAACTCCTTTCAACTGCTGACTGGCCGTGTCTTTCATGGTTCGAAAAGCCGATCTTCGCCTAAGCGTACAACATCCCCATGCCAAGGTTCAATGCGGGCGTCGGAAGCAAGCATGCTTTCATCTGATTTTTGACGGAAAATAACCGGTTAATCGGCTTCCCGCATCGGCGGTTTGGCGCTATGCTGACAAGATGGATAGGCAGGTGGCCAAGGAGGAAGGGATATGCATGGGCAAAAAGAGGCTCGATTTTGATTTTGGCATCGGCGAACCGGCGTCCGGTTACATTAAAGTTGATGCTCGCGCGATCTACACGCCAGAAGCGGGCTGGGGTTTCAGGCGAACGGACGGCGTCAACGCACGCGATCGGGGCGAAGGCGGGGAGTTATGCCGCGATTTCTGCATTCCTTACGAGGCGGAATTTCGGGCTGATATGGAGAACGGCACGTACGTCGTCACGTGCCTGATGGGCGATGCCCTGCACGAGACATCAACTACGGTGAAGGTCGGCCAAGGACGGATGCTGTTTCGGCAAGTACGCACGGCGGCAGGTGAATTCGTTCGCGTCTCCGCAGCGGTCAAGGTGGAGGACGGCGGCCTGATGCTTGCGTTCTCCGGCGCCGCTCCGCGCATTAACGCCTTGACGATCGCTTTGTCGGAGGAAGTCTTCACGATCTATCTCGCTGGCGATTCGACGGTAGCGGATCAACCGCCCGAGGGGTATCCGTACGCGGGATGGGGACAGATGCTGCCGATGTTCTTCAAGGCGGATGCGGCCATTGCCAACCACGCCGTATCGGGGCGCAGTTCCCGCAGCTTCATCCTTGAGGGGAGGCTTGACGCGCTGCTGATGGGAGCGCGAGCGAATGATCTGCTGCTCATTCAATTCGGCCATAACGATCAGAAATTCGACGAGCAAAGACGGACCGAACCGTTCTCAAGCTATAAGGATCATTTGCGAATCTATATCGAGCGTGCGAGAGAACGGGGAGTGACGCCGGTATTGCTCACTTCGGTGCATCGTCGCTATTTCGCGGAGGACGGCACGTTATCCGATACCCATGGCGATTATCTTGTCGCGGTGAAGGAGCTTGCGGAAGAGGAGGACGTTCCGCTGATCGATCTGGCTTCCAAAAGCAGGCGTCTGTTCGAGGAGCTAGGCAGCGAAGCCGCCAAGTCGCTGTTCATGTGGGGGGCACCCGGCGAATTTATCCATTTCCCCAGCGGCGTTGAAGATAATACCCACTTTCAGGCGGCAGGGGCGATGCGGATTGCGGGTTTGGTCGCAGAAGGTTTGCGCGAACTCCGCATTCCGCAGCTGCTCGTCGCATTTCGGTAAGCCCGCCATATTTTTGGGATGCCAAGCGAAGGTGCGAGCGCTTATAATTATAGGATGACAAGCTCTTAATCGTTCATCCTACTTCGCTTGTCGCCAAGGAGTGACGGGCTCTATGAATCTTCCCCTGGAAGAGCTTCAGATGCCTCGGCCCCAGCCTCGTCCGCGCCTGTACCGGCTTATCGGACGTTGGCTGCTTGGCCGGGTTCTTCATACTTTTCAATATGATTCGTTATTCTGGAGACGGGCGCTATTCGGGTTATGGATCGTCTATGCAATCGCGCTGATCGTGACGGCACTCGGTATGACGACCGGTCTTGGCGTTATGGCGGATATGCTGATCGCGCTGTTTATTGGCTTGCTCGCGATGGCGCTGGCTTCGGCATTGTCCGCTTTCGTACTGACACTTGTTTATTTGCCAGTACCCCGGCTGTTCGTTTCAGGGCTGCTCTATACGGGCGCCGCGGTCTCTTTTATTCTTTACCATGCGGATATGGGTTTATTCGTGTCGCTCATTTGCGGCGGAATCGCGGCCGCGACGGGGATGGCTGCCGGACTTGTATTCGCCCTGCTTGCGAACGCTTCGATCGGCTGGAGGGTGAAAGCGTCTGCGCTTGGCTCGATTGTCGCGCTTGCGGCGGCGCTTGCGCTATGGCAGCAAGATGGCTTTCGATTAGATCCGGCCGGGAATGCCGAGCAGGCAGATTCGGCTGCCGATTCCGCCACGGCTGACGATGCGGACGGCGCCCTCGCCGCGGATTCTCCCACGCCGCTTGCGTTAGACAATCCGGCTTTGCCTGGGGATTACCGGGTGAAGACGTTCACTTATGGCAGCGGGACGGACCGTAATCGCGAGGAATACCAGGCGGGAGCCGACCTTATCTCCGAGACGGTAGATGCGTCCGCATATATTAAGAACTGGCCGGACGTCCGCGAGTGGTTCTGGGGATTTGACGAGAAGTCGCTGCCGGTGAACGGCCGGGTGTGGATGCCGGAAGGCGACGGGCGGTTCCCGCTCGTGCTGATCGTGCACGGCAATCATCTGGCTGAGCAGTTCTCCGACGGCGGATACGCCTACTTAGGCGAGCTGCTGGCCAGCAGGGGCTTCATTACGATATCGGTTGACGAGAACTTCCTGAATTACTCGGTTTGGGGCGGTATTCCTAGTCAGGATTTCAAAGTTCGGGCGTGGATGCTGCTCAAGCATATTCAGCAGATCGGCGCGTTCAGCGAGCAGATCGGCAATCCGTTCGCCGGACACGTCGATTTCGGCCAAATCGTGCTGATGGGGCATTCCCGTGGCGGGCAAGCGGCGCCGATGGCGGCGGATTGGACGCGCTGGTTCAAGGATGACCAGACGCTAGCCGATCTAAGCGCGTACCGGATCCAGTCGGTCGTGGCGATCGCGCCGACCGACAAGGTGATAGACAAGACGTCCGCGACGCTAAGGGATATCAATTACTTGACGATTCAAGGGGCGCTGGACGGCGACGTGAATGACTTCTACGGCGACCGCCAGTATGGCCGGGTATCCTTCTCGAATACCGCCGAGGCCGGCTTCCGGTTCAAGTCGTCGATCTATATCGGCGAAGCTAATCACAGCCGCTTCAACACGGAGTGGGGAACGATGGATGATAGCCTGCCCGGCGGGTTGTTTCTTGATCGTTCTGACATGATGGAGGCGGAAGACCAGCGCGAAGTCGCCAAGGTATATATTTCGGCCTTTCTAGAGGCTACCATTCATGGCAAGGACGAGTACCGGCCGCTGTTTCAGGATTACCGGCTTGGCGGCTCGTGGCTTCCGCAAGCGACCTATTTCAATCGCTATGAGAGCAGCGCCTTCATTCCGGCCGGCACGTTCGACGAGGACCGCGACAAGACGAAGCTGCGGGATCAGATCGAAGTTCAGGCGCAAGGCTTGAAGTGGACGGAGGAAGAGGCGCAGGACCGCCAGCGGAATAACCGGGGCACGCGCGGCGTCGTGCTGGAGTGGGATGAGGGACGAGGCGGCGCGTATACGTTGACCTTCTCGGATGCGTTCCGGCGCAGACTGGACGCGAACCGCAGTCTCGATTCATTCGTCTTCTCGCTCTCGAACATGGAACGCGACCTGCGAGGAGAAGACGAAACCGCCCTTGTACCGCTGCCGGATATCGAGGTGGAGCTTAAACTTAAAGGCGGCGCAAGCGTGACGCAGCCCTTGGCTGCCTTCATGCCCGTTCTGCAGCCGGTTCGCTCGACGTTCACGATCGCTTCCTGGATGGAGGAGCGGATTAAAGACGAGAAGTACGTGGAGGAGACGGAGCCGGTCTTTCAATCCTATCGGCTGCCATTCACGTCGTTTGAGGTCAACGGGGTGTCTTTCTCGGCATCCGAACTGGCATCGGTGACGTTCCGGTTCCAGGGCGGTCCAGGCAAAGTCATGCTGGACGATATTGGTTTTGACGCGCAATAACGAAGACGACCGGCTGCAGCCATGACTGCAGCCGGTTTTTTGCATGCTCTGCAGCAGGCTCGCCACCGAAGCTCGCCTTCAAAGCTCGCCTTGAATTCCCAGTCTGCGAAACCTAACACAGTGTTGATTAAGGGCCGATCTAATAACTATGAACGCTTAATACATTGCGAGGCGATAGGATTGACGAACCCATACATCACAGAGCAAATGGTCGAGATGTTTATCTACGAAACGACTCAAAATATCGAAATGCTGGAGCAGACGATCGTTCATTGCGAAGCGGAAGGTTTCGATCCGGCAGCGGTCAACGAGATCTTACGCAATATGCATACAATTAAGGGCTCATCGGCGATGATGTGCTACACCACCGTCGCCACGCTGTCCCACTCGTTAGAGGATCTATTCTTCTTCCTGCGGGAGCAGAAGCCGGCGGAGGTTGACTATACGCAGCTGTCGGACATGGTGCTTGAAGGCATTGATTTCATCAAGGTAGAGCTGCACAAAATCAAATCGGGCGACCAGCCGGACGGCGAAGCCGAGGCGCTGATCGGCTCTATTCATCGTTTCCTGGCAGAGTTGAAAGCGGCGAATCATCCGGGGGCTTCCGGATCCAAGCTTCCTTCCGCAAACACGGCTGCAGCTGCAAGCCAGCCGCCCAAAGCACCGGCCGATGCCTTGCCTATGACGGCGAATTCGCCGTCTGCTCCAGCCGATATCATTCGGCGGCAGGCTGGCGGTATGGCGAGCTACGAGGCGCTGCTGCATTTCGTCGAAGGCTGCGAGATGGAGAACGTCCGCGCATTCGGCGTTGTGCATGCGCTGCAGCAGCATGTCGCACGGTTATCCTGCTTCCCCGCGGACTATTTGGAGAATGAAGAGAGTATTCGACTCATCCGGGAGCAAGGCTTCGTCATTCGGTTCCAATCGGATGAGTCGTATGAGACGCTGCACACGCTGCTTGAGGATACGCTCTTCCTGAAGAGCGTCAGGCTGACGATACCGGGCCAGGCGCAGCAAAGCGAGTTCAACGCTTATATTCGGTTCCAGCCCGAATGCGAGATGGAGAATATCCGGGCATTCGGCATTGTCCACGCGCTGAAGGACTATGCGTGGAATATCGCATGCGATCCGGCCAACTACCTGGAGGACGAAGCCGCGGCGGAGCTGATTCGGGCCGAAGGCTTCACGATGCGGTTCCGGAGCGACGTCCCTTATGCCCGCTTCCAGCAGCTCTTGGACGAGACGTTGTTCCTCAGCCATTATGAGCTGCATCTCGTGGATGATCCAACCTTCGCGCTCGAATCGGCAGCGAAGCAAGAGAGCGCGCTTCCAGTGGATGTGGCTCCGGCTGCGCCCGCTCCATCATCGACGCCAGAGAAGAAGAAACAGCCGGCGAAGAAGGAGTCCGGCGAGGTCCATGGGGCTTCGCATGGCAGCCAGAGTTTGATCAGCGTCAATGTAGACAAGTTGGACCGGCTCATGGATCTGGTCGGCGAGATGGTGATCGCCGAAGCGATGGTGACCCAGAATCCGGACCTGCATGGCTTGCAGCTTGACCGGTTCCACAAAGCGTCGCAGCTGCTGCACAAAATTACGAGCGAGCTGCAGGACGTCGTCATGTCGATCCGGATGGTGCCGCTGACGGCGACCTTCCAGAAGATGCATCGGATCGTGCGCGACATGTGCAAGAACCTTGGCAAAGAAGTGCAATTGAAGCTTATTGGCGAAGAGACCGAAGTGGATAAGAACGTCATTCAGCATATTTCGGATCCGCTCATGCACTTGATCCGCAATTCGGTCGATCACGGCATCGAGCTGCCGGAAGACCGGGAAGCGGCAGGCAAGTCGCGTTCCGGGACCGTGACGCTCGAGGCCCGCAATTCAGGCGGCGATGTGTATGTTTACATTAAGGACGACGGCAAAGGGCTATCGAAAGAGAAACTGCTCGAGAAAGCCAGAAAGAATGGTTTGCTGACGAAGCCGGAGAACGAGATGTCGGACAAAGAAATATATGGACTTATTTTCCTGCCCGGTTTCTCTACTAAAGAAAACATTTCGGAATATAGCGGTCGGGGCGTCGGCATGGACGTCGTATCTCAGAACATCAGCGCGATCGGCGGCACCATCGCCGTAGACAGCGCGGAGGGATCGGGAACGACCATCACGTTGAAGATCCCGCTCACGCTGGCCATCATCGACGGTATGACGATTCGGGTCGGCAATTCCCGATATACCGTGCCGACGGTATCAATCGTCGAGTCGTTCCGGCCTAGGGAAACGGATATCATCCGCGATCCGGACGACCGCGAAATGATCATGGTTCGCGGACAATGTTACCCGATCCTGCGGCTGCATGAACGCTATGGCGTGAAGTCGGATACGACGCTGTTCTCGGAAGGCATTCTGATCATGGTCGAGCACGACGGCCAGTCGTTCTGTCTATTCGCCGACGAACTGCTTGGCCAACAGCAGGTCGTCGTCAAGGCGCTGCCGGCTTATATCAAGCGGATGCGCAATATTCAGGGCTTGGCTGGCTGCACGCTCCTTGGCGACGGAAGCATCAGTCTCATTCTCGATCCCGGCGCGTTGGCCGTATCCGGTTAACGCGAGCGCAATCATCAAGCAAGGAGGACAAGCATAGATGATGGAACAAGACCTTATGCAGTACGAGCTCGAAGAAGACACGCAGCGAGGCAAGTATTTAACGTTCAAGCTGGTCAACGAGCATTATGGCATCGAAATCAAATACGTAATCGAAATTATCGGCTTGCAGCCGATCACGATCGTGCCGGAGCTGCCCGACTATATGCAAGGCATCATCAATTTGCGCGGTAAAATCATTCCGGTTATGGATGTGCGCCTGCGCTTCAAGAAGCCGTTCCGCGAATACAACGACCGCACGTGCGTCATCGTCGTCGACATTGAGGACATCACCATCGGGTTGATCGTCGACAGCGTCTCGGAGGTGCTGGAGATTCCGGAGACGGAGATCGTCAGTCCGACGGAGCTGAACAAAGGCTACAGCAGCAAATATATTAAGGGCATCGGCAAGTCCGGCGGCGATGTGAAGCTCATTCTCGATTGCGCCAAGCTCATTGCCGAGCAGGATATCGCTAGTTTGTCCATGAACCCTTAATCATTCCCGACATCCAGAATCGACAACTTAGGAGGATAACGATGAATCTTACCATCAAAAATCGGCTGTTCGCCAGCTTTGGCTTCCTGCTGGCTCTTCTTATCGCCGTCGGCGTCTATTCCACCGTTTCGCTCAGCAATGTGAATCATCAATCCACGATCATCAGCGACACTTGGCTTCCCGGCGTTAGAGACGCCAATGCCTTGAATACGATGACATCTGACTATCGGATTTTAGAGTACCGCCATGTTATATCGACGAACAAACAAGAGATGGCTGAATTGGACAAAGCCATTGCGCAGAAGAAGAATGAAATCAGCAGCACGCTTGCTTCTTACGAAAGCACGGTCGTCGAAGACATCGACATGCAGAATTTGCAAGCTGTCAAGAACGAATGGAACAACTACTTGGCCATCAGCGGCGAAGTGTTGTCGCTAAGCCGCCAGCTGCAAACAAGCCAAGCCATGCTTCGCATGAACGGCGATTCGGAGGCGTTATTCAACAGCGTCTCCGACAAGCTCCTCGAATTGGTCAAATACAACGAGACTAACGCCCAGAAAGCGAGCGAGCAAGGCGATAAAGATTACGCGAATACTCGCTTGATCTTCATCATCGCCATTTCGGTCGCTGCCCTCATCGGTCTGGTGCTCAGCATCGTGATCATCAACAGCATCGTTCGTCCGCTTCGCGCGTTGACCCAAGCGGCGGATAAGCTGGCCGTCGGCGACGTAGGCGTGAACGTCCGCGCAACGACGAAAGACGAGGTCGGCCAGCTGATGTCCGCGTTCGAGAACATGATCGCCAACATCCGCGAACAAGCTCAAGCCGCTGAGCGGATCGCATCGGGCGACCTGACCGTGAATGTCAAGGTCCGTTCGGATAAGGATCTGCTCGGCCGCAAACTTCAGGAATTGGTTGATAATATGAATGACGTGATGTCGAACATCAATTCGTCCGCGGAGCAGGTCGCTTCGGGTTCCGGTCAAGTATCGGCATCCAGCGTGGCCCTGTCGCAGGGAGCTACGGAGCAAGCAAGCGCGGTCGAGGAGCTGTCCGCCTCGCTCGAAGAAATTTCGTCCCAGACGAACCTGAACGCGCAGAATGCCGGCAATGCGAACGAGCTGGCGGAGACGCTGAAGGAGAACGCGATCAACGGCAACCGCCAAATGGGCGAAATGCTCAGCGCCATGGAGCAGATCAACGACGCGTCGGCCAACATTTCCAAAATCATCAAAGTGATCGACGAAATTGCGTTCCAGACGAACATTCTCGCGCTCAACGCGGCGGTCGAGGCGGCTCGCGCCGGCCAGCACGGCAAAGGCTTCGCGGTCGTGGCCGAGGAGGTGCGCAATCTGGCAGCCCGTTCCGCGGGCGCGGCGAAAGAAACGACGGACATGATCGAAGGTTCGATCAAGAAGGCTGAGAGCGGCACGAAGATCGCCCGCGATACGGCGGCCGAGCTGGAGAAACTCGTCAGCGGCATCGAGCGGGTGGCTGCGCTGGTCGGCGACATCGCGATTTCCTCCAACGAGCAGGCATCCGGCATCTCGCAGATCAACCAAGGCATTATGCAAGTGTCGCAAGTCGTGCAGACGAACTCGGCCACGAGCGAAGAGAGCGCGGCGGCAAGCGAGGAGCTGTCGAGCCAAGCCTCGATGCTGAAGGACATGGTTGGCCGCTTCACGCTGAAGCACGGCCAGCGCCAATACGGCGGCGGCAAGTTCGACGAGTTCAGCCCGGCCGTGCTGCGCATGCTCGAGTCGATGGGCGAGAAGCGTTCGAAAGCCGCACCTGCGCGCGATCATCAAGATAGCGGTTCCGCTTGGAACAACATCGCCTTGTCCGATAACGAATTCGGCAAGTACTAAGCGAGGCGCGACATGGTTGCCATTACCGACAAAGAGTTCAAACAGCTGAGCGAGTACGTCAAGCAGCAATTCGGCATTCATCTGAAGGAAGAGAAGCGGCCGCTCGTCATCAGCCGGCTGCAGCAAGTGCTGTCGGAGAAGCGGCTGGCTTCCTTTACCGAGTTCATGAACGAGGTCGTCAGCGACCGCACAGGCCGCTCCGCCAAGCTGCTGGTCGACAAGATCACGACCAACCATACGTTCTTCATGCGCGAGGTGGATCACTTCCAGCATTTCAAGAACGAGGTGCTCCCTTATTTGGCGCGAACGGTCAAGGACAAAGACTTGCGTATCTGGAGTGCCGGATGTTCGTCGGGCGAAGAGCCGTACACGCTCGCCATGATTATGGACGAATTTTTCGGCACGGAGAAACCGGCTTGGAATACGAAGCTGCTGGCGACAGACATCTCCGGCCGCGTGCTGGACATCGCGCAGAAGGGCATCTATAACACGGAAGCGGTGGAGGCGGTCCCGCCTGCATGGCGCAGCCGATATTTTCAGCAGCTCGACTCGCATCGGACGATGGTCAAGCCGGAGATTCAGCGCGAAATTATTTTTCGCAAATTCAATCTGATGGAGCCAGCGTTTCCGTTCAAGCGGAAGTTTCATGTGATCTTCTGCCGAAACGTTATGATTTATTTCGACGGCCCGACCAAGAACGAGTTGATTGCGAAATACTATGAGATGACAGAACCGGGAGGCTACCTCTATATCGGGCACTCCGAATCGCTGGACCGGGAATCGACGCGGTATCAGTATATTAAGCCGGCGTTGTACCGGAAACTATGATCGATCGGAATCCGAAAACAAGCAGTAAGGTGGAGAAAGGAGCGCGAATCGTCCGTGACGCGCAAAATTAGAGTGTTGGTGGTCGACGATTCTCTCGTTTTCCGTGAAGTGATGTCGCGCGCATTGGCCGCTGACGAGACCATCGAAATCGTCGGGACGGCCGGCGACCCGTTCGATGCGAGGGACAAATTAGTGGCGCTGCAGCCTGATGTCATGACCTGCGACGTCGAGATGCCGAAGATGAACGGCATCGAATTTCTGCGGAGGCTGCTGCCTCAAGTGCCGCTTCCGGTCGTCGTCGTCAGCGGCGCGAACGCCGCGGTCGGCGAAGCGATGATGGTGGGGGCGGTGGATTTCGTGCGGAAGCCGGATCCGAATTCTCCCAAAAGCGTAGAGAGCTTCTTGCGGACGCTGGCCGTCACGATCAAAGCGGCTGCGCAAGCGAAGGTGGCGCCAGGCGGCGCGGGGCGCCAGACATCGCCGCTGCCGCACGAGACGGCGCTTGCGGCCGGGAACCCGACGGAACGGAAAGTCATCGCGATCGGCGCATCCACGGGCGGGACGGAGGCGATATTCAGCGTGCTGAAGAACCTGCCTGCTCGCATACCGGGGATCGTCATTGTTCAGCACATCCCCGCCGGATTCTCCCGGATGTTCGCGGATCGGCTCAATCAGACGACCGGCTTCGAGGTGAAGGAAGCCCAGAGCGGCGACGAGATCGTCTCCGGCCGCGTGCTGGTTGCGCCGGGAGACCGGCATATGCGCGTGAAGAAATCAGGCAGCGGGTATCGTGTCGAATGCTTTGAGGGCGAGAAGGTGAACGGGCATTGCCCTTCGGTGGACGTGCTGTTCGATTCGGTGGCCAAAGTATGCGCGCCCGAGAGCGTCGGGGTCATTCTGACGGGCATGGGGTATGACGGCGCGAAAGGGCTGCTCGCGATGCGCCGGAAGGGCGCGCGCACGGTCGGCCAGAATGAACAAACTTCAGTCGTATACGGCATGCCAAGGGTTGCCTTCGAGCTGGGTGCGGTCGAGAAGCAGAGCTCGTTGGAACACATCCCGCAGGCGATCATGAAGATGCTGTAAGTGGAAATAAAAGCATGAAAGCCCCGCGGACTGCTCGGTTAACGAGTAGTCCGCGGGGCTTTTTTGGTCATCCTGCCCCGCTCGAGCGCCGCGCGTAAATCGCCGGCGGCAGCACGACGCGACGCCATTCTTCAGCGGCCTTGCCTTGGATCCGGTCGACGAGCAGCCGGATGCCGAGGACGCCGAAGTCGTAGGCTGGCTGGGCGGCGACGGTCATGAAAGGATCAAGGACGAAGCCGGCTTCCAGCTCGTCGAAGCAGACGACCGCGACGTCCTCGGGAACGCGAAGGCCTTGATCCCGCAGCGCGCGGATTGCGCCGAGCGCCAGGAAGTTATTGGCCGCGAATAGCGCGGTTGGCGGTTCCGGCAGCGCCATCAGACGCTGGACATGCCGCGCGATCTCTCCAATGCGGTAATGGCCTTCGGCTACATATTCTTCGCGATACGGCAGCCCGCTTAGCTGCAGCGTCTCCTCGTAGCCCGCTTGCCGCGCTCTCGCCGTCGAGACGCCGCGCGATCCGCCGAGCAGCGCGATCCGCGCATGGCCTTGCTCGATCAGATGCGAGGTCAGCCGCTTGGCGCCTTCCTTGCTATCGCCGAGTACCATATCGCATTCGATGCCGGGTACCTCCCGGTCGATCAGCACGAAGGGAAGGTTCTGCTTCCGAAGCCGCTTCAAGTTCGGCAGCGACTCGTCGCCAGCTGGCGCGAACAGCACGCCGTCGACGCGCGCGGACAAGACGGTGTCGATATAGTCCTTCTCCTTGGCCAAATCTTCGTCGCTGTTGGCGAGGAGCAGCCGGTAGCCAAGCTCGCGGGCGGCATCCTCCGCGCCCCGGGCAAGCGACGTATAGAACGGGTTCGTAATATCCGTGATGAGCAGCGACAGAATGCGAGACTCCTGCTTGACGAGGCTGCGGGCCATCGCATTAGGCACATAATTCATTTCCTTCATAATATCGAGCACGCGCTGGCGGGTCTCGTCGCTGATTCGCCCCGTGTTATTGATAACGCGCGAGACGGTCATAGCCGAGCAGCCAGCCCGCTTCGCAATATCGTAAATCGTCACCATATGAAGCCCAAACTCCTGTTCCCTAATCGATTCTTCATGGTTCTCACTATAACGGAAATGGTGCTTGACAGCAATTGATGGCGCTGTTAGTTTAGAGTTATCGATAACTCAAATTATAACGCTTTCTTACTTTCACACGGGCAGAGAGGAAGGTGCCGCATGGCACATGCGATTCAACCGGGCGCTGACGCGCTAGTCGTTGATCCGAAGGACGACGTCGCGACGGCGCTGCGGGATTTGGCTGCAGGCGAGAACGTGCAGTATCGAAGCGGAGAGACGCTCGGCAGCGTGACGACGCTTGCCGCGATTCCGTTCGGCCACAAGATTGCGATCCGCGATATCGCATCCGGTCAGCCGGTGCGCAAATACGGAGAAATCATCGGCCAGACGACAGAACCGATCAAACCGGGGGAGCATGTCCACGTCCATAACGTGGAAGGCATCCGCGGCCGCGGCGATCAAGCGGGAAGCACAAAGGAGACGAATACGCATGCAAACTGAACTGCTTGGCTATTTGCGCCCGGACGGCGACTATGGCATCCGCAATCATCTGCTCATCATTCCGACGGTTATCTGTGCCAATCAGGTCTGTACGCGCATTACCCAGCTTGTTCCCGACACCGTCGCGATCCCGCATCAGCACGGCTGCAGCCAGATCGGCGCGGACAAGGACCGTACATTCGCGACGCTGTCTGGCACCGGGCGGAATCCGAACGTCGGCGCGGTGCTAATCGTAAGCTTGGGCTGCGAGGTCGTGGATCCCTATGCGTTGGCGGATGACATTCGCCGCACAGGCAAACGGGCCGAGGTCATCGATATCCAGGAGACCGGCGGTTCGATCAAAGCGATCCAGCGCGGGGCGGAGCTGGCTAGAGCGATGCGCGCGGAGCTGGATCTGCTGAAGCCGGAGCCGATTCCGGCCTCGAAGCTGCGCATCGGCGTAAAGTGCGGCGGTTCCGACGCGACGAGCGGCATGGCCTCCAATCCGGCGCTCGGGGCGGCATCCGACCTGTTGATCGCCCAAGGCGGCACGGTCATCATCAGCGAGACGACGGAGATTATCGGGGCGGAGCACGTGCTTGCCGCGCGGTGCGCGACGCCCGAAGTCGCGGAGCAGCTGTATGCGTTCGTCGCGCGCTTCGAGCGCGAGGTCGAACGGATGGGAGCGGATATGCGCGGCGGCAACCCAAGTCCCGGCAACATCGCGGGCGGTCTTACGACGATCGAAGAGAAGTCGCTCGGCTGTATCAGCAAGTGCGGGACGTCGCCGATGATGGGCGCCTTCGAATACGCGGAACCCATTCCTGGCACGGGACTGTATTTCATGGACTCGCCAGGCAACGATATCGAGTGCGTTTCCGGCATGGCGGCGAGCGGCGTTCATCTCGTCTGCTTCACGACGGGAAGAGGGACGCCGACGGGCGCGGCGGTCGTGCCGGTCATCAAGATTACCGGCAACAAGGCGATGTATCAACGCATGACGGATAATATGGACGTGGACGTCAGCGATATTTTGGATGGGACGGCAGGGGTAGGCGCCGCCGGCGAGCGGATTTGGCAGGAGATTGCCGAGGTTGCGTCGGGCAAATTGACGAAGGCCGAGATACTCGGCCATCAAGAATTCAGCATCAATCGAATCGGACCGAGCCTGTAGCCGGATGCTGCAAGGTCATGAGGAAGGGGAACGGAATTATGGGGAGATTACAAGGTAAAATCGCGCTGGTCACAGGCGGCAGCCGGGGCATTGGCGAAGCGATCGTCATCCGGTTGGCGGAAGAAGGGGCGAACGTAGCCATTAACTTCACGTCGGACTCGAGCCGCTCGAAGGCCGAGGCGGTCGCAGAGCAGGCGCGCGCGCTCGGCGTGAATGCGCTCGTCGTGCAGGCAGACGTGGGCAGCAAGGAACAGGTGGAGCGGATGTTCGGCGAGGTGGAGCAACGGTTCGGGCCCGTGGAAATTCTGGTGAACAACGCCGGGATCGCGCCATTCGAGCCGTTCATGAAAGTAACGGAGGAGACATGGGACCGCACCTACAACACGAACGTGAAGTCGATCTTCATGTGTGCGCAGCGTGCGGCGGCGTCGATGATCGAACGCCGCGCGGGCAAGATCGTCAACGTGCTCTCCACGGCGAGCCTGGTCGTCACGAGCCCGGTCATCCCGCACTACCAGTCGTCGAAGGCGGCTGCGCATATGCTGACCAAAGGCATGGCGATCGAGCTGGGCAAGTACGGCATCAACATCAATGCGGTCGGTCCGAGCACGGTCGATACCGACATGTGCACCGACTTCCTTGCCGATCCCGAGCTTCGGCGCAAGGAAGTCGAGGCCAACCCGATGAAGAGGCTTGGCACCGCGCGGCAAATCGGCGACGCCGTCGTCTTCCTCGCCTCGGAGGAAGCGATGCAGATCAATGGCCATTTGCTCATGGTTGACGGGGGTTTGTCGGTCAAAGCCGCCCAGCCGGACGATCATATGGAGCGGTAATTTACCGCTTGGTTATGGTGTCGGCGATGTTTGTGCCTTCGGCTCCTCTTGGGAGCCGGAGGCTTTTTTGCAAATACAAGCCTTTATAAGTTCCACTCTTATAAATCATCTTGTATTTCTCCGGAATGAAACGCGCGTCGCCAACAAAGACGGCGCCGGCCGTTTCACCTTGGTTTACGCAAGGCTGCGACGGTCGCGATCAACAGGACCGGGCCGACGCCGCAGACGATGCCCCACACCATATGCGTCGTGGTTAGCAAGTATGTCCAATGCGCTTCGCCTTCGTGCAGCGCGCTGTTCGACAACACGGCCATCAGCGCAGCCAGCGGATACACAAGCATCTTGTCTTCTTTGCGCCCGAGCAGGTGGATGCACGTCTGATGCGCGACGAACAGGACGATCGTCGCTTTCATGAACGCGGCGGTGACCACGCAATACGCCATTAGCGCTTCAATGCGCTGGAAGACGTCCGTGACCTCCACCGTACGGGCCACCTCGTACAGCGAATATTTGCGGTCGCCGGCCACCGGCCCGAACACGAGCAGCGCCACGATGGTGGAGAGCATCAGACAGATGACGCTGCCCACAATCGCGCCGCTCATTTTACGCCCAAGCTTCTTGTCGGGATTGCCGATGAACGGCAGCAGCATGCCGAACAGCGACATTTCCGCGTAGGGCAACCCGAACGAGAACAGAGAGCCGTGCATAATCGGGCCAATGCCGCGGGGCATGATCGGCAGCAAATGGGCGAACTCGAAATTGGAGATCGAGAACAGCGCGACGATGACGGTGAATGCGACGACGCTGCCCATCAGCAGCGGGAACAGCCCCGCGAACTTGTCAATGCCGGTCCGCACCGTTATGGCCGCCACGGCGAACAGCGGGAAGATAAACCAGTAGGATTCCGTGTTACGCATCATCGAGCTGCGCATGAACATGGCGACATCGAGAATAACGGCTGCCCCGATATGGAGCTGGTAATACAAATAGGCTGCGCCAAGCGCCATCGTCACGGGCAGGCCGATCGTCTGCTGACCGGCTTGGATCAGACTCTTCCCCGGATAGCGGCGGTTCAGCCACAGGAGGAGGAAGAGCATCGGCATGCCCGCCAAGGCGCCCGCGATGAGCGCAATCCAGGCACCTCCGCCGGCGAAGCTGATGAGCGGGGCCGGCAAATTGACGATGGCCGAGCTGGTCAGAAAAATAAACAGCAGCCCCACCGCTTGATTCGATGTGATATAGACAGGCACCCGTCTTACCCCCTCCAGCCTAAAGCTCGAATGATGGATAGCCCGATTCGGCCGAACAGCATATCCGCCAGATCGTAGAAGCCGGGCAAATGGAGCCATCGGAACGTCAGCGCGGCATGATATAGCGTGATGGCAAGCAGTACGCCGTAGACGGCTTTGATGCGCGTCGGCCTTGGGCCTTCCCGCCGTCCGTCGCGCAGATCGAGCAGTACCATGACGGCAAGACATGTCAAGACGATGACGATCAGGATAGCGCATCACTCCCTAGTTATCCGGATGATTCAAGAACGGCTTGCCGCCAGACGTGCCATGCGAGGCGAACAGGACGTCGACCTCGAAGGTAACGTTCAGCTTGGCGAAGCGCTCGGGCCAATCCTTCTTCCATGTCTGCCATAATACGGGATGGCGCTGATAGATCACGTTGCCGATGCCGAGCGCGTCCGATTGCGAATGCTGCAGGTGAAGGAGGGCGCTCGTCGCGTACGCTTTGATTTGCTCCGCGACTCGCTTGCCCAGCTCCTGCTCGTGTGCGGACGTAATAATATGGCTGCAGGTTAAGCCGAGCGCCGCGGCGTCGGCATGCAAGCGGTAGGAGACATCCACCGTGTTGCCCTTCACCCGCACTTTCTTCTTGGCTTGGAATTGCAGCAGCTCGATCGATTCCACTCCTTTGCCCTCGCCGCTTTCCCCAGCCGAATCGCAAGGGATCTCGACGACACCGCCTTGGTAGTTGTCGCTCAGCATCAGCAGTCCTTCCGTCTCCGTGCCCGTCAGCTTATCGGTCATGCGTCCGTCCCGGAGTATGGCGATGCCAGCCATGCTCGGTTTGGTCGCCCCGCTCTCCGTACGCTGCGTCAAATAGGGGACCATGGCGCTTGCCGAGGCGCTGCGCAGCTGGAGCGCCAGCTTAAGCAGGCTCGCGTGCACGGATTTGCCGCTATATTTCGCGGCCACGCGTTCGTTCAAATAATACTGCTGGCTGACTGTACTCTCGATTAATGGCGCGATATCCAGATAGGGGCCGGCTTTGCCGCGCGTGATGATGACGCTGCAGGTTAATCTCGGCTCGTTATCCCGGTAGAAAATATCAAGCAGCTCGGACATCATGCCGCTTCGGGCCAACTTCTCGCTGATCAGGATCGCTCGCAGATGGCTGAACTGCGCTTTGCGTCCGAGATGGACCGTCAGATCCCGTATGGCTTCCATCACGGTGCTGCCGCTTGTCCGCACGTTAACATAGGACTGGCCCGATTTGCCTTGGGCCGCCACCGATTGCGAAGGCTTGTACATCTGGAGCGTGAGCAGCAGCTTGCCGTCTTCGTTCTGGTCGAACGCCATACCCATCACGAAGGCCCGCTCGGTCAGCTCGGCCTGGTCGGCGCAGCCGGCCACTGCAAGCAGCATCGTGAAGAGCAGCGCCCGGATCAATAAGGAACGAAGCATATGAAACGGGCAACGGCCGATGATTCGTCCTGCGCGTGGAATCATGAGGTTCACATCCTTGTCGGGACAAACGGTCAAGATCGTTTCGCCGCGGGTTTTCGGTCCGCTAGCGGCTTGAATCGGGATACGAGCGGTCTGCGAAAGACGGTGTCCGCCATTTGGCCGGCGTTCCAAGGCGCGAGCGGACGCAAATAAGGAACGCCGAGCGATTGCAGACGAGCAAGATGGTTCCAAATGAGCAAATAGCCGATGATGAGGCCAAACCCGCCGAGTAGCGTGGCGAACGCCATCAGCGGGATTTGAAGCAGCCGCAGGGCGATGGCGAAATTATATTGCGGCAGCGAGAAGGACGCGATTCCGGTCAAGGCGATGACGACGACCATGAACGGCGAGGCGATGCCCGCATTGATGGCGGCCTCGCCCACGACCAGCGCCCCGACGATGCTGACGGCGGAGCCGACTGGCCTTGGCAGGCGGATGCCGGCCTCGCGCAGCAGCTCGAAGAAGAACACCATGATGAACGCCTCCACGAACGCCGGGAACGGGATGCCCTCCCTGGAATCGAGTACGGCCAGCAGCAGGACGGTCGGAATTAGCTCCGTATGGAAGGTGGAGAGCGCGATGTACAGGCTCGGCAGCAGCAGCGCCATGAGGAATGCGGTCAGCCGCATCCAACGAATCGCATTGGCGACCAGCGTGCGCTGGTAGTAATCCTCGCTCGACTGAAGGAGCTCGAAGAACAAGCCGGGACAGAGGAGGAGACTGCCCGTCCCTTCGACGAGGACGACGATTTTGCCGCCGAGCAGTGCGGCCGCCGCGACATCCGTACGTTCCGTATACCGGAACTGCGGGAAAGGCGACCAGGTGCTGTCTTCGATGACGCTTTCGACATAAGCGGTTTCCAGCACGTCGCCATCCTTGAGCTGCTCCATGCGCTCGGTGAACACCTTCAGCACGGCCGGATCGACGGCCCCGTCGAGATACGTGTAGGCGACCATCGTGCGGGAAGCGCCGCCTCCGCGCAAGTAGCAGGTTTTCAGCTTGGGGCTTTGGATGCGAGCGCGAATCATCCCGATATTGGTCTTCATCTTGTCGACGGTCGACTCGCGAGGACCTTGCACGACGGGCTCCGTAACGGATTCATTCACTTCGCGGCTTGGCACGTCGGCGGCCATATAAGCGATGGCTTTCTCCCAGCCGTCGATGAAGATGATGAGGTAGCCGGCGAGCACGAGGCTGACGGCGTGTTCCAAATCCTCGACAAGGAAAGCCGGCTGTTCGGAAGCGACATTCCGGTCGTAATAATGGGCGATCATGCCCGGGGTGACCATCTCTCCGGCGCCGAGCGTTTGATCCAAAATATTTTGCAGCGTCTGCCGGAAGTAGTTCGCGCCTCGCTCTTGCACGATCGTATCGAAGTAGACCGAGAACGCCCGGCTTTTCATATTCGGGCCGAACTGCCACGGCAGAATCCGCAGATCGCCGCAGGAGGCGAACGTGTGCTGGAGAATGCGGGCATTCGCTTCGATGGTGGTGGCGACCTTCGTTGGCATCGGAATCCTGCCTTTCCGGTTATTGTCTAATTTTCATCGTTCCATGAAAACCCATGTTTTATGCATGGAAGAAGATGCATGATAATTCGGTCCGCTGGGCATCATTTTGGGAAAAGCTTCCGGGAGTTGAAGGGCGAGATGAATGTGCAAACCTTCGGGGTATGGCCCTTGTTGTTTATGCTGATCCTGTCCGTCGGACTAGCCAACCATGTCATTTTGCTGCCGCTGATCTTGCAGGATGCCGGACGAGACGCGTGGCTCTGTGCCCCGGTTGCGATGCTTGCGTCGCTGCCTTGGATCTATTTCGTCCTTCACGGGACGCTTCGGCGAACGGGCAGAGAACCGCTCGCGCGCCAACTGTTTCGCCGGCTGCCGAAGCCTGTGGCCTTCCTTCTGCTGGCGCCGATGGGACTGCAATTAACGATGACCAGTTTTCAAGCGTACGCGGAGACCGCGGCGTGGACGACGACGACTTATTTGCCCGCGACGCCGCCGCTCGTGATTTTGATCTGCTTGGTCACCTTAATCGGGTTCGGCGTATGGAGCGGCATCCGGACGATCGCCATCATGTCGACGATGCTGCTGCCCACCGTCGTGTTTCTCGGCGATTTCGTCATGACGGCCAATATGCCGGACAAGAACTACAGCTATTTGCTGCCTATATTGGAGCATGGGACTGGCGGCGTGCTGCGCGGCAGCTTGCTGGCGCTCGGGAGCATATCGGAGCTTTATATTCTGCTCGTGGTCAAGCATCATTTGACGCGTTCGTTTGATCGCGTTCATCTGCTTGGGCTCCTCGGATTTCTGACGCTGCTCACGGTAGGTCCGGCTATCGGCGCCGTAACCGAGTTTGGCCCTGTGGAGGCGGCGAAGCTGCGTTACCCGGCTTTCGCCCAGTGGCGCCTCGTGACGATCGGGCGGTACATCGAGCATTTGGATTTCTTTGCGATATTCCAGTGGGTGGCTGGCTCGTTCGTGCGGATGTCGATGTCGCTCTTCGTCGTGCTTGAACTGCTGCCCTTGCGCAGGCCGGCGTTCCGGGGGGCGGCCTTGGCGGTCATCTGCGCGCTATTTATTGTGGCAGCTAAAGTGTTGTCGCATTTCATGTTCGACTATAGAGAGTTGACCCGGATGATCTTCGTTGCGAACGTATGTCTGACGATCGCGATCACGACTGTGCTTTGGCTGCTGTCGTTCAATAAACTGAGGGAGGAGGGGAACGATGCCGGAAGCGAGCGCCATGCCTATAACGGCTGAATGGATACGGGAGAAAGTGCGCGGGTGCGGGGACGTGCTGATGACGGAGCTGGAGGATTCGGCAGACCCGCTCGGGCCGGCGACGCTCGTCTACTGCGAAGGAATGATCAGCCGCGAGCTGCTGCAGGACGTGTTGACCCAGCAAGGCGGCTGGGCGCCCGAGTCGCAATCCTCCCCATTCGTGATGGAATTCACGCCGGGCGAGGAAGGCGAAGAGGTGATGAAGTTCGTGTTCGACGGCCAGCTGGTGATCTGGCGCAATAGGAGCGGACGCTTCTTTGCTTATAACATTGCCAGCCAGCCCGGCCGGACGCCGGAAGAGTCGACGATGGAGCTGTCGCTCAAAGGTCCTCGCGACGGGTTCGTCGAGTCGATCGACGTCAATACCGCCCTCATACGCAAACGGCTGCGGACCCCGCGGCTGCAAATCGAGAATTTCCGCGTCGGCGAAGCTTCCCAAACGCCGGTGCGCTTGCTTTACATGAAAGGAATCACGCCGCCCGGCGTCGTCGACGAGGCCAGACGAAGAATCAAGGGACTGAACATCCAGGCCCTTCACGGCGCCGCCGAACTGGAAGAAATTCTATCCGACCGTTCGTTTTCGCTTTTTCCGCTCATCAACTATGTAGGACGCCCCGATTTCGTCGTCCAGTCGCTCATGAACGGCCGATTCGCCATCCTTGTCGACGGATCGCCCGCCGGTCTCATCGCGCCGGCTAATCTGGCGCATCTCTTCAAATCGCCGGAAGATGCGCACATGCCCTTCTATTTCGTGGCATTGGAGCGGGTGCTCCGATTGATCGGGTTATCGCTGGCCATTACGTTGCCGGGATTTTGGATTTCGCTGCTTGCGTTCAATACGGATCAGGTGCCGCTTCCGCTGCTGGCGACCGTCACGATCTCGCGCAACGGGCTGCCGCTCAGCTCGCAGCTCGAGCTGTTCCTCATGATGCTCATGTTCGAGCTGTTCCGGGAGGCCGGCGTGCGTTTGCCCCGACCTGTCGGGCAGACGGTCAGCGTCGTCGGTGGCCTCATCGTCGGGGACGCGGCGATCCGAGCAGGCTTGACGTCGCCGACGATGCTTGTCGTTTCGGCCGTGACGGCGGTGGCGACGTTCACGCTCGTGAATCAGTCGCTGAACGGCAGCGTGCTCCTGATGCGGCTTTTTATCATGTTCATCTCCTCGGTGCTCGGTCTGTTCGGGTTTTTCATCGGGCTGTTCACGGTGCTGCTGTACATGAGCTCGCTGCAATCGTTCGGCATGCCATATATCAGCTTCGGGGAGGTCAAGAGCGCAAGGGAGCTTCTGACCATCCTGATCCAGCTGCCATGGAAATACCGGGCGAAGCGGGTGAATAACCATGAACGGTGACAGGCGAGCGTACAAAGGGATGCGGGTCATTGGCGCACTCTTGATTTGCCTAGTAATAACGGGCTGCTGGGATTCGACCAATCTGGAGACGGTGGATTACGCGACCGCAGTCGGCGTCGAATATAAGGAAGGGAAGTTCATCGTCTATACCCAGCTGGTCGATTTCGCGTCCATCGCCAAGAGCGAGGGCGGCGAGAACAGAGCCGCGAAGGTATGGATCGGCCGGGGCGTCGGCCCAACGTTCTACGGCGCGTACAGCGAGCTGCTCCGCACGGCGCAGACGGAGATGAACACCGAGCAGCTGAAGACGGTCATTATCCGGGACAACGCGGTGGAGAAGCTGGATGAAATTCTCGACGCGCTGAACCGGGTCCGGGTATCCCGCTACACCTCTTGGGTGTTCGGGACGACGGGCCCGATCGAGGATATCTTGACGACGAGCACGTTCTTCGCCATGCCGCAGACGACGAGCCTGATCTACAGCCCCCGGGATCAGATGAGGCGGGCGAACCTGATCGATCCGCTCAGCATGCAGCATTTCGTCGCCCGTTATAACGAAGGGGCCGCTACCGTGCTGCTGCCCGTGGTCGGCGTCAGCACCCGCATGTGGCAGGAACAGACGCAGCCGGTGAAAATGCAGGTGATCCAAGGCATGTTCGCGATCAAGCGCAAGGGCAGCGCGACGTTGTTCCCGCTAGCCGAGATGAACGGCGTCAAATGGGTCAATCCGAATTTCACGCGGTATTTGATGCCGATCGCCGGCGACGGCGCGAACAAAGCGACGATCGCGGTGAACGACGTCAAGCAGAAGGTCCGCGTCGACGTCTCCAAGAAGGAGCCCGTCTTCACGATCAAGCTGAGCGTGGTCGGCGAAGTGGCCGAGATCGGCGGACACATGTCGCAGAAGCAGATCGTCGCGCGGATGAAGCAGGTCATTAAAGAAGAGGTGCTCGATACGTACCGGAAAGGGCTTGCGAAGGGAGAGGATCTGTACAATCTGGAGGAGGCGCTGTACCGTCGCCATGTCGGGCTTTGGCGCAAGCTGACGCACGAGCGGGACGGATGGCTGCCGGGCGAAGACGATTTGATCGTGGACGTCTCGTTTCGTCTTCGCGGTTCGGGCGTGTTCGGTTTAAGTTGATTGCGGATAATCCTACATTTCTCCATGTCCCGGCTAAATGCGTCCATACTCACCGGCCGGCGGGCGGCTCTATACTGGTATCATAACCTGATTCCGAACGAATCAGCGCCAGCGCACAACGAGGAGGAATGACAGGATGCCGATCCTGGTAAATAACGAGCAGCAGGTCTTTCATTTGCAGACGGCCTCAACGAGTTACGCGTTTCAAATTATACATGGGTACCCTGTACACCTGTACTGGGGCCGCAAGCTCCGCAAGGCAGATCCGGCCCTGCTTCATGAGCGCAACGGCCGGGTGTCCTTCGATCCGAATCCGGTGGAAGCGGACAAATCGTTCTCGCTCAATACGGTCATGCTGGAATATCCCGGCTATGGCACGACGGATTTCCGAACGCCGGCGTACGAGGTCGGACTTGCGAGCGGCAGCAGCGCGGCCGAACTTACCTATCGGTCTTACCGGATCGTGGAAGGCAAGCCTGCCCTGGAAGGACTGCCTGCCGTATACGCCGAATCGAACGACGAGGCGTCGACGCTTATTCTCGAACTTGCGGACGATCAGTCGGGTCTTACGGTCGAGTTGACTTATACGGTAATGGAAGGATTCGATGTCTTGATCCGTTCCGCACGGCTTACCAACGCCGGCAAGGAGCCGATCCGGCTGAACCGCGCATTAAGCGCGAGCGTCGACCTGCCGCACGACCGTTACGAGTTTCTGCAGCTGTCCGGCAATTGGAGCCGGGAGCGGCATATTCGCAAGCGGGCGCTTGCGCCGGGCATGCAGTCCGTGGAGAGCCGCCGCGGCTCAAGCAGCCATGCCCAGAACCCGTTCTTCGCGCTGCTTGCGCAAGGTGCAGACGAGGATCATGGCGACGTTTACGGCTTCAATCTTGTCTATAGCGGCAGCTTCGCCGCCGGGGTCGAGGTAGACTCCTACGCGGTCTCGCGCGCCTTTATCGGCATCAATCCGTTCGACTTCTCTTGGCTGCTCGCGCCTGGCGAATCGTTCCAGACGCCTGAGGCGGTCATGGTGTATTCGGGCGAAGGATTAGGCGCGATGTCCCGCAAGTACCATAAGCTATACCGTACCCGTCTGTGCCGCGGCGTTCATCGCGACCGGGTCAGACCGATTCTCGTGAATAACTGGGAAGCAACCTATTTCAACTTCAACGCGGACAAAATCGAAGCGATCGCCAAAGCCGGGGGCGAGCTCGGCATCGAGCTGTTCGTGCTCGACGACGGCTGGTTCGGCCATCGCGACGACGACACGACCTCGCTCGGCGACTGGATCGTCGACCGCAAGAAGCTGCCGAACGGGCTGCCGGATCTCGTGGAACGCGTTAACCGGCAGGGGTTGTCGTTCGGCCTCTGGTTCGAGCCGGAGATGATTTCGCCGGATAGCGACTTATACCGCGCGCATCCGGACTGGTGTCTGCATGTCGAAGGGCTCAGACGGTCGACCGGCCGTACCCAGCTCATATTAGACATGTCGCGCAAGGACGTGCAGGATTATCTCGTGGATGCGCTTGGCGCGATTCTTGGCAGCGCGCCGATCCGATATGTCAAATGGGATATGAACCGGAACATGACGGAGATCGGTTCGGCGCTGCTTCCGCCGGAACGTCAGCGCGAGACGGCGCACCGCTATATGCTGGGGCTCTATGACGTACTGGAACGGATTACGTCGGCACACCCGGACATTCTGTTCGAGAGCTGCTCCGGCGGAGGCGGCCGATTCGATCCGGGCATGCTCTACTACATGCCGCAGACCTGGACGAGCGACAATTCGGACGCGATCAGCCGGCTATCCATCCAATACGGCACGAGCATCGTCTACCCGATCAGCTCGATGGGCGCGCACGTGTCCGCGGTTCCGAATCATCAGGTCGGTCGCCTCACGTCGCTTACGACGCGAGGCGACGTGGCGATGTCGGGCAATTTCGGCTACGAACTGGATTTAACGGCGTTCACCGAGGCGGAGAAAGAAGAAGTGAAGCGCCAGGTTGCGCTTGTCAAAGATGTACGGGAGCTCACGCTGTTCGGCGATTTCTACCGTCTGCTTAGCCCGTTCGAAGGGAACGAGACGGCGTGGATGTTCGTCTCCGAAGACCGGAAAGAAGCGCTCGTCGTGCACGTGACCGTGCTGGCGCAGCCAAATGCGCCGCTTAGCCGGCTGAAGCTGAAGGGGCTCGATCCGGATTTGGCCTACAAGGAGCTGGGAAGCGGTCTTGTTTCCGGCGGCGACGAGCTGATGTACGCGGGAATTCGGATCGTCTATCCGCACGGCGATTTCGGCAGTAAGGTATATCGGTTCCGGGCCGAATAACTTTAGCGGCCTATAGCGTGCTCTTCTGCATGGCAGCCGCTCCTCCTCGCCGAAACCGCCCGAATAGAACGCGCTCTGAAGAGCGGGTACAGCCGTGGACAACCTGGATGCCCTCTCCTGCATATGATGTAGCATGTCATGCAGGGGGAGGATTGGCGGATGCAATGGGTATTCTGTACAATAGCGGCCGGTCTCGGCGCTGTAGGGGCGTTCGTGTTCGGGATATGGCAAGAGTCGTTAACAGTGCTGCTCATTGCGATGGGGATCGACATCATATCGGGGATCGCCGCGGCCGTCAAGCGCAAAGCTGGTTTGAACAGTAAGGTCGGTTCATGGGGACTGACCCGCAAAGGGCTCATGTTGCTGGTCATCTTGCTTGCGCACCGGATCGACATCTTGCTTGGCACCGGGTATGTGACGATGAACGCGGCCATCTATTTCTATTTGGCGAACGAGCTGATTTCGATTATCGAGAATTTCGGCGTGCTCGGCATCCCGCTTCCGCCGAAGCTGCGCGAAATGATCGAAGTGCTGAAGAACAAAAAATAACCGTCAAGGGCTGTCTTCTTTCAAGAAGAACAAGCCCTTATTTATTTCGTTTGCGGTAATTGACGGAAGCGTCCCGAATCCGGTTGTAAAGCGAACATACATTCGATATAATAAGAACAAACGTTCTTATTTGGAGGGGTGTCCATGACGCGAGAGACCGGCAAAGGACCAGCCGCGCAGATCGGAAGAGAGCTGGAGCTGGTGAAGCGATACGTGCTGCTGGGCGTCACCGTGCGCATACTGAATCACGATATCCGGATCGTCGGCGCCGCGCCCGCGAAGCTGCCGCGCTTATACGAATCGATGCTGCGCGGACTGCAAGATCGAACGCTGCTGGAGCTGGCGGCGCTGCGCATGGATTTCCGCGAGCACGGCATCCGCATCTTGGAGGAGCTGCAGGGGGCAAGCGGCATGACTGCGAGGTACGTAAGCCGAGGCTACGAACACTCGTTTACGCTAGGCTGGAGTTACGTTCGAGCCGAGTCCGAGCGCCTGTTGAAATCCTACGCGATGTCACACAACGTTCAAGGTTTTGTCAAAATCTAAAAAAAGTTTTGGCAGATTCCGGAGTTTAATGTTGAGAAAATCGGACGATCTTATGTAATATAAAGAGTAGACATTCCAGCTAAAGGGGAGCAAGCAGTAATGTATAAGTGGATTATGTTCGTCATCTTCGCAGCTGCATCCGCACTCGCCATCTACATCATGGCTACCCAGCTGCCAGAGAAGCCGGTAGACGAAGCGGCTTCCTTGCCGCCAGGTACCGTTATGGTTAAAGTCGAGGCCAATGCCGATTTTACGTTCGATCAGAAGGAGTACAAGGTCAAGAAGGGCGATAAAGTCATCTTGAAGCTGGTCAACAAAAGCGGTATTCACGGTCTTGCCATTCCTGACCTTGGCGTAGATCTGCAAGGCGACACGATGGAGAAGGAGATCACGGTTGATCAGGCTGGCAAGTTCGAAATTCACTGCTCGGTTATGTGCGGTACCGGCCACACCGACATGAAATCCGTCCTCGTCGTCGAATAGTTATAGCCAACACGGAAAAGGAGCCCTGATCGGCTCCTTTTTTTAGAATACAAGCGCTCGGGCGTGATGCGGGTGTCGCTGTCTTGATGTCGAACACGGCCTCACGCCGCCATCTTTAGTACGAGCGTTTGCGGCGTCTTCCTCGCGCGATCATCCAATCGCAGACGAATCCAAGGATCGCCCAGCTGACAATGGTCAGCGCGTACATCGTGAAGACGTTGATTTCGTGGATATCCTTGAACATGTCCGCGAACCAGCCGGGTATGCTAAACATAAAGAATACCATGTTATGCGGATCATAACCGGTGTAATTGTACAGGCACAAGGCGACGCCGATCAGCGTGGCAACAATGGTAACCCGGTAACGCACACAGTCATCCCCTTTGCGAGAAGATTGCCGATTGTTACGTCAGCTTGGCTTATTATGCGACGCCAAGCCGCAACTCATTCGGTTGCCAGTCGGCGGGCCAGCGGGATGTAGGGCAAGGTAATAGGGGAAGGCACGCAAGCTATCATTTTTTACGGATAAGGAGCGATCATCGCATGATTACACACATTGTATTGTTCAAGCTGAAGGACCGCAGCCCGGAAGCCATTGCGCAGACCGTGCAGGTGCTGAAGGATATGGAGGGCAAGATCGACGTGCTGAAGCATATTGAAGTGGGCACAGATATCGTGCATTCGGAGCGTTCCTACGATATCGGACTGATCACGAGGTTCGAATCGATGGAAGCGCTCGGGGCGTATCAAGTACATCCGGTTCATCAGAAAGTCATCGAACATATCACGCAGGTGCGCGAAGCGTCCGTCAGCGTCGATTTCGAGAGCTGATCGCTATGTATTATGTGAATCGGGAACAAATATCCGTTCGTTTGGCCGTCATTCCGGATGTGGCGGGGGCGATGCGTACGCTGGCTGCCGAGTGGAGAGGGGAACTGCTTCAGGGTCTGGCCCAGGAACGCGCTCTACATTTGGCAATTGAAGCCGTAACAGACGTTGGAAGTTACATTATTGATGGCTTCATTATGCGCGATGCGAGCAGTTATGAGGATATTATCGATATTATCGCAGAGGAAGGCGTATTCCCCGGGGCCATTAAGGAAGTGGTCATGGAGTTGGTCAAGCTTCGCAAGCCCCTCGTGCAGGACTATTTCGCCTGGCCAGCTGGTGAGCTGCACTCGCTCACGACGGCTCTTCCGGACGTGCTGGAACAATTCAAACGCAGCGTGGAAGCGTATTTGCTGCAGGAATTAGGGTCGTAGTTCAACTCCACAAAGCGGTTGTCCGGTTCGCGGATAGCCGCTTATTTTTTTGGGGGCGAAGGCGTCCCGAGATTTACGACAAAGACAAAATAGGATACAATGTCGCTATCAACAGTCGATTTATAGGCGTAAAGGCGGTGATGAGACATGGAACCATTCGGCGATGCGCTGCCAGCGAAGACGCAGTTTCGTCAGGAGGGCGGAACGCGGCAGACAATATTAGTGCTCCTGAAGACGAGAGCGCCCATGAACGCGGGCGATTTGGCCAGGGAGCTGAACATCACGGAGATGGGCGTACGCAGGCACTTGAGCTCGCTAGAGCGGGACGGTCTTATTCGCCCGACGGTGGTCCGGCAATCGGTCGGCCGCCCGACGCTTAAGTATAGTTTGACGGAGGAAGCCGAGCAGGTATTTCCGAAGACCTACAGCTCCCTTGCGCTCGATCTGCTGGAAGAATTAGAAGGCGATCCGAATGCAGCAAGCATGATCGACCGGATGTTCGAGGGGCGCAAACGCAAATTACTGGAGCGTCACGCCAGCCGCATGAGCGGCAAAGACCTTGCGGCTCGCGTACAGGAGCTCTCCGACATTCAGAACGATGGCGGTTATATGGTCAGCCTGGAGAACCATGGCGACGAACTTGTCCTGCATGAATACAATTGTCCGATCGCACGGGTGGCGGCTCGCTACGAGCAGGCCTGTCAATGCGAGCTGGCGCTCTTTCGGGAGCTGCTGCTTGCAGACGTGGAACGGACTGAATGTTTGGCGAAGGGCGGGACGAAGTGCACCTACAAGATCGCGCGATCATCCGCGCGGGAATCCGATTAGAAGCCGAATTGCGGGCAGCCGCGATCCGGTTTTTTTGTGCTCATTTTCATTCGGGGTTTGTGTCAAGACGAGCCCATGCTGCTTATACTGTCATTACGAAATGGGCATTCGCCCTATCCGGGCAGAAGGAGGAACGGACGATGATCCATATTTGGTTCCAGGCAAGCATCGCCATCGCCTTCGTCGTGCTGGTTGCCGGCGTGCTGCTGTGGCTGAGGTCGGCCGATCGCAAGCTTGGAAGGTTGGTCGAATCCGCCAAAGCGATCGAGCGAAGCGCGGCGGAGATCACGGTGAAGGCAGGCGCTGTTGCCGATCCGGCGGCAGAGGCGATCCGCGCGGTGCATCGGCAAATCGACGGGGCGGCGAAATTGTTCGAAGCCGCACGAGTCATCGGCGATTCGGCAGATCAAGCCGCTGCAGCCGTACGCAACCTGACGGGCGTATTTACCGCCCATGCCGCTTCGCAAGTCGAACGCGGCGGCGGCAAGTATAAGCATCAAATCAAGGAAGCGTTGGATTGGGCGGAAGTAGGATACGCGGCATGGCAATTCGTGCAATCCAAACGGAACGAAGAGCGTTCCTCTGCATGCTACCCGGGTGATCTTGGGCACGATACCAAGGAACCCAAACCGGAAGCGGCGACTTTATAACGATGAGGGAGAGATGCAAGATGGCCAAGAACAAAGCAAATAAAGGATTTCTGTATGGACTGTTAGCCGGGGGCGTCGTCGGTTCGGTAACCGCGCTATTATTCGCGCCGAAGTCGGGCCGCGAACTCCGCAAAGATATCGCGGATGGCGCGCAGCAAGTCGGCGAGCAAACGGTCCGCATTGCCGGTCAAGTCGGGGAATCGACGACACGCCTCGCGAAGCAGGTTGCAAGCGGCGGGGCAGCGATTGCGGATAAAGCGAAAGAGACGACGAGCAACGTCATCGATTCCGTTCGTAATTGGAAACGCGGTGAAGAACGCAGCGAGCGGCTCGAAGTGAATCAAGAAGTCGCAGCCGGCCAAGAAGAGAACGAAGAAGCGACAGAACGGACGACGATTAGCTAACGTGCTGGCGTTACGGGTCATAACAAGAGACCGGGCGAGCCATGTCGACGATGACATGGCTTGCTTGGCTTGCAGCGCGCTTAACCGCTTTCGGTCATCACTCATTTCTCTGCTTGGCTGGCCGCGTCATCGTCCTCTTCTGTTCCTCCGCGTTGACTAAGACGATAGGCGGACGGCGAACAGCCGGCGAATTTGTGGAATAATTTAGAGAAGTAGAGCGGATCACTGTAACCGACTGCGGCGGCAATCTGATCGATTTGCAGTTCATGCGGTCCGTCCAGCAGCTCCTTGGCGCGTTCCATGCGAACCTGCTGTAGAAACTGCTTAGGCGACAGTCCGGTTGTCTGCTTGAACATTTTGGAGAAATGCGTCCGGTGGTAGCCGAGTGTCCGCGACAAATCGTCGATGGAGACCGATTCCGCGTATTGGAGGGAGAGCCAGCGGACCGCACGCTTGATTTGGCGCTCGATATCGCTTCCCAGCCCTTGATCGGGCGTGCGCAGCCTTTCCCGGTTGGCGTCGCCGAATAATTTGAACAGCAAGCGCAGCAAGCCGGATGCTTCCAGATCGGCCAAATCGGCGGATGGCGTCTGTTCGAACGTTCGTTGGATCGCCCGATAGAGCCGAAGCGCACGCGGCAGGGAAGGGACCCGAAGAACGGGACGCGTGATCGCGATGCCGAGCGCCGCCATCATATCCGCTGCGCCGTCTCCCTTGTACGCCACCCATCGGTATGTCCACGGCTCGTCCCGGTCGGCGGCATAGGAGAATAGCGTATCCGGGAAAATGACGAACGTATCGCCAGCTTCAAGTTCGTAGACGCGTCCGTCCATGCGGAAGAGGCCGCGACCGGACATGACGGTATGCACGAGATAGTAATGATGCACGGCAGGGCCGATCGCATGGCCGGGCACGGGCTGGCCGTGGCCGCTGAACAACACGAACAGGTCGCCGCGCGGCTGCAGCGGATTGACACCTACAGAGAAGTGATAATGATCCATGGTCGATGCCAGCTCCTTGCGCGTGAAGGTAAAGATCAGATACATCTATTATATAGGAGATCCTCATCCACGCATCATGCTCGCGACAATCTCGGGGCAAAAAAATAGATGCATCTTGCAACATTCTTGAATAGCGCCCCGTCTAGAAGGAAGAACCAACGACACCAGCAAACACATCAGGAGGAATAATGATGCACACAACGAAGAAACTTGGACTAGCGATCTTGACGACGGCAATGATGGCAACGGGCGCAAGCGGTTTGGCATCCGCACAGGATTACCAGACAGCGGTTCCGATTCATGCGACAATTAACGCGCCGGCCAATGGCGCATATTCGCTGGCCGTGAACGGATCGGTCGTAAGCGGAACCAGCTATATGAATAAGAACGGCAAGGACGTCATGATCCCGCTGCGCGACTTGGCGTCAGCGCTTGGCTATAGCGTCAAGTGGAATGGGAAGTCGCAATCGGTTGAACTGGCGAAAGGCGCGCAATGGACGAGCGTGAAGACAGGCGTAGACCAATATTCGTTCGCACGCATGCTCATTACCCTCGGCGCCGCGCCGGAGCTTACGAACGGCAAAATGTACGTGCCGGATTCGTTCGCCGCGCAAGTGCTCCAAGCAGAAGTAACTCGCGGGACCGATACCGTGGAAGTGACGCTGGCTGACAAGAAAACCATAACGACAGAAGGGTTCGTGACTGGCATCGACGTGAAAGATGGCGAAGGCAGCGTGCGCATCAATGGTACGGGGACCGAGGGGCTGGTGTTGAACGTCGGCCCAGATACGGTCGTGAAAGCTGAGGACGGAACCGTGCTGCAATGGACGGATGTGCAGCTGGGCTACGAGGTAAAGGCCGTGCATTCCATGGCGCAAACATTGAGCCTGCCGCCGCAAACCTCGTTGTATGAGCTGATCGTCAAGATACCATCCGCTGCGCCTAAGATGATGCTTGGCACGGCAGGAGTGATCGAGGACGTATCGAGGGCTGCGGACGGCGCGGTTACCGTCTGGATCAAAGGCGAGGCGCTCAGCGATATATCACAGCCAGAGGTCAAATTGACACTGAATGCGGACACGCAGCTCGTTACAGCTACCGGCGAGAAGGCGACCGCCGATCAACTGGTTAAAGGGGCGCGGGTTATCGGCTTCTATGGCCCAATGCTGACGAAGAGCTTGCCGCCGATCGGAACGGCGTGGAAGCTGGTCGTCCTGCCTGCCGCGGAATAACGGATCGCATTGTTCGAATTCTCGGTCGAGTCGGCCGGGGTGACGTAATAGAAGAGCAGGCCGGGTTCCAAGCGGAGCCCGGCTTTTTTGTTGTATCAGCCTTGTCCGCGCAATCTGCGCCGGAGGAAGGTACGTTTTTCGCTTTCGGTTCATATTCTATTGAAGCTGATATTGAGCTACTACAGACAAAACGTTGAAGAAAGCGGTGTGTTTGTGCAACAACCGATCGCAATATTGGATTCCGGTGTAGGCGGGCTTACCGTGGTCAAAGAAGTGATGCGCCAGCTGCCTAGGGAGAAGGTGATCTATTTCGGCGACACGGCCAGGGCGCCGTATGGGCCTCGGCCAGCCGAGGAGGTCATGCGTTTTACGCGCGAGATCGTCGACTATTTGATCCAATATCAGCCGAAAATGATCGTCATCGCGTGCAATACGGCCACCGCCGTTGCGCTGGAAGATATACGCTCGCGCGTGAACGTGCCCGTCGTGGGGGTTATCCACCCCGGGGCCCGCGCGGCCTTGGGGAGAACGCAGAATGGCTGGATCGGCGTTATCGGCACGGAAGGGACGATCCGCAGCGGCGCTTATGAACAGGTGCTGAAGCAGCTTTCGCCTCATGTCCGGGTCGTTAGTTTGGCTTGTCCGGCGTTCGTCCCGCTCGTCGAGCAGGGCAACTTCCGTTCTCCCGAGACGCAGGCGACGGTGGAGCAAGGGTTGGCCAGTCTTCGGCCGTACCATTTCGATACGTTAATTCTCGGATGTACCCACTACCCGTTTCTGGCGGAGACGATCTCGGAGGTCACCGGTCAGAAGGTGGCGCTTATTAGCTCTGCGGACGAGACGGCGCGCGAGATTAGCACCATTTTGCACGACCAGTCTAAACTAGCTCGCGGCGAAGAACAGCCGATTCATCAATTCTGCTGCAGCGGCGATGCCGTGCTGTTTCAAAAGATTGCGCTTCAATGGCTCGACGAGCATATCGCGCTGAACCCGGTCGTCTGGCAAGTGCCGCGAATTGGCTTGACTTAGGTCGCGGGTCATGAGAAGTAGATCGCATTAGAAGTCTCGGTCGTGCGCGTGCAAGTATCGCGGAACGCCCCGAGGCTTCTATTGGGCTGTCTATGTATTTCGCGATAACAAGTTTGGACGAGCATAGGATACATGATTAGGTGCTGGCATGTGCGCCGCCTGCCTCGCATAGCATGTGACATGTGACGTGTTTGGCCGATCAGCTTGGCCAGGAGGAGGTTATAAGCATGATGCCTTACGTCGTGCAACCGGGCGATACGCTGCTTCGCATTGCCCGGAGATTCCATATCCATGCTGCCGCGCTGTTGGCGGCGAATCCAAGATTGTCTCCCGCGGATCCGATCGCGACGGGGCTGCTTGTGTTTATCCCGGAGCAGAACGCATCCTGCTACTGCGTGCAGCCGGGCGATACGGTGCTCGGCGTGGCCGAGCGTTTCTCGCTTACGGTCCAGGCGCTGCTGGCGGCGAATCCCCGTCTGGATCCCAAGCAGCTGGTCCCGGGGCAACTGGTCACGCTGCCGGAATCGGCAGGGGGCGGACCGATCATCGACGCCCGCGCGGAATATGGTCCGGCTGAGCTGGAGCGGGATCTTGCTATGTTGGAGAAGCATTACCCGTTCGTGCACGTGAAGTCGTTCGGCGCAAGCGTCCTCGGCCTGCCGCTGTATGCGCTCCGCATTGGCGACGGCGCCCGCAAGCTGCATATTAACGCTGCCATGCATGCCAATGAATGGATCACGACGCCGCTGCTCATGCGCTTCGTCGAGGAATTGGTTGCGGCAGGCGCTCGGGGCGGACGGCTGGCGGGAATGGACGTGCGTCAAGCGCTGAGCGAGGTGACGGTATGGGCCGTGCCGCTGGTGAACCCCGACGGCGTGAAGCTGGCTCAGGAGGGCTTGCAAGCGGATCATCCCTTCTATCACGAGCTGCTCCAATGGAACCATGGATCCCGCCGATTCCGCCGCTGGAAGGCGAATGCCCGAGGCGTCGATCTGAACGATCAGTTCCCAGCCTTCTGGGAGGAGGAAGTGAAACGCCGTGCGGCCGATGGGCCAGGAAGGCGGGATTATCCGGGGCCGGCACCGCTTAGCGAGCCGGAAGCAAAAGCGCTGTTTGATTTGACCTCGGCTGAACGATTCGATCTGGCGATCGCGCTGCATACGCAGGGGCAGGAGATTTATTGGAATTATAGAGGCTATGAGCCGCCGGAGAGCGAGAGCCTGGCCAGAGCGTTCGGGCAAGCGAGCGGGTATAATCCCGTCAAGCTGACCGGCAGCGATGCCGGCTACAAGGATTGGTTTATATACGAGTATCGCAAGCCGGGCTTTACGGTCGAGCTGGGCAGCGGTGTCAATCCGCTTGCTTTGGATTGCTTCGACGACGTGTATGACGAATTACAGCCTATGCTCGTGCGGGCGATTCGTTATCTGGCCGGGCTGTAGCAGGTGCCGGTCGAGTGGAGGGGGCAGGGTGCCTTGCGCTGGCATGCGGAGAATGCTTCCCTATGCTATAATGACGGCGAAAGGAGGCCGCAAGCCATGCGCAAACTGCTCTCGCTCCGTCACTGGCGGCATGTGTTTGTCCGCATTTACCGGCTCGTCACCGCCAAAGAGGTGAAGCTGCTGGACAAGCTGTTATTCCTTGTACCGGTGCTGATCTACTGGGTGATGCCGGATGCCCTGCCGCTGCTCCCTATTGATGACATCGCGGTAACGATGATCGCCGCCGAGCTGTACACCCGCTGGATGGAACGAAAATACAGCCGGATTTTGCGCTGAAGGTTGAACTGCGCGTCCGGTTTCTTTACAATAGGAGAGATGGTACGATGAAGGAGATGAAAATTCATGAAATGCAAAATTTCGCGCAACGCGGCTAAAGTGCTGCAAGCCGAATTGGACAAGCCCGAACACGAGGGCAAATTTCTTCGCGTTTATGTGACGCATTCCCACGGCGACCACGCTCACTACGGGCTTGGCATCGACGACCAATCGGATAAAGACGTGCTGGTCGAGACGGACAGCGGCATCAAGGTGCTGCTCGAGAAGGACAACGACTTCCTGGACGGCGTGCGCGTCGACTATTTCTACTCGCCAGAGGAAGGCTTTGCCGTTACGAACCCGACTAAAGGCAATCACGGCGACCACTAAGCAGTCGGTCGTCGACTAGAGCGGGGAGAAACGGAACATGCCAAACGATATACGAATTTGCGACAAATGCAAGCATATTTCCGTGAAGAAGATGCTGCCTAAGCTCCAGAAGCTCGACCCGAGCGCCGAAATTCTCGTCGGCTGCAAGTCCTATTGCGGACCTTGCGCGAAGCGGGCGTTCATCTTTATTAACGGCCGGTACATTACGGCGCCGACCGAAGATGAAGCGATCGAGAAGGCGCGTCCTTACGTGAAATAAACGAAGAAACCTCCCTGCGAGCCTTACGGGCTCCGGGGAGGTTTCTTCGTTGTGTCCAAATGCGGTGCAGTCACCGCCTATTCGGATTCACCTGCATTACGGCTTCCGGCGAAACTCGCGGATGAGGTCGTACACGACGACCCGGTCGGACATGACAAGCTCCTTGCGGGCCTCCGAACCGGCCGGACAGGCGCTGTTATCCTTCGCTTCGCCGGTGACGGCATCCAGACAACGGTTATGCTCGGGCAGACCGTCGGTCGCCGGGAAGAACCAGACGCTGCCGTCCGTGTAGGCGCCTTCGCGCATGACGACGCGTTTGCCGGCAAGCGGCTGCTCGGTGACGAGCGGCGTGCCGAGTTGATAGAGGTCCCCGCTCGAAATACCGAGCAGATGCAGAATCGTCGGCGTAATATCGAGCTGGCCGCCTACTTCCTCGTGGACGCCCGTCAGCTTGCCGTCCGGCACATGAACGATGAACGGCACTTGCTTCAGCACATTGTACTGATCGACCTCGTTCAGCGGCCGGCCAAGGAACTTCTCGAAATAACTCCAGTCGCGGATCGAGTTGTCGTGGTCGCCATAGAACAGGAAGATCGACTTGTCCCATAAGCCTTCCTTCTTGAGCTGTTCGATCATATGTCCCACCGACGAATCCACATAATGAGCGGCTTCGAGGTAGTCGCCGAAAATCGTCCCTTTGAATTCGCCGACATCGAGCGTCTGGTAATCCTTCGGCAGCGGGAACGGGTGGTGACTGGAGAGGGAGATGAGGAACGAATAGAACGGCTGCTTCGTCTCCTTCATGATGTCCACCGACTGCCGGAAGAACGAGTTGTCCCCAAGCGACCAGCCGAGCGGCTCGTCGATCGTGAAGTCCTTGCGGTTATAGAAATGGTCATAGCCCATATTGCTGTACATCGTGTTGCGGTTCCAGAAGCCGCCGTCGTAGGCATGGAACACGTTCGGCGAATAACCTTGCTTCTTCAGCGCCGACGCGAGCGAGTCGGTCTCGTGCTGGGCGTAGCGGATAAAGACGGAACCGGTAATCATCGGCTGGAGCGAGGCATTCGCAGCCAGGTCGGCATCCGATGTGCGGCCTTGGGACGTTTGGTGATAGAAGCGGTTGAAATAGAGGCTCTCCTCGATCAGCTTGTTCATGTTCGGCGTTACTTCTTGGCCGCCAATACGCTGGCCGATCATGAAATTCTGGAACGCCTCCAGCTGGATGAGGATGACGTTGCTGCCTTTATAGGCGCCAAACAACGGGTCGCTCTCCAGTTTCTTGCGCGTCTCGCCCCGTTCCTCGAAGAACTGCTTCGCTTCCGCGATCTCCGTATCAGTCAACGCATTCTCGTGCAAAATGTTGTCCCGCGCGTAACGGTAGGCGTCATAGCCATGAAAGCCGAGCACGCCTGTCACGTTATATAACGAGAGATTCCACCAGTTGCCAACGAACAGTCCGACCGCCCACGTCTGCTTGGCGATATTGATGGGGACGAAGACGAGCGTCAGGCCGGCCGCGAAAATGATCAAACTGCTCGAGAGGCGGAAGACGAGTTTGAACCAGCGGCGCTTGATCCGCTCGGCGGCACTTATCGTAGCTTGCGGAGCCGAGCCTCCCTTACGCCGCTGCGCGAGCGCATAGACGCCGAATGCAATGATGAACGGCCATTCGACGATGAACCACAAATCGGCCGGGCCAATCAGCGTCCAGATACTGTCGCCGAGTTCTCCCACCTGGCCGGCTTGCAGCAGCACGGGGATGGAGATGAGATCTTGAAAATAGCGGAAATAAATAAGGTCGGCATAAATGACGAACGTAAGAATGAGATTCAGGATGAGCAGGGCGACCGTCCGCGCGCGGGGGGGCAGCCACATCGACCAGAAGGAGACGAGCGCGAGCGTGCCGAGGCCCACCAGCACGTCATCCCAGCTCATGGCCATATTCGGGACATGAACGAAGCGGTCGAATAGGACGAGCTTCATCATCATGACGACGAAGAAGATGACAATATCGATGACTTTGATTCTCTCCAATCCTTCCAGCGAGGTCCGCACGCTCCGTTTCATATTAGTTTGCAAGGTAATGCGCATGAATCGATTTCGTTCCTTTCCTACGAGGAGCCGGAGGGCTCCAAAATGCAGCACCTATGCGCACGGTTGCGAACGCTGTTAATGAAGCGTTCGTACTCGTGCGCCGTGCGGTTGCGAACGCTGTAATGAAGCGTTCGTGCTCGTGCGCCGCACGGTTGCGAACGCTGTAATGAAGCGTTCGTACTCGTGCGCCATGGCGGGCGCATAGGTACGAACGAAGCGTGCCGCGCCCGCACGGCAAGGGCATTGGCGGAATTATACACGTTTGGCGCGGCGCGTCGACTTGACTCGCACCGCACAAGGGTGGACTACTCCTTCTGTCTTGGAGGAAGCGGTCCAAAAAATTGATAGAGCGCGCATTCGATCCGGCCGTTGAACAGCTTGCGCTTCTTGGTCGCGTTCTGACCGAAATTCTGCTCGAATGTCTTCGTCGGGCTAAGCGCGAAGAACGACCACGTCGGCAAGTACTGGGCGATGAGGCCGAGTTGACGAATCGCTTTCTCCGCTTCCGCATCGTCGCCGAGACGTTCGCCATACGGCGGGTTCGTCACGATGACGCCATAGTCGCCCTGCGGTTTCAGCTTCGCGACCGGCAGGACGCTTAGCTTGATATCGCGGCCGAAGCCGGCCTTCTTCACGGCGGCTTCCGCGATTTCGATCGCGCCCGGATCGATGTCGGATCCGCTGATCATGAGCGGGATGTCGTCTTTGACGGCGTCATAGGCTTCCTCGCGGGCGCGTTCCCAGATGTCCTCGCCAAGGAGCGGCCAGCCTTCGCTGTTGAACGTGCGGCGTAGACCTGGTGCGATGTTCCAGGCGATCATCGCCGCTTCGACGGGGATCGTCCCGGAGCCGCAGAACGGATCGACAAGCGGCCGGTCCGGCTTCCAACGGCTGAGCATGACCATTGCAGCGGCCATCGTTTCTTTGATTGGCGCCTCGGTGACTAGCTTACGGTAGCCTCGTTTATGCAAACCAGGCCCGGTCGTATCCAAGGTGATCGTGGCGATGTCGTTCAGCAGAATGACCTCGATGACGAAGCGGGCGCCGTCTTCGGGGAACCATTCGGTGCCGTACGTCATTTTCATTTTCTCGACGACCGCCTTCTTGACGATCTTCTGGCAGGCGGGCACGCTCGTCAGCTGCGATTTGTGCGAGCGGCCTTCCACCGGAAATTCGCCGTCGCCTGGGATGAAGGCCGGCCAATCGATCGCCTTGGCGCCCTCGAACAATTCATCGAACGTCGTGGCAGGGTACTCCGCCATTTTAATCAGGACACGGTCGCTCGTCCGCAGCCACAGGTTGGCGCGCGCGATGTCTTCCGGTCCTCCGGTGAATACGACCCGGCCGTTCTCGACCTTCTGATCCTCGTAGCCGAGATCCTTCAACTCGCGCGCGACGATCGCTTCCAGCCCCATCGGTGCGGTGGCGATCAATTGCAATTTACTCATGTATGCTATCACTCCGTCTTCATGCCGGTTGTATCCAGCCGGTCAAAATCATACAATCAAGTATAGGACAAACTCGGCCCGAATTACAATTCCGGCCTTATAGGAGCGATAGAGTAATAATGGAAGCAGGAAATTACGTAAACGACTTACTTGGCGCCGACGCCGACCTCGAGCGGGTTATTGCATCGATCAAAGCGCTGGGCATGCCGGAGATATCCGTAGCTCCCGGCTACGGGCGGCTGTTGACGATGCTCGTTCAGATGTCCGGCGCGAAGCAGGCGCTGGAGATCGGCGCGCTCGGGGGCTACAGCGGCATTTGCTTGGCTCGTGGGCTTGGCGAGGATGGCGCGCTGACGTCGCTTGAGCTGCTGCCGCATTTCGCGGACGCGGCGAGAACGAATATGGAAGCGGCCGGCTTCGGCGGACGTGTCGAGTACCGCATCGGTGATGCGAAGGACAATTTGGCTAAGCTGGCGCAAGAGGGAAGACGATTCGACTTCTTCTTTATCGACGCCGACAAGGAAGGCTACCCGGTATATTTGGACTGGGCGCTTGCGCTGGCGAACCCGGGCGCGGTCATCGTCGGCGACAACACGCTGCTTCGCGGCCGAGTGTGGAATTCAGAGAAGAACGGGCCGTCTGTACAAGCAATGCGGGCGTTCAATGAACGAATGCTAAGCGACGAACGATTGACGGGAACGATTTTGCCGGGCTATGACGGATTAACCGTCGCAACGGTGAAGTAGCCCGCAGAAGTACAAATAGCCTTCCATCTTGCCTAAACGGCAGGTTGGAAGGCTATTTGTTATGCTTCTCGCCGCGGCTCAGGACCGGAACGGCATTCGGGCTAAGGAGTGCCCTTCTCCCGAGCAGATGCTGTTCGCCGGATCAACGACCATCTGACCCATACCGCGTTCAGCGCGAACAGAGCGGCCGACACGATAAAGACCCCTTCGATGCCGATCCATCCGGAGATCAGGCCGCCTGCAACAGGGCCGATCATGTTGCCAAGCGACAGCGTGCTCGAATTCATGCTGAACGAGCGCGATTCCATGCCATCGGGCGTATGCTTGCGGATAAGCGCGTTGACGGACGGAATGAGGCCTCCGAGAAACATCCCCTGCAGGAACCGCAGCGCCAGCAGCTGCCAGACGGTGGAGGCGAACGCCTGCGGCACGAACAGCAGCGCCGCTCCGACGAGCGATACGCCAAGCACCCGTTCCTGGCCGATCCGGTCGCTCAGACGGCCGAGCAGCGGAGAGGCGACCATATTAGACAGTCCGGTCGCGGAGCCGACAAGCCCTGACCAGAAGGCGAGATTGACGGCGGTGCCGTGCAGCTCCTGCACGTAGAGCGGCATGAGCGGCATCGGGCCGATCATGGCGAACTGAATGAGGAACGTGACGGCGAACAGCGAGGTGAGCTGCGGAATTCGCCCCAATTTGCGGAAGCCTGCCATGACCGAGATGTTCGGCTTGGCGGCCGCCTTGGTCCGGTCGAACGACTCCTTGACGACGAACATCGCCAGCAGGGAAGCGAGGAACAAGAGCAGTCCCGTGACGTAGAAGATCGGGCGGAATCCGATCGCGTCGGCCATCAAGCCGCCGATGAACGGACCCAGAATGGTGCCCGCAATACCGCCGGATTGCAGCGTGCCCATCGCGAAGCCCATTCGTTCCTTCGGCGTGGTGGCCGAGACGAGCGAGACCGATGCGGGATTGAAGCCGGAGATGGTGCCGTTCACCATGCGCAGCAGCAGCAGATGCCACGGATTTTGGGCGAAGCCCATGAGCACCATGACGATCGCCATGCCGAATCCGGAGCGAAGCAGCATCATTTTGCGTCCATACCGATCGGACAGCTTGCCCCATAGCGGTTGGAACAAGAACGACGTCACGAAGTTGCCGGCGAAAATGATCCCCGCCCACGTCGCCGTCTCGTGCGGGTCGCTGAGTCCGAGATCCGCCTGTAGATATAGGGACAGGAACGGGATGATCATCGTCATCCCGGCCATGACGAGAAATTGTCCGACCCACAACACGGCCAAGTTTTTCTTCCATTGTTCCATATGCGTCTGTGGCCACCTTCCTCTTGTTGCGCGTTGTGAACACAATAGGAACAGTATAGCACAATGGCAAAGAGGAAGCGGCGTCGCGGGAAGGGGCAGCCAGATGGGGGTAATTCAGCGCATAACACAAAAAACCGCCGTTTCCGCTGCTTACAACGGATTGGCGGTTGAATGGATACGGGTCTGCGACAGGGAGTGCAAAGCTTGGACGGCTTGCGGCTACGACGAAGCCCCGGCTTGCCATTCGGACTGCGCGCGAAGCTGATTGCGGTAGACCAATTTCGAAATGCCGATGCTGATCTCGTACAGCAGGAAGAGCGGCACGATAACGAGAATATCCGACACGATGTCGGGCGGCGTGATCGAGATCGCGACAATCGCGAGAACGAAGTACGCGATTTTGCGCGCTTTGGCCAGCCGGTTCGGATTCAAAATGCCGATCTTGGTCAGGAACATGACGATGGCTGGCATCTCGAACAGTAATCCGAACGGCACGGTCATGTGGATCATGAACGAGAAATATTTCTGAGCCGTATACATGGCCAGAAACTCCTCGCCGGCCATCTCTTCCATGAACGAGAGCACCATCGGGAACAGAATGAAATACCCGAAGCAGATCCCTGCGACGAACAGCGCGCTTATTGCCGGAATGAACACATAGATGGTCCGGCTTGCGACAGGCGGCAGAGCAGGCTGGACGAATCGCCACGTCTGATAAGCGGCTACCGGCAGCGTGACGGTGATGCCGACGACCGCCGAGATGACCAAGTACACCCAGAGCACGTCCGACGGGCCGAGAATGACCAGCTTGTGATCGATGCCTCGGACGAGCCAGCCGTAGATGTCCCGCACATAGATGAAAGCGGCCGTCATGGAGACGAGGAACGCCGCGAGCGTCCGGATAATCCGCGACCGCAGCTCCCCCAAGTGGCCGACCAGGTTCAAGTCGTTCGGATTTGCCATTTTAAGACTTGGAAGCCGCCGTCTGCGCGGCTTTGTCTTTCTTTGCTTCCTCGTCTTCGTCGCTGCTTACGAGCCCGCGCGTCGCGCCCTTGAACTCGCTCAGCGTGCGGCCGAAGGCGCGGCCCAGTTCCGGCAATTTCGCCGGTCCGAAAATAATAAGCGCGATAATTAGAATCAAAATAAGTCCCGGAATACCAATGCTGCCAAACGGCATCGCTGTACATCTCCTTTAATCGCGCGGATGCGCGGCTTGTCCGGTCGGAAAGGCTCGCGCATCCGCGTCAATATGTGTAGTCGTTTAATATTCGAACTGTTCGTTAGCCTTACAGCTTAAAGCCGCTGATTGCGACGACGCCGCAGCGCGCGATTTTATCGCCCGAACGATGCGGCCACAGGCTGGTTGGCTTACTCAGGTCGGTTGTGTTCTCGCCCGGATGCTGCACGGAGAGGAAGAGCGTGCTTTCGTCCGGCGTGAAGAATGGGCCTGTCAGCTCGCTTTCGACTGGCGCGGAAGCGAATTGAAGCGCTTTGCCTTTGGCGCTGCCGCTCGTCGGGATGACGAACAGGCCGTTGTTCATGAACGATTTGTGCACGCCTTTATTTTGGCTGCTGCTGGAGATGTCGGTGACAACCCACAGATTGCCGTTGGAGTCGAAGGCCAGGTTGTCCGGCGAGCTGAAGCCGGATTGGCGGCCGCCTGCGGCGAAAATTTCGAAATCGAATTCCAGCGAGCCCAGATCGTTATTCGCTTCGAAAATCCGGGTAATATGCCCGTGGATGTTGCCGTGGTTATCGTTGTTGGTGTGTGCGATGAACACGGTATAGTCAAATGGCGAAATTTCGATGTCTTCCGGACGGTCAGTCGGGGTGCCGCCTACGAGCAGCGCAGCCTCCTGGCAATAGGTGACGACGTCGCCGAGTGACGCGAACTTCTTCTGCACGTCGGCTTTCTCCGCATACGTCTTGGATTTCTTGACTTCCTCCAGCGTAACCGGCGCCCACTTGCCCGTCTTCAGGTTGGCGACGTACAGCGTACCTTCTTCGAGCAGCGCGGAATTAGCGCGGCCGGCGGAGGCGTTGTATTTACCTTTGCTGATGAATTTGTAGACGCAGGCGTCTTTCTTATCGTCGCCCATGTAGACGACGACGCGGCCGTCAGCTGCCAGGCCCATCGCCGTGTTCTCATGGTTGAAGCGGCCGAGCGCCGTATGCTTTTTCAGGAACGTCTTGTCGAAAGGATCGATCTCGACGACCCAGCCGTAGTGCGTGTCCGTCAGTTTGGATGCCGCAGCCGTCTCGGAGAAATTCTCCTCGCAGGACAGCACCGTGTTCCATAGGGTAACGCCGCCGGAGCAGTTGGCGAACGTGCCTTGAACCGTTGAAGCGTTCTTCAGCGCCGCGATGCCTGCCGCCGGTCCCGTCAATTGGAACATCGTATAGCCGTTAATGCGTCGGGCATATGCCGAAGTCGGGTCAAGCTTCCATGTGCCGTCTGCGTCGCGGTACACTTCGGTGACGGACATGCCTTGGTTATAGAGGTTGCTATGTAATTGCTCGGCGGTCATGGCGTCGCCTACAGGACCCAATTGAAAGATGGTCGTGTACTCGTGGTTCGTGACGAGCAGGCCGCGCGTGCTGGAGTCCTTGATCGGGAAGAACGCATTGTAGTCGGCACCGGAACCGAACTTCTCGCCAGATGGGTTGATGACGTCGCCGTACGCCGCTACTACGTCGTATTTAAAGTTTTTCGGCACGATCAGCTTGTCCTCTTTGGAAGGTTGGATCGGGTCGAAATAGCCGCTGACTTTATTCGTCTTGAAGCCGAACAGGTGGTTGGCGTTGCCCGTCGCGGCGGATGCTTTGCCTTCCAACGTGCCCAGACCCGCGGATGCGACGGCTAGCGCGGCAGCGCCCGTGCCCAGATAGGAAAGAAACGTTTTACGGTCCATGTTGTTGCTCAAGAAATTCACTCCTTAGCGTAATAGTAGCCTCATGAACAAGCGTACAAGCCCATTGTTAATGGAGCGTCACGCATTGTTAAGTGAACGTCATGTAAACTTGGAGAATTTGTAAATAACTTCCGCTTCAATTAAGGGAGTTGCGAAAGCGAACATATATTTGTCATATGATTGTCAACGAAAGCCGGATGGCAGCGGTTGTTACGTCCAACCAAAAAGGGCATAATGGAAACGAAGGGAATACGAGAGAAATGGGGAACGACCATGAGTTACAACGACCGTTTCATCCGGGCGTGCCGGAAGGAATCCGTCGATCGCTTGCCCGTCTGGTATATGCGACAAGCAGGGCGCTATGATCCCGACTACCGCAAAATAAAAGAGAAATATTCGCTGCTCGAGATTTGCCGTCAGCCCGAATTGGCAGCCGAGGTGACGATGATGCCGATCCGCAAGCTCGGCGTCGACGCGGCGATTTTGTATTCCGATATTATGAACCCGGTCGCATCGATCGGCATCGACTTCGACATCGTGCCGAATATCGGCCCGGTTATTGACAATCCGATCCGCTCGGCGGCCGATGTGGAGCGCCTGAAGCCGATCGACGTCGAAGGCGACCTTAGCCACGTGCTGGAGACAATCCGCATTCTGGACCGGGAGCTGGACGTGCCGCTCATTACGTTCGCGGGCGCGCCGTTCACGATCGCGTCCTATTTGATCGAAGGCCGTCCGTCCAAGTCTTATATCCGGACGAAGTCGCTCATGTATGGCGATCCGAAGGTTTGGTTCCAGCTCATGGACAAACTCGGCGACATGGTCATCGCTTATCTGCGCGCGCACATGGCAGCGGGCGGTAAGGCGTTCCAGCTGTTCGACAGTTGGGTCGGCGCGTTGTCCCCGGCGGATTTTCAGAAGTTTGTCCTGCCGACAATCGAGCGCATTTTCGACGAACTGTCCGATCTGCCGCAGCCGAAGATCTACTTCCCTGGCGTCGCTTCCGGCGAGCTGCTGCCGACGCTTGGCCGTTTGAAAGCCGACGTCATCGGACTGGACTGGCGCGTGCCGATCGCGGAAGGCAGACGCCGCCTTGGCGGCAAGTACGCCGTGCAAGGCAATCTGGACCCTTACGTCCTGACTGCGCCGATGGATGTCGTCGAGTCTTACGCCCGTTCGATTATCGACGAAGGCATCCAAGAGCCTGGCTTCGTGTTCAACCTGGGCCACGGCTTGTTCCCTGAAGCTTCGCTGGACAAGCTCCGCGAGCTGACCGCATTCATTCACCGTTATTCGGCCGAGGCGATCGCCGAGCGCCAGCAGAAGGAGGCATCATCCCATGTCTAACGATCAAATCGCCGTCCTCGTCATGTCATACGGAACACCGGAGAGCATGGACGACGTCGAGGCGTATTACACGCACATCCGCCGCGGGAATCCGCCGACGCCGGAGCTGCTCGCCGAGCTGAAGGACCGCTACGAAGCGGTAGCCGGCGGCGTATTCCCGCTGCGCGAGAACACGAACCGCCAAGTCGAGGCGCTCCAGCAGACGCTGGACGAGCTTGCCCCTGGCCGCTTCGTCTGCTATCAAGGCTTGAAACATGCGCGTCCTTACATCGAAGACGGCGTGGAGTCGATCGCGAAGGGCGGTTTCAAACGAGCGGTCGGCATCGTGCTCGCACCGCATTATTCCGTCATGAGCGTCGGCGGCTACAACAAGCGCGCGAAGGAAAAGGCGGCAGAGCTAGGGATCGAGATGACGTGCGTGGATAGCTATCACCTGCATCCGAAGCTCGTCGACGCGCTAGTCGACCGTGTCGTCACGAAGCTGGCCGCGTTCGACCGCAGCCGCCCGCTGAAAGTGCTGTTCAGCGCGCACAGCCTGCCGGTTCGCATTCGCGAGCTGGGGGACCCGTACGAGCAGCAGCTGCAGGAGACATCCGATGCGGTCGCCAAGAAAGCCGGCGTGCAGGATTGGGAATTCACGTGGCAGAGCGCCGGGCGCACGCACGAGCCGTGGCTTGGTCCGGACATCCTCGATACGATGAAGGAGCTGTCGGAGAAAGGCTACAAGCAGGTGCTATCCGCGCCGATCGGTTTCGTCTCCGATCATTTGGAAGTGCTGTACGATCTGGACATCGAAGCGAAGGCGCTGGCGGAAGAGATCGGCGTCCACTTCGAGCGCATCGCGATGCTGAACACGGACCGTTTCTATATGGAGACATTAGCCGAGACGATTATTGCGCAGCTTGAGGCGCAAGGCGCCTAATAATGTTTGCGGCCGTGCGGCCGCAAGCGGTCAAGCAAAGATATAGAGAGCTTATAGGAGATGAAGTTTATGCGGAGAAACGGAGAACCTGATCGGATTGTCGTCGTCGGCGGCGGGATCAGCGGACTGAGCTCCGCTTTTTATTTGCTGAGGGAAGCCAAGCGACGGGGCCTCGATATCCGCGTGACGATCGTAGAGACGATGGATCGCGTCGGCGGCAAAATTAACACCTTGCACCGTGACGGGTTCGTCATCGAGCGAGGTCCGGATTCCTTCTTGGCACGTAAAAAGCCGATAATCGATTTGGCACTGGAGCTCGGCATCGAGCAGCAGCTGACGGGTACGAATCCGGCGGCGAAGAAAACGTACATTTTGCACCGTCGTAAGCTTCATTCGATGCCGCAGGGACTCGTGCTCGGCATTCCGACGGAGATCGCCCAGTTCGCGAAGACGCGCCTGCTTACTTTCGGCGCGAAGATGCGGGCGATGCTTGACTTCGTCAAGCCCGCGCGAAAGGCGGACGGCGATGAGTCGCTAGGCAATTTCCTGTCGCGCAGGCTGGGACGAGAAGTGATGGAGCGGGTGGCCGAGCCGCTGCTTGCCGGCATTTATGCGGGCGACTTGAACACGTTGAGTCTGCAGGCGACATTCCCGCAGTTCGGCGCGGCGGAGCGCAAGCACGGCAGCCTCATTCGCGGCATGCGGGCGAACAAAGGCAAGACGCCGGCAATCGCTGCGAACGCTTCGGAGCTGCCGTCATCCGCGCGCACGGCTTTCCTGACATTCAAGGGGGGGCTGGCGACGATGGTGAATGCGCTCGAACGATCGCTCGCAGCCGATGGAACAGAATTCAAGCTGGGCGCCAAGGTCGTCGGGATCGAGAAGGTAGCTGAACCCGACTCAGGGTTCGAGGAGCAATGCGGCTACCGCGTTCTGCTGGACTGCGGAGAAGCGATAGAGGCGAACGGCGTCGTCATCACAACGCCGGCGTTCCATGCTGCGTCGCTGCTGGAGCCGTATGTGAACGTCGATGCGATAAGTGCGGTCAATTACGTCTCGGTCGCGAATGTCGTCATGGCCTTCGATAGAGCGACGCTCGGATATCAGTTCGACGGGTCGGGCTTCGTCATTCCCCGCTCGGAAGGAACGACGATCACGGCTTGCACGTGGACATCGTCCAAGTGGCTGCATTCCGCTCCAGACGATAAAGTGCTGCTGCGCTGCTACGTCGGCAGGGCAGGAGAAGAAGCGGTCGTGGACTTGCCGGACGAGCAGTTGAAAGAAGCGGTTCGCGCGGATATTCGCTCGATCATGGGCATTACGGCCGAGCCGTTGTTCACGGAGATTACGCGGCTGCATCAATCCATGCCGCAATATCCGGTCGGCCATCTGGAGCGTACCGCGCAGCTGCGCGGGGAGATGGCGAAGACGCTGCCCGGCGTATGGGTGACGGGAGCGGCATTCGACGGCGTCGGACTGCCGGATTGTATCCGTCAAGGTAAAGAGGCGGCGTCCAGCCTGCTGGATGCCACCCGCGTCACCTGAGGCATAGCCGGTTCGCGCGTTATCAGGACAAATAAAGAGGGCAGAGCGGAAGTCGTACACAAGCGACTTCTTCTCTGCCCTCTTTACTTTTGGGCCCGGCGGCTTAATCCAGCGGCGGCGTCGTGCGGCCTTCGCGTTCAGCCTGCTTACGGTGGGCGATGCGGCTGCTCGCCGACGCGGCGATCGCGCCGACGATGTCGTCAAGGAAGGTGTGACATTGCGCGTCTTCTTTGTCGTTCAGCTTCTTCAGAATGCCGGGCTTCAGCTTGTCGACGTAGCCAAAGTTCGTGAATCCGATGCTGCCGTAGACATTGACGATCGACAGCGCGAGAATTTCATCGCAGCCATATAGTCCCTCGTCGTTCTCGATCATCTCTTGCAGCGGGGAGAGCAGCTTGCCTTCCTCGGCGAGGAGGTCGAGCTGGATGCCGGTCAGTACCGCGTTCTGCACCTCGCGCTTGGAGAGGACGGCGTCGACGTTGTTGGCGCATTCTTCGATCGTCAAGTCCGGGAAGTAATCCTTCTGCAGGAATAATACCAGCTCGGCGATCTGTTCGCGCGTCACGCCGCGTTTGGCCAGCCAATCTTTCGTCGCGGCAGCGACGCTTTCGCTATTTAAGCTATACAGTTTGGACTTGGACATCGATTGCACCCCTTGACTCGAATTAGTGGGACAAAACAACTGGTCTAATTGTTCGGACGGGCTCGTATACATAGTACTACAAAAGGAGACTTGTACCAAATATACGCCAGTTCAATCCGCAACATCAAAAAAGGGAGGAACTATCGAGATGACTCACTATCGCGTACTTCGCAAGGCGGCGCTGGCCGGCGTGTTGGCCCTGCCGATTCTAACGGCTGGATGCGGGCTGTTCTCCGAGCAAGCGAGCCAACAGATCGACCCGCCGCAAAATTCTGAGCAGACGAGCAGTACGGGCGCAACCAACGCGGCAGGCGCCGTGACGCCGACCGCGCAGAACGGTACGACCGCAACCCCATCCGCGGACGCGGGCGGCGAAGCGGTCGCGGAAGGACAGACGCAGATGACGGTGTATTTGCGTGATCAGAACCAGCTGCTCGCGCCGGTCACCGTGCTGGCGACGCTCGGGGCGGAGGAGACGGCCGGTCAGCGGGCGCTTGAGCTCATGGTACAAGGCGGGGCGAACGAGAGCGAGCTTCCCGCCGGCTTCGAAGCGGTGCTGCCGGCCGGCACGGCGGTGAACAAGCTTGATGTCATCGCCGATCAGAAGAAAGCCGTCGTCGATTTCAATAAGGCATTCGGCAACTACGCAGCCACGGATGAGAGACGTATTGTGGAAGCGGTCACTTGGACGCTCACCAGCTTGCCGGGCATCGATAAGGTCGAGCTGTCTATGGACGGTGTCAAGCTGGGCGAGATGCCAGTGGATGGCTATCCGCTCGACGAAGCGCTGACGCGCGCGGTCGGCATTAACTTGGAGACGGCGGAGGGTGTAGATTACAGCCAATCGACGCCGGTGACGCTCTACTTCTCTTCGGTCACGCCGAACGACGAGCCCTACTACGTACCGGTAACGCGCCTGATCAACCGGACCGACAATAAAGCGAAGGCGGCGATCGAACAGCTTATCGCGGGTCCTTCTAATTTGAAGAGCTTGACGCCAGTCGCAACGCCGGACATTCAGGTTAAGGACGTCAAAAAGGAGAAGGATTACGTCACGATCGATCTGAAAGACGAGGCTTACCAGGACGGTCAGGCCATGCCGGCTCAAATGTTGAAAGCGGTCGTGCTTGCGCTCGCGGAGAATACAGGCTACGCCAAAGTGAAAATTACGGTGAACGGCAGCGCCTCGGTCATCGACACCGAGAACAATTCATACAGTGAACCAGTGGACAAACCGGTCTACGTGAACACCATTAAGTCCTAATTGTGACAAAGAAAAGGCAAAGCCCGCACTTCCTCGCGAAGTGGGGCTTTTTTTGTTACAATAGTTATTTTTTGTCATTGACGTAATGATGTGAGGTTGTTAAAATTGCTCATATCCGTGTAACTGGATAGGAATAATATGTAAACCTCTGCAATCGAATATTGTATCCTTACTCCTGGCTGCTGACGCCGGGATTCATAGAGCAAACCTTTTAAAAGAAGCACAAGAGGGTATTATACGTGGTAACAGGACTTTTCGCAATACTTTTGGGCAGGAGGGCATTAATCTGATAGAACTAGCAAGTATTACCAAAATGTATCAGGTCGGCAAACAATCGGTCGAAGCAATCAGCGATATCGATCTGACCGTGCGCAAAGGCGAGATATTCGGCATCATCGGCCATTCCGGAGCGGGTAAGAGCACGCTGCTCCGCTGCGTCAATTTGCTGGAGCGGCCGACTTCCGGCTCGGTCAAGGTGGCTGGCGTCGAATTGACCGCGCTCAGCGACCGGCAGCTGCAGAAGGAGCGCCGCAAGATCGGTATGATCTTCCAGCACTTTAACTTGCTCTCGATGGCAACGGTGAAGGAGAATATCGCGTTCCCGCTGCAGCTTGCGAAGCTGCCGAAGGCCGAGATTGCAAGCCGCGTGAACGAGCTGCTCCAATTGGTCGGGCTCGAGCATCACGGGGACAAGTACCCCGCGCAGCTCTCCGGCGGACAGAAGCAGCGGGTCGGCATCGCGCGCGCGCTCGCGAACAATCCGGATGTACTCCTCTGCGACGAGGCGACTTCGGCGCTCGATCCGCAGACGACGAGCGCCATCCTTGCGCTGCTGCTCGACATTAACCAGAAGCTCGGCATCACAATTTTGCTGATCACCCACGAGATGCAGGTTATCCGTTCGATTTGCGACCGTGTCGCGGTAATCGACGGCGGCACGATCGTCGAGATGGGCGACGTTATCGACGTGTTCCTGAAGCCGCAGCATCCGGTGACGCAGGACTTTGTCGACGAGGCGGCCGAATCGCATTCGGACATCCGTCAGCTGCTGAGCGCACGTCAGGGTCGCATTTTCCGGGTCCATTATGTAGGTAACGTCACGTACGAGCCTATCTTGTACAATGCGGTGAAGGCATTCGGCGTGCAGGTGGCGATTTTGCAGGGGACGATTTCCCGGATGAAGCAAACTCCATACGGCGAACTTATCGTGGAATTTATCGGCGCAAGCTTGGAGATTGACGGCATTCTGGCGCAGCTGCGCCAGGACGGCTTGAATGTGGAGGAATTGACATGAGCTTTGAAAACGTACGCCCGGACGAGATTTGGGAGGCGACCAAAGATACGCTGACGATGACGGCGTGGTCGCTCGTCTTTACGATCGTGCTCGGATTCTTCCTCGGACTTGTGCTGTTTCTTACGTCGCGCCGTCAATTACTGCAGCAGTCCGCTGTATACGGTGTGCTCTCGTTCATCGTCAATATCGTCCGTTCCGTGCCGTTCGTTATTCTCATGATTTCGATCATGCCGTTAACGAAGGCGATCACCGGGACGACATTCGGCGTAGCGGGCACCATTCCGCCGCTTATCGTCGGCGCGGCGCCGTTCTTCGCCCGTCTGGTCGAGACGGCGCTGCGCGAAGTCGACCGAGGCGTCATTGAGGCGGCTGTGGCGATGGGCGCTTCGAAATCGGACATCGTATTCCGCGTGCTCATGCGCGAAGCGCGTCCGGGATTGTTCGCGGCGGTGACCGTTACCGCGGTAACGCTCGTCTCCTATACGGCGATGTCGGGTGTCATCGGAGGCGGCGGTCTGGGCGATTTGGCCCTTCGTTACGGCTATCAGCGGTTCCAGACTGACGTCATGTTCGTTACGGTCGCGCTGCTAGTAATATTGGTTCAACTCCTTCAGATGGCTGGCGACCTGCTCGTGCGACGCTATAGCCGCAAGTAGGATTCATGGACATAGAGAAGCAATGATAATTAGGAGGGAAATGGAATGAGAAAGATTAGTTTGATTCTGCTTACGCTGGTGCTTGCGGTCGTCGTATCCGCATGCGGCGCGAAAAACAATGACGGCGGCAACAACGCGGCGACGGGCAATGGCGGCGCAGCGACGAACAATGCGGCCGAGAACAATACGGCGGCGACGACGGAAGAAGTGACGCTGAAGGTTGGCGCTTCCCCGGTGCCGCACGCGGAAATTCTGAAGCATATCGCCCCGGCGCTTAAAGAGCAAGGCATCAACCTGGAAGTCGTCGAGTTCACGGACTATGTGCAGCCGAACGTGCAGCTGTACGAGAAAGCGATCGACGCGAACTTCTTCCAACACGTGCCTTACCTGGACCAATTCAACAAAGACAAAGGCTATGACCTGGTCAGCGTTGGTACCGTGCATGTCGAGCCGTTCGGCGGCTATTCGAAGAAATTGAAAAGCGTTGACGAGCTGAAGGAAGGCGCGAAAGTCGTCATCCCGAACGACCCGTCCAACGCGGGCCGCGCGCTTGCGCTGCTGGAGAAGCAAGGCGTGATCAAGCTGAAGGCGGGCGTAGGCGTTGCCGGCACGGTAGCCGACATCGAAGAGAACCCGAAGAAGCTTGAAATCACGGAAGTCGAAGCCGCGATGCTGCCGCGTCTGCTGGACGAAGTCGACCTTGCGTTGATCAACACGAACTATGCGCTCGAAGCGAAGCTCGTGCCAACGACGGACGCGCTGTTCCTTGAGGACAAAGAGTCCCCGTACGCGAATATTCTCGCCGCTCGTCCGGACAACAAGGATTCCGACGCGATCAAGAAGCTGATGGCCGCGCTCCAAACGGACGACGTGAAGAAGTTCATTGAAGATACGTACAAAGGCGCGATCGTGCCTGCGTTCTAAGTTGGACCTATCATTCGCCTTACGAAGAACATGTCCGAACCGCACAAGCGGCCGGTCATGTTCTTTTTTTCGCCTTGACCCGGAGGCAAGATGATTTTCGCTGTCGGCTTTGGTAAAATAGGGTGGATTAGCGGGAAGGTTAGTCGCTCCCGCTTAAGCATGAAGGACGGAGGATTACGCTAACGATGAGAACCGACGGAAGACAATGGGACGAGCTGCGGCCCGTTACCATGACGATGAACCCCAACAAGTACGCGGAAGGCTCGGTGCTGATCGAATTCGGCGATACGAAGGTGCTGTGCACGGCTTCGGTTGAAGAGCGCGTGCCTCCATTCATGAAAGGGCAAGGCAAAGGCTGGATCACGGCCGAATATTCGATGCTGCCTCGGGCCACGCAAGTTCGCAACCAGCGCGAATCGGCCAAGGGCAAGCTGACGGGCCGCACGATGGAGATCCAGCGGCTGATCGGTCGGGCGCTTCGCTCGGTCGTCGATTTGCAGGCGCTTGGGGAACGGACGATCACGATCGATTGTGACGTCATCCAGGCGGACGGGGGCACGAGAACGACATCGATTACCGGCGCGTTCGTTGCGCTAGCGCTGGCCGTACATAAACTGAGCAAAAACCATGAATTCGCGAAATACCCCATTTCCGATTATCTGGCATCGGTTAGCGTAGGTGTCGTAGGCGGCAAGACGCTGCTCGACTTGAACTACGAGGAAGATTCCAAGGCGAGAGTAGATATGAACGTCGTCATGACCGGGGACCGCAAGTTCGTCGAAATTCAAGGCACCGGCGAAGAGGCGCCGTTCTCGCGAACGGAGCTGAACGAGCTGCTCGGCGCGGCGGAGAGCGGCATTCTTGAATTGATCGCCAAGCAGAAGGCGGTTCTTGGGCTGTTCGGCAACCGGATCGGGACGGCGAACGCATGAGGTCCGGAGATACGGTCGTCGTCGCGACGAAGAACGCCGGCAAAGTGCGCGAGTTCGCCCATGCCTTCGCGAAGCTGGGGATGGACGTTGTCAGCATGTTCGATTATCCGAATTTGCCGGACGTCGAGGAAGACGGCCTTACGTTCGCCGAGAATGCCCGCAAGAAGGCGAAGGCAGTCGGCGACGCGCTTGGACAGCCGGTGTTGGCGGATGACTCGGGTCTAGAGGTTGTGCGCCTTCAAGGGGAACCGGGCGTCTACTCCGCGCGATACTCCGGCGAAAGCGCGACCGATGCGTCGAACAACGCGAAGCTGCTGGAAGAATTGAAGAAGCTGGACGCTGGCGGCGTCGAGAGGTTCCAGACGCTTGAGGACGGCACGGAGCTGCTCAGCGAAGCGCGATTCGTCTGCGCGCTCGCGTTGTACGATCCGAAGGACGGGACGTTCGCAGAGGCCGAAGGCTACGTGGCGGGCGATATTATGAGCAAACCGCGAGGCGAAGGCGGGTTCGGTTACGACCCGTTGTTCTGGCTTGTCTCGCACCATCGATCCATGGCGGAGCTGACGAAGGATGAGAAGCAGGCGATCAGCCACCGTGGCCGCGCGCTGGCGCGTCTGCTCGAGCAGCTGAAGAGCGCGGAATAACGGAAGAGGCGGCAATGCTGAATACTTGCATATGCTTTGCTGCCAATGAACAACTAACCCGCAAGCAAACCCGGTATGGGCGTGCTTGCGGGTTTTTGTCATACCCTGTTTGTTAGCCGCTAATTAGCGAATCGTTACGTTATACTCACGCAGCCATATATCGATCTGCAGCAAATAGGCGAACAGCTGCGGGCCGCTCATCAGCTGGCCGAACCACGGCAGATTGGAGCTTGCTTCGTCGGAAGCGGCGATTTCGCGGATTTTCGCTACGTTAATCAATGGCAGCAGCGGCGAAGTGCCTTCGTCCAAGATCTCCAAGACCTTGGAGCGGGTGGCGTTCAAATAATTCGGGTTATGCGTTTTTGGATAAGGGCTCTTCTTCCGGTACAGCACGTCGTCCGGGAGGACGCCTTCCATCGCCATACGAAGAATGCCTTTCTCCCGGTCCCCTGCGGTTTTGATCTCCCATGGAATATTGAATACATAATCGACAAGGCGATGATCGCAGAACGGGACGCGCACCTCTAGCCCTGCCCCCATGCTCATGCGATCTTTGCGGTCTAGCAGCGTAGGCATGAAGCGCGTGATGTTCAAGTACGACATAACGCGCATCTTGGCCGCCGCTTCGTCTTCGCCCGCAAGCTTAGGCACTTCCGCGATGGCGTCGCTATAGCGGTCGCCGATATATTCCAGCGGCCGAATCCAAGCGGCCACGTCTTCAGACAATAGACTAGCACGCATATTCGAGGCGAGCGACCACGGGAATGTGGCGGCGTTCAGCGACTCTTCGCGGTGGAACCAAGGATAACCGCCGAAAATTTCATCTGCCGCCTCACCGGAGATCGCGACCGTCACATGCTGCTTAATCGCTTCGCAGAACAGCAGCAGCGACGAATCCACGTCCGCCATGCCCGGCAGATCGCGGGCATGCAGAGCGGCTCGCAGCGCGCCGTAGATGTCCGGCGTATCGAATTTGAACGTGTGATGCTCGGTGCCCAAGTATTGGTTCATCCGCTCGATCCACGGCGCGTCCGCGTTCGGCTGGAACGCATGAGCTTTGAAATGTTTGTCGTTATCGACGAAATCGACGGAGAATGTCTTGAACTTCCCTTTCCCGCTCTGTTCGTAATGCCGGACGGCCAGCGTCGTCAGAATGCTCGAGTCGAGTCCGCCGGAGAGCAGCGTGCCAAGCGGCACGTCGGAGATGAGCTGTCTTTCGACCGTATCGATCAGTAGATCCCGCACGGATTTGGCTGTTTCTTGGACGGTTTCCGTATGCGGGCGGCTCTCTAGCTTCCAGTAGTGCGAGACCGAGACGCCCGAGCGGGTGACGGTCGCGCATTGGCCAGGGAGCAGCTCGCCGAGATCCCGATATACGCCTTGGCCGGGCGTACGCGCGGGGCCGACGATGAAAATTTCGGCCAAGCCTTCCGGCCCGACTTCGGGACGAATAGCAGGATGGGCGAGAAGCGCCTTCGGCTCGGATCCGAAGATGAATCGGCCGAGCTGCTTGGCGATGAACAGCGGCTTAACGCCGAGACGGTCGCGAGCCAGGAACAAGTGCTGCTCACGTGTATCCCAGATCGCGAACGCGAAGATGCCGTTGAACCGCTCAACGCACGAGCGGCCCCATTCCATGTAGGCGACGAGCAGTACCTCGGTATCGCAGTTGGTCGTGAACGACCGTCCGCGTCCTTCGAGTTCCCGCTTCAATTCGGGAGCGTTATACAGCTCGCCATTATATACGATGACGTACGTATCATCGCCGGAGGCACGTACCATGGGCTGCGCGCCGTTGGCCGGGTCCATGACGGATAGACGACGGTGCCCCAGCGCCACGTGCGGAGATATCCACGTGCCGGTGGCGTCGGGACCTCGAAAGGCGAGCGTATCGGTCATTTTCTCTAGAGTTGCGTATTGTAAAGTCAAATCCTCGTTCCAATCGATCCAGCCCGTAAATCCACACATTGGTTCTCATTCCTCTCTGGCCTTTGGCTTCTGCCTTGGAAATGGGCGTTAGAAACAGCGGTATTAGAATGGGTATGCGACAAAAAAGGATAAAATGTCTGTCCCCCGGGGGATGCTAATCAAGGATGAAGATGCCAGGCATAGAGGAGCGTGGAAGACGATGTACGACCGTCAGGAGGATAATGTCCGAGACGAGGAAGCGGTGATGCCGCACGCGGACCGGGCGCTGGAGCGCAAGACTTATTATGTATCCGTTCAGGCGGGCTCCGTGCTGGAAGACCCCGAGGTAGCGTCCTTCGAGCTGGAGATCCGCGCGAACGAGGACGAACTTGACCGCCTGGAGGAACTGTTCGACGATCTGGCGACGGAGGACGAAGCAGAGGTGGTCCATTTTCACAAGCACCCTTACGGCTCCGCGGATACAGATCATTTGAGCGACGGAGTCGATTCGATACTTGTCCAGATTTACAAGCTGCTGTACGACCTGGGAACCCCCGAAACCCGCGTGCATATTGCCAAAATGGGTTTGTTCAAGGTGAATGAAGGTTATCTGTCATGATTGAAACGCTCCAGGTCAAGGGCGCACGCGTCAGAGGCGCGGTTGACAGGGATGGCGCGCGCTCCGCGCTGGTGGAAGTCGACACGGAAGCGTACGGTACGGGCGGTCTCCTTGCCTTTTTCGGACCGTCGGCCGACGACGAACGCGAGTTCGAGATGAACGCGATCGTGCATAACGATGCGTCGCGTGATATCGACTGGTTCGATAACAGCAATCATCTCGCATATGAAGACGTGAGCGTCGGCCTGTTCGAGGCGGCGTCCATGAAGACGGACTGGGGACAGCGCGAAGCGTTCGAAGAACAGGTGCTGTCGACAGCTGGAGTGAAAGAATCAATCGCCCAATTAGGCATTGCAGGGCGTTTTGCGACGGGAGTTTAATTTGAATGCGGAGGATAGGAAGGCGGCGAATGCGCATTACGCACTATTGCCGTTTCTTTGGGGCCGCGAGATACGGCGCGAGCTTCGGCTGAAAAACCAAAAGAGCCATCCTAAAAGGTGGCTCTTTTGCCTGTTTCGGCGCCATGTTACCATGCCGCTCGGTATTCATTTCGCATATACTGGAGTTTCGATAACGCTCAGGTATCCGCCGCTTACCCGTTGACGACTTCTCCGCCGTTAATATGAATGACTTGTCCGCTCATATAGGACGAGTCGCCGCAGCCGAGGTAAACATACGCCGGAGCAAGTTCGTCCGGTTGTCCGACGCGTCCGAGCGGGGTGTCGGCGCCGAATTTGGCGACTTGCTGCTCGTCGAACGTCGACGGGATGAGCGGCGTCCAAATCGGGCCAGGCGCTACCGCATTGACGCGGATCCCTTGCGTGGCGACGTTCTGGGACAGCGCACGGGTGAACGACACGACCGCGCCTTTCGTTGACGAGTAATCAAGCAGCGTCGGGTTGCCCTTGTACGCGGTGATGGAAGCGGTATTAATAATAGAAGCTCCCGCCTGCAAATGCGGGATTGCTGCCTGCGTGATATAGAACATGCCAAATACGTTCGTGCGGAACGTGCGTTCGAGCTGTTCGGGCGTGATTTGCTCAAGCTTCTGCTGCGGGTGCTGTTCAGCCGCGTTGTTGACGACGATATCGAGCTTGCCGAACTGCTGGACCGTCTTCGCTACGGCTTGTTTGGCGAAAGCGGGGTCGCCAATATCGCCAGGAATGAGCAGACATTGGACGCCTTTTTCCTCGACGAGGCGCTTCGTCTCTTCCGCATCGCCGTGTTCGTTCAAATACACGATCGCGACGTTGGCGCCTTCTTTCGCATAGGCGATCGCCACGGCTCGTCCAATGCCGCTGTCGCCGCCAGTGATGATGGCTGCTTTCCCTTTAAGTTTGCCTGCCGCCAAGTACGCGGAGGAGTCGAAGAGCGGTCTTGGCGTCATCTCGGACTCTATTCCGGGCTGCTGATTCTGGTGCTGAGGCGGAAGCGTTGTCGGGCGCTGCGGGCCGTCCGCCGGTTGCGGAACGGGTTGCTTCTGGTTTTGTTCGGTCATTGCCAAACACTCCTTTCAATGCCATAGCATTTCGAGTTCGCGCGCATTTTACGCATTGGTATTCAAAGTCATATAACCGCTGGGGCTTTGATATAACCATCCCAAGGTGATCGGTGCATTAGAAAATTACGAATGAAAGCGCTATACTATAGAAGGAATATTGTAACGTCAGGAGGAGTTGGGGATGAAAATCGCGATCACAGGCGCAAGCCGAGGACTTGGCTTCGAGCTTGCGGCGGCCGCGGCCATGCGCGGACACACGGTATATGCGGGCATTCGGAATATGGGGGATGCGAGCCGATATGGGGAACTGGATCCGCAAGTGAGAGACCGAATTATTCCGATCGAGCTGAACGTCGCTAGCCGGGAGTCGATTGCCTCGTTCGCCGGCGTCCTTGCTTCTCGCGAAGAGACGCTTGATGGGATAGTGAACAACGCTGCGATTCTGCTTGGGCGGGAGGATGGAATCGAATCGCTCGATCCGGACGCGCTAAGCGCTTCCTTAACGACCAATCTCGTCGGCCCCGTACTCATCGCGCAAGCGCTGATGCCGCTGCTTCGCGGAGCTAAGATGCCTTCGATATTGAACATATCGTCCGAGGCAGGCGCGTACGCATCGGTGTATGCCGGAGATTATCCATATGGCCTTTCGAAGTCGGCGCTTACCTACTTCACAGAGAAACTTCGGATGGAGCTGGGTCCGCAAGGGTTCCAGGTGCTCGCCATTCATCCGGGTTGGATCCGCACGGATATGGGCGGTGAACAAGCGCCGGGCGATCCTTCCGCGACGGCCTCGTCGATCATCGGTCTGCTTGAACGGGCAAGACCGCTGCAGGTGAAGCGAGGTTTTGTAGATGCCCGAGGACAAGAATTGCCAATATAAGCAGACGGCTCTTATTTACGATTTCTTTACTTTACGGCAAACTGGACAGGTGGTACGATCGGTCGAAGCCCTGGGCGAGTTAGTCCGGGCTTCGAATCGGCGAGGAGAGAATGCAAAGTGGATCACGATATTGACCTTGCCAAGCCGCGTCGGGATGCGGTGTGGGAAGTATTTCGAGCAGCGCTGCGCCTTGGACTTACTTCGTTCGGCGGGCCCGTCGCTCACCTTGGGTATTTTCGCGCTGAATACGTAGAGAAACGACGATGGTTGAATGACCAGACCTATGCCGAGATCGTATCGTTATGCCAGCTGCTTCCCGGGCCTGCCAGCAGTCAAGTCGGCATCGCAATCGGCATGCTGCGCGCCGGGTGGCTGGGCGGTATCGCCGCATGGGCAGGCTTCACGCTTCCGTCCGCGCTGGCGCTTGCCGCGCTTGCATATGCGATGGGGGCGACGGACCTGGCCGGAGGCGAATGGGCGAAGTGGCTTCTGCTCGTGGCGGTTGCGGTCGTGGCTCAGGCCGTGCAGGGCATGGCGCTCACGCTTGCGTCGGAGCGGAAGACCGGATCGATCGCGCTTGCTGCTGCTGCATTGTCGCTACTATGGCCGGCGTCTTGGGCTCAGCTTGTTATCCTTGCCGGCGCAGCTGGTGTTGGTATGCTGCTGTTCAGACGAGCTGATCCGGACGCGAATGCGATGAATCCATTGGCCTCGCCGGTAGGGGCGCGATCGGCCGTTTGGCTGCTTGGCCTTTTGCTGGTGCTGTTGTTCGGTCTGCCGGCTGCTGCCGCGCTGGCTGACAGCGCGTGGCTCCATCTTGCCGCCAACTTCTATCGCGCTGGCGCGCTTGTGTTCGGCGGCGGGCATGTGGTGCTGCCGATGCTGGAGCCGGCGGTGGCGGAGCAGGCCTGGATGAGCGGCGAACAGTTCATGGCCGGATACGGCGCTGCGCAAGCCGTCCCTGGGCCGCTGTTTACGTTGTCCGCATATATCGGCATGGCGGCTGCCGGTTGGGTGGGCTCGATCGTCGCGGTCTTAGCGATGTTCTTCCCCTCATTTCTTCTAGTGGGCGGGACACTGCCGTTCTGGAGCCGAATCCGTAGGCAGCAACGCCTTCAGGCGGTATTGAAAGGGATTAACGCAGCGGTCGTAGGCATTCTGCTTGCCGCTCTGTATGATCCCGTGTTTACAGGGGCCGTACATGATAGGTTTGATTTATGCGTTGTGTTGGTGGCTTACGGCTTGTTGGTCTTGTGGAAAATGCCGGCGTGGATGTTGACGGGACTGGCGTTGATCGCCGGCGTTGCGACAACTTGGTGGATGTAGGTGGAAGCGTGAAATTCACGATGGAATCCAGATTGCCGTGCGATCCGGCATTGATGTGGGAGCAAGTAGCGGATACCGGGACATTCCGGCTGGTATCCGCGCCGCTTATGGTATTTCGGAGTCGCGACCACGGCGGACTCCCGCGGCAGTGGGTGGTTGGGGAGACGTATGCCCTTTCGATGTGGCTGCTCGGATGCATTCCGCTCGGCGGGCATTGGATCACGATTGCTACGATTGATCGTTCGGCTAGGCGGTTCTCGACGGCCGAGCGGGGAGCGCTGATCAAGGGCTGGAATCATACGATGCAGGTGAAGTCGGATGGCCGTGACGGGGCGCTGTTCCGCGATGATTTAGTCGTTCGGAGCGGAATCATGACGCCGCTAATCTTCGCGGGGGCTTATCTCTTTTTCTTATATCGCCATTGGCGTATGGGTAAGCTCATTCGCGATGGCAGGCTGTTTGTGGAAGATGAAAGAAGCTAATGCAAAAAACTCCTCATGACGAGTCATGAGGAGTTTTGTTTGAATAGGGAATGGCGTCCCGGAAGGGATTCGAACCCCCGACCGTGCGCTTAGAAGGCGCATGCTCTATCCAACTGAGCTACCGGGACAACGGATATTAATATACCATATTGTTTTAGGAACTTGCAACCAATATTTCTGCATTTCACGAAAAAAAATCTGAATGTGACGAAAAATAGAATTGTACACAGACGGATGGCACAATTTAAGAATATGGGCGTACTGACGTATGTAATATTTGTGACTGACCGTTCAATCAATTGACTTTTGAACATCGGTCAAATAATATTTGTGATAGAATGACCGGCGTTCAAATGACGGGGGCCGGGAAGGCAAGTCAAAGAGAACAAAGACAAGGAGTGGGAAAGTGAAGGGCATTATCCGATTTTCGTTGAATAACAAATTCGCTTTATGGCTCATGACGATCATCGTCGTCGTTGCCGGACTGTATGCTGGCACGAGCATGAAGCAAGAGACGATCCCTAACATTAACGTCCCGATTCTGACCGTTAACACCGTATTTCCCGGCGCGGCGCCGGAAGAAGTGGCCGATCAGATTACGGTACCGCTCGAGCAGCGCATTCAGAATTTGAACGGCGTCGACGCCGTCAATTCGACCTCGAGCGAGAATGTATCCATCATTACGATTCAGTATGGATACGACAAAGATATGAAGGAAGCGGAGAGCGAGCTCCGCGATGCGATCAATGGATTCGAAGCGCCGTCTGGGGCTCAGGATACGCAGATTTCCAAGATCAGTCTGAACGATTTTCCGGTCGTCTCGCTGAGCATCTCCTCCAAAGAACGCAGCTTGGAGGAAGTCACGAAGCTGGTCGAGACGGAGCTTACGCCTTCTCTTGAAGGCATCGATGGCATCGGCTCGGTTGCTATCTCCGGGCAGAACGTCAAAGAAGCGCAGCTCACGTTCAATAAAGAAAAAATGGCGCAGCTCGGCTTAAGCGAGGACACCGTGAAAGGCATTGTGCAGGCTTCCGCCATGAAAGTGCCGCTTGGCTTGTTCGAATTGGACAAGACCGAGAAAACGGTCGTTGTGGACGGCAATGTCGCCACGCTTGAGCAGCTGCGCAATATCGCGATACCCGCCATTCCATCTAGCGCGGGAGGTGCCGCGGGCGCAGGAACTGGCCCTGGCGTAGGTGCAGCTGGTGTCGGTGGGACTGGTGCGCAGACGCAAGCCGGAGCTGCGGCAGGGATCCCAACTGTGAAGCTCTCCGATATCGCAACGATCGAGATGGTTAACAAAGCCGAATCGATTTCCCGAACGAACGGCGAGCTTTCGATCGGCATCAATGCCACAAAGGCCTCCGACGCGAACACGGTCGACGTGGTCAATGCCGTGAAAGATAAGGCCGAGGCATTCAAGGCCGAACATAAAGACATCAACACAGTCGTATTGCTTGACCAAGGCAAGCCGATCGAGCAGTCGGTTACGACGATGATCGACAAAGCATTGTTCGGCGCGCTGTTTGCAGTTATCGTCATCCTGCTGTTCCTGCGCAATATCCGAACGACGATTATTTCGGTCGTTTCGATTCCGTTGTCGCTCGTCATCGCGCTGCTCATTCTGCAGCAGCTGGACATTACGCTTAACATCATGACGCTCGGCGCCATGACCGTTGCTATCGGCAGGGTTGTCGACGACTCGATCGTCGTCATCGAGAATAACTACCGGCGGATGTCGCTGCGCGGCGAGCGGCTGCGCGGGAAGGAACTCATTACCGAAGCCACGCGGGAGATGTTTATCCCAATTCTGTCTTCGACGCTCGTCACGATCGCGGTCTTCCTGCCGCTAGGCACTGTAAGCGGACCGATCGGCGAGATGTTTATGCCATTCGCGTTGACGATGGTGTTCGCGCTGCTTGCGTCACTGCTCGTCGCGATCACGATCGTGCCGATGATGACGCATATGATGTTCCGCAAAGGGCTGAAGGCGAACCAGACGCACGAAGAGAAGCCTGGCGCGCTTGGCCTTCGCTACCGCAAAATTTTGAACTGGTCGCTGAACCACAAGCTGATTACGTTCATCGGGGCGGTTGCGCTGCTCGTCGCAAGCTTCTTCCTTGTCCCGTACATCGGGTCCAGCTTCTTGCCGGAGGAAGAAGAGAAATATGCAATGATCACCTACTCCCCGGGTCCTGGCAAGCTGATCTCGGATGTGGAACAGACCGCACTCGAGGCTGAGAAGCTGATCATGGGCCAAGAGGGCATGAGGAACCTGCAATATTCGGTCGGCGGCCAAAGCCCGATGAGTTTCGGACCGAACAAGAATGCGCTGTTCTATGTCCAGTACGAAGATGACACCAAGAACTTCGGCGATGTGAAGAATAAGCTTGTCGAAGACTTAACCAAGATCGAACCGACTGGCAAATGGGGCGAGATGGACTTCTCCGGCGGTATGGGCGGCAGCAAGATTAGCTTGAACGTCTACGGTGAATCGTTCGATGAAATCAAGCCGGTCGTTGAGCAAATCCAGCAGATCATGGAGAAGAACGGATCGCTGGAGAAAGTCGAGACGTCGCTCTCCAAACAGTACGAGCAATATACGCTCGTCGCTGACCAGGAGAAGCTGAGTAAGCTCGGCCTGACCGCGGGACAAATCGCGATGAAGCTTGCGCCTGTCCGGGAAACCCCTGTATTGACGACCGTTCAAGAGGACGGTAAAGTTTACAACGTATACATTCAGGTGGACAAGAAAACGTACTCGACGATCTCGGATATCGAGAATGAGACGATCCAATCGCCACTAGGCATATCGGTGCCGCTGAAAGACGTGGTGAAGGTCGAAGAGGGCACGTCTGCCAACTCGGTTACGCGCATGGATGGCAAACTGTACGTGGAAGTTTCGGCGGAAGCGACGGGTAAAGACGTCGGCAGTGTCTCGACGAGCTTGCAGGAAGCGGTGGATAAGCTCGATTTGCCACCGACTGTATCGGTCGATTTCGGTGGCGTCACGGAACAAATCAACGAGACGTTCACGCAGCTTGGGCTCGCTATGGCTGCAGCGATTGCGATCGTGTACTTGCTGCTCGTCATCACGTTCGGCGGCGCGATTACGCCGTTCGCCATCCTGTTCTCGCTGCCATTCACGATCATTGGCGCGTTGGTAGGGTTGTTCCTGGCTGGCGAAACGATAAGCGCAACAGCGATGATGGGGATGCTGATGCTGATCGGTATCGTCGTCACGAATGCAATCGTCTTGCTCGACCGCGTTCTGCATATGGAGAAAGAAGGTTTGACGACGCGCGAAGCGCTGATTGAAGCGGCCGGTACGCGTCTGCGTCCGATCTTGATGACCGCGCTTGCGACGGTCGGTGCGCTGCTACCGCTCGTCCTCGGCTTTGAAGGCGGCAGCGGCGGTTTGATTTCCAAAGGACTGGGCGTTACGGTAATCGGCGGTCTCATCAGCTCGACGCTGCTGACGCTGCTTATCGTGCCGGTGGTATACGAATTCCTGGCACGGTTCAGAAGACAACCTGCCGACCACGAGGTGCGCGAAGCGACGCACTAAGCGGTTGGCCCGAAAGCAGGTGCCTTACAGTTGGAAGGCAAGAAACAGCAGATAATCCGGGCGGCGGTTCAATGTTTCTCGGAGAAGGGCTACAGGGGCACGTCTATCCAGGACATTGCGGACGTGCTCGGCATCGCGAAGGGATCGCTCTACTTTTATTTCAAATCCAAGAGCGACCTCCTTCAATTTATTATTAAAGATTATCTCGATCGCATTATGGCGGAATATTCGGCGCTGAACAGCCGGGAAGACTTGACTCCCCGCGATTTGCTCCGTCGCCACGTACTGACCGGATACCGCATGTACGAAGAGCATCAAGCGTTCTTCTCCATGCTCCTTCGCGAACGTTTCGAAGTGCATGACGAGCTGCACGAGTTGATGTTGAGTACCCGCCGACAAGGTCTGGTCATGACGCATGAATTGATTCTCAAGACATACGGAGAGCGAGCGAATGCTTACGCGCTCGATCTGACGATCGTCTTCCAGTCGATAACTGAAGGGTTTCTGGCGCTCGTCGTGTTCGAGCAGCAGCGGATCGATCCCGAGCGGTTGGCGGATTACATCGTCGCGCGTCTGGATGCGATGGCTGAGGATCTAAGCAAGGGTGAAGGCGAACCGATTATCGTTCCGGGCGTGCTGGAGGGTTGGCTTGCGTCCGTTCGCGGTCGGCAGACCGGTAAGGCAGAGCTTCTTGCCGAGATTCAGTCGCTCCGAGAAGCTGTAGCTGCGGCGGGCTTGCTGGACCCGGCGGACGACGCCGACGAGCTGCAATCGACGCTGGACGTATTATCGGCAGAGCTGGACAAGAACGAGTCGCAGCCGGTCGTACTGAAAGGCATGCTGGCGCTGCTGAAGGCGGTAAAGACGCCGGATATTCGCAAGAAAATCGGGAAATTGGAAAATGGAATATCGATTTTGCTCTAAGTAGGCAAAAGACGAATGGGCCGCTGCGATCGCAGCGGCCCACATTTATGTGCATTGCGAATTAGTTCCGGCTGACATAAGCCGTATATGGCTTGCTCGATCCGTAATCGCTGCCGGAGTGTCCGAACACGCGCCAAATGATTTTGAATCCCGGCGCCAGCGAGCCTGTGCCGTAATCTCCGTAGCCTGCGCCATTGTCGGATAAGGTACCGATCGGAATGTAGTTGCCGGACGGGTCTTGAAGAAGCGCGGTAACATCGAAATTGGCCCCTGAACTGTAAGAATTCGGATAGACGCCGTAGATGATGCTTACGTTCGAGCTGGTCGTGTTCGTGTAGGAGAACCAGTCCCCGTCCATGTAGTCCACATAGCTGGAATAATTAGAGCCGAGACCTAATGGGATGGGGTTAGTCAGAGTGTCGGCGATGCCCGAGATCGCGAATGCGGATTGCGCGGATCCCAGTACGGAGACTGCCGCGACTGCGGAGATGAGCAGCTTTTTCTTTTTCATAAACTTGGATTCTCCTTTTTGGTTAAAATATGGTAACATCTGTATAATAAATCGAATTCCTGAATTTGGTAAATGGTCTTGGAGTCGTAATTTAATTACAATAATATTACAAAATAATGATATTGATTCATTCTCTTGTCCTAATGGAAAAGGACAAAGTTACTATCGACTTGCTAAAAAATGGGCTAGATAGATTGGAGAAATAAAGGTTAAAGTTGTCGATCCATGAAACTGGGCATATCTTTTGATTCGCATTAATCACAAGTCGGTGTTTCTCTAAACAGACTGTAAGGTTATCCTTGCAATGGACGTGCCGCAGGTTCGTTGTTCGTTTCCGACAATTATCGAGTTGTCGTCCGTTTAGTTATGGAGTTGTTGGAAATAGTATGAGGAGTTCTTGCACAAAATGGCGGTTGAGGAAATGAAAAAAGAAGCCTTGATTAATCAAGGCTTCTTCGGGTAAGTCGATATGAAGCGGGTGAAGGGAATCGAACCCTCGCCTCAAGCTTGGGAAGCTGGCGTTCTACCATTGAACTACACCCGCGCAGTCAATGACAAGATAATAGCATACGCGCACATGGAAATCAAGGCATGGGAGTGTTATAATACAACGGCGTATACGGCGCGTGTGCATCGGACGCGCGGAAGCGGTATAGGTGCAAATAAGGCGGTGATCTCATTACGACGTCCAAAACGCCGCAAGGCGAACATAAAGACAATGTGTATCTATTTCCCAGAATGCTGGATCAATATCAAGTACAGTTGACCCGCATGCTGGAATCCGAACGGTATGGCGAAGCCAAGAGCTTGCTTAGATTTCTTCTACAGTGTCAAGGGGAAGACAAACGGCATTACGAGGAATGGACCAATTTGCTGTCGTGGCTGGAGATGGCTTTTCCAGGTCCGGACGACGGATATGGCGCGCTTCCAGGCGATTCGCTGCACGGAGAAGACACGGAAGAAGAGACCGAGGATTCGATCAGGCAGCAGACGATAGCGCCCGTCCAACAGGATAAAGCCTATGTTGAGCAAGTGCTGTACATCATGCAGCATCATCCGGTCGTGGATCAACAAATTCTCGCGCTGGAGAGGGCCGCTCATTTGGAGCACCCCGATGTGGACGAGACGATTATCAATTGGTTGACCAAGCAGGAGCTTCATCCTGCCTTACAATTCAAGGCGCTTCAATGTCTACGCAGACGGGGCGTGACAGGGCGGGTCATGCTTGAGCGTCTGGGAGAAACGGTTGATTTGGAGATAGAGCGCACGCCGCTATCCATGGGGGAGTTCCCGGATGTGACCGTTAGAATTGCGGAACGCGTCGAATCGGTGACCGAGGTGATTGATTCCACGATGCCGCATTTTGCGCGTGAGTTGTGGAAAGAGACGCTGCAGTGCATTTATGGCACGTCCGCATACGAACGTATGGCTGCAGACGACGATGAGACGGTCGATTGTTATGCGGCCGCGCTTCACCAAACGTTGGAGTTGTCGCTATATGGGCGAAGCGAAGACGATCAAGTACGGGATACATACGGGATTACGGACGCGTTGCGGTTCCGCTATGAACAGGCTTGCCGCAATTTGCGGCACGCTTCGCATTTTCATCGCGGTAGAGACTGGAACGAGCCTTGATATTCAGGTAGATTTTGATTATAATGTAGTGGTTTATGATCGCGAAACCTGTACGCTTGATGCGTGATTTTATCTGGAGGGGAAAGCATAACATGAAAGCAACATGGGAAAAAATAGACAAGAATCTTGTCGCCATCGACGTTGAAGTCGATGCGGCGCAAGTTTCGGAAGCGCTTGACAAAGCATTCAAGAAAGTAGTCCAAAAAGTAAATGTACCCGGCTTCCGTAAAGGCAAAGTGCCGCGCGCGATGTTCGAGAAGCGTTTCGGCGTAGAAAGCTTGTACCAAGACGCAATCGACATTCTTCTTCCGACGGCATACACGGCAGCGCTGCAAGAGACGGGCGTTGAAGCGGTCGATCGTCCGGAAATCGATGTTGAGCAATTCGCGAAGGGCGAGTCCTTCAAATTCAAGGCGAAAGTAACGGTTAAGCCTGAAGTGAAGCTCGGCGAGTACAAAGGCATCGAGCTTCCGGCGACGGACGCTAGCGTAGGCGAAGAAGAAATTGCGGAAGAGCTTGAGCGCCTGCAGCAGCGTCACGCTGAGCTGACTGTCATCGATGAAGGCGAAGCTCAGAACGGCGACACAGCTGTAATCGACTTTGAAGGCTTCGTGGACGGCGTCGCATTCGAAGGCGGCAAAGGCGAGCGTTATTCCCTTGAGCTGGGCTCCGGCTCGTTCATTCCGGGCTTCGAAGAACAAGTTGTAGGTTTGGCTACAGGTGATTTCAAAGACGTCGTCGTGACGTTCCCAGAGAACTACCATGCGGACAACCTGGCTGGCAAAGAAGCGGTCTTCAAAGTCAAGCTTCACGAAATCAAACGCAAGAACCTTCCTGCGCTCGACGACGAGTTCGCTAAAGACGTAAGCGAGTTCGACACGCTTGATGAGTTCAAGCAAGATCTTGTGAAGAAGCTGGCTGACCGTAAAGAGAAAGAAAATGAGCAAGCTCGCGAAGTTGCCGTCGTTGAGAAAGCAGCTGAAACTGCCGAGATCGACGTGCCGCAAGCGATGATCAACACGGAAGTGGATTTCATGCTGCGCGATTTCGAGCAACGTCTCCGCATGCAAGGCATGAATCTCGACCTGTACTACCAGTTCTCCGGTCAAGACGAGTCCGTGCTTCGCGAACAAATGGGCACAGATGCCGAGAAGCGCGTTCGCAACAACCTGGTACTGGAGCAAATCTCCAAGAATGAAGGCATCAGCGCTTCCGAAGAAGAGCTGACGGAAGAACTCGAGAAGCTCTCCGGCATGTACAACCGTCCGGTGGACGAGCTTCGCACGCTGTTCGCCTCGAACGGCAACATCGACAACCTCAAAGCGGACATCGTGATCCGTAAAACGATCAAGTTCCTGCTCGACAACAGCAAAGTCGCTACTGAGGTAGCTTAAGGATCGAGGCCGTCCCCGGTGGGCGGCTCGTTCTATCAAGAGGGGAGGCACGTGCAAACGTGCCTTCTTTCAACTCAAGGCTTCAACCCCTGCCTTAATTGAAGGAAGGGACATAACGATTGATTGGGGCTTGCCCCGTACATAACCATAACCTTTCGCCGTATACTGTAACATTCGGCGAGGCCGCGTTCAGTGAGCGAAGCGACTCCATGCTTTTCGGGTGGAAAAATGACTTTGTAATCGGAACGTGGTAAACTAACATAGATACCCGGTTACTTACTTGAAGAGACACCTTGAATCAACCGCGCAGTGGGGGGACCACGAGGGTAAGCGGCCATATAGGACCGCATTAAATTTAAGGAGGTTGGTCGCATGAATCTCGTACCAGTCGTCGTTGAACAAACGAACAGAGGAGAACGTTCTTACGACATTTACTCCCGTCTGCTGAAGGATCGGATCATTTTCCTGGGAAGTGCGATCGACGATGATGTCGCGAACTCTGTCATCGCGCAGCTGCTGTTCTTGGCAGCGGACGACCCGGAGAAGGATATCCATTTGTACATCAACTCGCCAGGCGGTTCGGTAACCGCGGGGATGGGTATTTATGATACGATGCAATTCATTAAGCCGGACGTATCCACGATTTGCATGGGACTTGCCGCAAGCATGGGCTCGCTTCTGCTGACGGCCGGTGCGAAAGGCAAACGTTTTGCGCTGCCGAATGCAGAAGTGATGATCCATCAACCGCTGGGCGGCGTTCGCGGTCAGGCGTCGGATATCAAGATCCATGCCGATTGGATTTTGAAGACCAAAGAGAAGCTGAACAACATCTATGTTGAACGTACCGGCCAGCCATACGAGAAAATTGAACGCGATACCGACCGCGACAATTTCATGAGTGCCGAAGAAGCGCTCAATTACGGGTTGATCGACAAGATCGTCACGTCTGCCGTCAACCTGTAACCATCGATACGAAGGGGTGATCCCATGTTTAAATTCAACGACGAGAAGGGCCAGTTGAAGTGCTCGTTCTGCGGCAAATCCCAGGATCAAGTGCGCAAACTTGTTGCTGGACCTGGCGTTTATATATGCGATGAATGTATCGAACTGTGCACGGAGATTGTGGAGGAGGAGCTCGGCCATGAGGAAGAGCTCGATCTGAAGGATATCCCTAAGCCGAAAGACATCCGCAACATTTTGGATTCGTACGTAATCGGCCAGGAACAAGCGAAGAAGTCGCTTTCCGTCGCCGTGTACAACCATTACAAACGGATTAACTCGGGCAGCAAGATTGAAGATGTCGAGCTGCAGAAATCCAACATTCTCCTTGTCGGCCCAACGGGTTCCGGCAAGACGCTGCTCGCACAGACGATGGCGAAGATTCTCAACGTGCCGTTTGCGATCGCGGATGCGACATCGCTGACGGAAGCCGGTTATGTCGGCGAAGATGTAGAGAACATACTGCTCAAACTCATTCAAGCGGCCGATTACGACGTGGAGAAAGCCGAGCGCGGCATTATCTACATCGACGAAATCGATAAAGTTGCCCGCAAATCGGAAAATCCGTCTATTACGCGCGACGTATCGGGCGAAGGTGTGCAGCAGGCGCTGCTCAAGATCCTCGAGGGTACGGTCGCATCTGTGCCGCCTCAGGGTGGACGGAAGCACCCGCATCAAGAATTCATCCAAATCGATACGACGAACATTTTGTTCATTTGCGGTGGCGCGTTCGACGGTTTGGAGCAGTACATCAAACGCCGGATCGGCAAGAAAGTAATCGGCTTTAATACCGCTGGCGAAGGTCAGAAGGACTTGAAGCCAGGCGAATATCTGAGCATGGTCTTGCCGGAAGACTTGCTGAAATTTGGGCTTATTCCGGAATTCGTCGGCCGTCTGCCGGTAATCTCGACGCTTGAGCCGCTCGATGAAGCTGCGCTTGTCCGCATTCTTTCGGAACCGAAGAATGCGCTCGTGAAGCAGTATCAGAAGCTGCTGGAGATGGACAATGTGAAGCTTGACTTCGACCAACCGGCTTTGGAGGCGATTGCCAAAGAAGCGATCAAGCGGAACACGGGCGCCCGCGGTCTTCGTGCGATCATCGAGGGCATTATGCTCGACGTCATGTACGAAGTTCCTTCCCGCGACGATGTGCAGACATGCCTCATCACGGAGAAGGTCGTGCAAGAGAAGATCATGCCGGAGCTTACGAGCAAGAAAGGCAAGAAGAAGGAAGAAAGCGCCTAATAGAAAGATAGACGTCATTTCCACCCTTGGATGGCGGCGAAAGCCGCTCTTTTCAGGGGTGGACTTTGACGTTATAGGAAGATTTTCGCTTCGATGGGAGAGGAAACCAAACATGTATTTACGTCAAGATACCGTGCCTGTCAAAGTAGGTCCCCTTACGATTGGCGGGAGCGACGAAGTCATCATTCAGAGCATGTGCACGACAAAGACGGCGGACGTGGAAGCGACTGTAGCGGAGATTTTGCGTCTTGAGGAAGCGGGCTGTCAAATTGTCCGCGTTACGGTGAACAATAAGGAAGCGGCTGAAGCCATCAAAGAAATCAAGAAACGCATTCATATTCCGCTCGTGGCGGACATCCACTTCGATTACCGTCTGGCCCTGGCCGCGATCGAGAACGGCGTCGATAAAGTCCGAATCAACCCGGGCAACATCGGCCGCCGCGAGAAGGTCGAAGCAGTCGTGAAAGCTTGCAAAGATAAGGGAATCCCGATTCGGATCGGCGTGAACGCAGGTTCGCTTGAGAATCATCTGCTGGAGAAGTACGGCTACCCAACGCCTGAAGCGATGGTCGAGAGCGCGCTCTTCCATATCGGCATTCTGGAGGAGCTCGACTTCCACGACATTATCGTTTCGCTGAAAGCGTCCGACGTGCCAATGGCGATTGCGGCGTACCGAATGGCTGCGGAGAAGATCAAATATCCGCTTCATCTTGGTATCACGGAGGCAGGCACGCTGACGACCGGCACGATTAAGAGCTCGGCGGGTATCGGTGCCTTGCTGGCTATGGGAATCGGCAACACGGTCCGCATTAGCTTAAGCGCGGATCCGGTCGAGGAAGTGAAAGTCGCGCGCGAAATTCTGAAGAGCTTCGGTCTGATTACGAATGCCGCGACGCTAGTATCCTGCCCGACCTGTGGACGTCTGGACATTGATTTGTTCTCGATTGCCAACGAAGTCGAGGAGTATATTAGCAAGATTAAGGTGCCGATCAAGGTATCCGTCCTCGGATGTGCGGTGAACGGCCCCGGCGAGGCGCGCGAAGCGGATATCGGCATTGCGGGCGCACGCGGCGAAGGCATGTTGTTCCGTTACGGAGAGATGATCCGCAAGGTGCCGGAAGCCGAACTGCTGGACGAGTTGAAGAAAGAAATCGACGAAATCGTGCGCGTGTTCGAAGAAACAGGCGAGATTCCGGGACGGAAGGCGCATCACGCGGCATCCAAGTAACGAACCGAACGAAAAACTTTAGATCGCTTCTCACGATTATTACATCCGGCACGGGGCAATACTGACAAGTATGAGCCCGGAATTGCCGGATGTTTTTGTTTGGAGAGGAGTCGATTTGGTAATGAGCAATATCAGTTTAATCGTCATGCTAATTCAAGTTTTTTTCGCGATCGTGATCGGTCTGTACTTCTGGAACTTGCTGCGCAACCAAAAAACGAATCGTACCGCGGTCGATCGAGAATCCCGCAAGGAGATGGATAAGCTGCGGAAGCTGCGCTCCATCTCACTGACGAAACCACTTGCGGAGAAGACTCGTCCGCAGACGATGAACGACATCGTTGGGCAGCGAGACGGTCTACGAGCCCTCAAGGCGGCCATGTGCAGCGCCAACCCTCAGCATGTCATTATCTATGGGCCTCCCGGTGTAGGTAAGACAGCCGCCGCAAGGGTCGTTCTCGAAGAGGCGAAGAAGAACCCGACGTCGCCTTTCCAGCAGGATGCGAAATTCACGGAAATCGACGCGACGACCGCGAGGTTCGATGAACGCGGCATCGCAGACCCGCTGATCGGTTCGGTGCACGACCCGATCTATCAAGGTGCGGGCGCCATGGGGGTGGCCGGTATTCCTCAGCCGAAACCCGGTGCAGTCACGAAAGCGCACGGCGGCATGCTGTTTATCGATGAAATCGGTGAATTGCATCCGATCCAGATGAATAAATTGTTAAAAGTGCTGGAAGACCGTAAGGTTTATCTCGAGAGCGCTTATTACAACTCGGAAGACACGAATATTCCGATGTATATTCATGATATTTTTCAAAATGGACTTCCTGCGGATTTTCGCTTAGTCGGCGCGACGACGCGGTCGCCGCAAGAGCTTCCGCCGGCTTTGCGCTCGCGCTGCATGGAAATCTATTTTAGACCGCTGCTGGCCGAGGAAATCGCGGAGATCGCGGTGAACGCGCTGAAGAAGATCGGATTGCCGCCTTGCCCGGAAGCGGTTGACGTCGTGAAGCGGTATGCGACGAATGGCCGCGAAGCGGTCAACGTCATTCAGTTGGCGGCTGGACTTGCGTTATCCGAGAAACGCGACACCATCACGGCAGCCGACGTGGAGTGGGTTGTCAATAGCAGCCAGATTCCGCCGCGTCCCGACCGCAAAGTACCTTCTTTGCCGCAGATCGGCTTCGTGAACGGCTTGGCGGTCTATGGTCCGAACATGGGCACGATGCTGGAGATCGAAGTGAGTGCCATCGTGGCCAAACCAGGAAGAGGACGATACACCATTACGGGTGTCGTCGATGAAGAGGAGCTTGGCGGCGGCAGCCGGACGCTTCGGCGCAAGAGTATGGCGAAAGGCTCGGTGGAGAACGTTCTGACCGTACTGAGACGTCTGGGACTTGCGCCGGAGAATTACGACCTGCATATCAACTTTCCAGGCGGCACGCCGATCGACGGTCCGTCGGCCGGCACCGCGATGGCGACCGCGATCGCTTCGGCCATTAGAGGCGAAGCGGTAGATAACAAGCTGGCGATGACAGGTGAAGTAGGTATCCATGGGAACGTGAAGCCTGTCGGGGGTGTGCTTGCGAAGGTCGAGGCTGCGTTTCAAGCCGGCGCGAATCGGGTTATTATCCCACGAGAGAATTGGCAAGCCGTCTTTGCGGATTTAGAGGGCTTGCAAGTCATACCGGTCGATCACATCGACGAAGTATTCCGCCATGTGTTCAAATCCGAAGAAACGCGCATTGCCGCTCCCGCTCCGGCAGCCGCAAGCGACGTATTTATCGCGTCGAGTCTCCCCTATTTGCAGGCGGATTCCGTAGAGTGATAAAATGGAATAGAAACACGGTAGAAGCTTAAGCGTGTTTTCCGCCAACAATCGTATGGACGGAGAACTTCAGCGATCATGGAGGTGCTGGAATGGGACCTGCAAAATGGAAAGGTCGTCGGCTGCCCCTGCTTCCGCTTCGGGGGCTCCTTGTATACCCCAGCATGGTGCTCCACCTCGATGTGGGCAGGGAAAAGTCCGTTCGCGCGCTAGACCGCGCGATGTTAGACGATCATATGATTCTGCTTTGCTCGCAGTCGGAAGTGAATATCGAAGAACCGACCCAAGAAGATATATACCGGGTTGGCACGATCGCGCGAGTAAGGCAAATGCTCAAACTGCCGAATGGCACAATCCGCGTTCTGGTCGAAGGGGTCGTACGCGCGGAGGTCGTCGATTATTTGCCGAACGACGACTTCTATGAAGTATCGGTTAAGGAGCTGCCGGAGACCGAATCGAACGATCCGGAGATCGATGCGCTTATGCGCACCGTTCTGAACCAGTTCGAGCATTACATCAATCTCTCCAAGAAAGTGACGCCGGAGACGCATGCGGCCGTGTCGGATATCGATGAGCCGGGGCGACTCGCCGATGTCATTACCAGTCACTTGTCCTTGAAGATCAAAGACAAACAGGACATTCTGGAGACGATCGACGTGAAGGCGCGGCTGGAGAAGCTGCTCGACTTGCTCAATAACGAGCGCGAAGTGCTCGAGCTCGAACGCAAGATTAGCCAGCGCGTCAAGAAACAGATGGAGAAGACGCAGAAGGAATACTACTTGCGCGAGCAGATGAAGGCGATCCAGAAGGAGCTTGGCGAGAAAGAAGGCCGGGCTGGCGAAGTGGAGGAGCTTCGGAATCAGCTTGCAAACGCGCAGCTTCCGGAGAAAGTCCAGGAGAAAGTCGAGAAGGAAATCGACCGTCTCGAGAAAATGCCATCGACTTCGGCCGAAGGCGGCGTCATTCGCAATTATATCGATTGGCTGTTATCGCTGCCTTGGAACGACGTGACGGACGATATTCTCGATATCGCCGGCGCCGAAGCGATTTTGAACGAGGACCATTACGGTCTGGAGAAACCGAAGGAACGCGTGCTCGAGTACTTGGCGGTCCAGCAGCTGGTTAAGAAGCTCAAGGGGCCGATTCTTTGCCTCGTGGGCCCTCCGGGCGTCGGTAAAACCTCGATGGCGCGCTCCATTGCCAAATCGCTCGGACGCGAATTCGTGCGCATCTCGCTTGGCGGCGTGCGAGACGAGGCGGAAATCCGCGGACATCGCCGGACGTACGTGGGCGCAATGCCGGGGCGTATTATTCAGGGGATGAAGACGGCCGGCTCGCTGAATCCGGTGTTCCTGCTCGATGAGATCGATAAGATGGCGATGGATTTCCGAGGTGACCCGGCGTCCGCGCTGCTGGAGGTTCTTGATCCGGAGCAGAACAGCACGTTCAGCGACCACTTCATCGAGATGCCGTTCGATCTGTCGAACGTCATGTTCATTACGACGGCCAACGCGATTCATAATATTCCAAGACCGCTGCTGGACCGGATGGAAGTGCTGTATATCCCGGGGTACACGGAGCTGGAGAAGCTGCAGATCGCAACCCGTTATCTGCTGCCGAAGCAGAAGAAGGATCACGGCTTGGAACCAGATCAGCTGACGGTAACGGAAGAAGCGCTGCAGCTCGTCATCCGCGAATATACGCGGGAGTCCGGTGTTCGGAACTTAGAGCAGCAGGTCGCTTCGATCTGCCGGAAAGCGGCCAAAACGATCGTGTCGGATACGGAACGTAAGCCGATCGAAGCCGATGTGGCGACGATCAAGGAATGGCTCGGACCGCCAAAATTCCGGTACGGCATGGCGGAATTGTCGGACCAAATCGGAGCCGTGACCGGATTGGCATGGACGGAGGTAGGCGGGGATACGCTCGTGATCGAAGTGACAGTGCTGCCGGGTACGGGCAAATTGACGCTCACGGGCAAGCTCGGCGATGTCATGAAGGAGTCTGCGCAAGCGGCGTTCAGCTTTACACGCTCTCGTGCGGCCGAACTGAACATTGCGCCCGACTTCCATGAGAAGAACGATATCCATATTCATATTCCGGAAGGCGCGATTCCGAAGGACGGTCCTTCCGCGGGCATCACGATGGCTACAGCGCTTATCTCTGCGTTGACCGGGCGCAAGGTATCCCGTGAAGTCGCGATGACCGGCGAAATCACGCTCCGTGGGCGTGTGCTGCCGATCGGCGGCTTGAAGGAGAAATCGCTCGCCGCGCATCGGGCTGGCATCCGTAAAGTGCTGCTGCCGAAGGATAACGAGCGCGACCTACGGGATATTCCGGACAGCATCCGCGCGGACATGGAGTTCATCCCGGTTGCGCATATGGATGAAGTGCTCAGCCATGCGCTGGTGAATCAGGCGACTAGCCAAGCCCCGGTTGAAGCGCACTAAACTTCAAGATGACGAGCAATACGTGCACTATTGATTAAGAGAAAGCAGGTTTGTGAGAAGCATGAAAATAACGGAAGCTGAGTTTATTATCAGCGCGGTCCGGCCGGAACAATATCCAGAAGACGCCTTGCCAGAGTTCGCTCTGGCAGGGCGTTCCAATGTCGGCAAGTCGTCGCTGATCAATCGCATGATCCAACGCAAGAATCTGGCTCGCACAAGCTCGCAGCCAGGCAAGACGCAGCAGTTGAACTACTACCGGGTCAATCAGAAATTGTACTTTGTTGACTTTCCGGGCTATGGCTATGCCAAGGTATCCAAAGTCCAGCGGGAGCAATTCGGCCAAATGATCGAAACGTTCCTTGGCGACCGGGAGCCGCTCAAGATGGTGCTGCTTATCATCGATATTCGTCATGCCCCGAGCAAAGACGATTGTTTGATGTATAAATGGCTGCGTCACTATAACATCCCGTTGACCATTGTCACGACAAAAGCCGACAAAATCCCCAAAAGCCAATGGCAGAAGCATATTAAGATGATTAAAGAGACGCTGGAAGCAGATCCGCACGACCGCGTCGTGCTCTTTTCGTCCGAAACCGGGCTTGGCCGCGACGAGCTGTGGGAAGTCTTGCTTAGCCAGATGGAGGAGACGACAGAGAATACGGTAGCATCCGAGTGAGTTTGTGGTTGAAAAGCGAGAATAACGGGTAATAATGCGATGCGATCGCCGTTTTCTCCGGGATTTTTCAGAAATATGCGAGAATATCGAGAACAGATGGCAGGAATAAAGATGTTGGATCGGGTATAATATACGTAAGCAGTACAATCGGTTTGAACGAACCCCGTCGAGGGGATCGTGCAAGTTAAAGAATTGAGGAGATTTTTATGGCTCAGCGGATAGCCACGGAGTATGTCAAAGCTTCTCTGCAATTAACGGCTGATGAGATGGCGGGATTTGTCCGGTTTTTTGAGGAACAGCATGTGAGACAGCAAGTGCGCGTGCTCGACAACGGCAATCACGAAATGGTTCTCGAAGACGAGGCAGGTCGGGAAGAGGTCCGCTTGATTTTTGAACGAATGCAGGATCGGTATGTATGCTCGTTATCCTGCCGACTGATGCATCCCAAATTAACGAATGCCATGCGCAAAGCAGTCGCAGCATTCCGGGGCGATGCCATTGTCAACCGCATTTATCCAACGTATACGATGACGTATCATTATGTGCAAGGCTCCGTAAGACAGATCGTCGAACATAAGCAAGGCGAGGTCCGCGTCGTGTTTGAATACAAGGACACGGTCGGTCAACTAGAGAAGCAATTCCGAAGCAATGATGTCGAGCAATCCATCGTTCTATTGCAGAACGCCGTGAATGAATTACTAGACCTTCGCAATCAATGCTCGGACGTATCTCACATTGCTCTGATTGACGAGAAACTACGGCTTGCAACCCACCAACTATTCATTCTAGAAGCTTAATCTGTCCTTATAGCATGACCTGGAACCGCTGCCTGGCAGCGGTTCTTTTCGTTTTGCTGTTTATGTAAACCCCATTCTTTAGGCGCGCGAAGAGGCAGGCATCTGCATACGATAAATTCGGGCTAGGAGGCGGTGGGAGAGCCTGGGGAAAAACGCAAAAAAAAAGGTTGCATTTATCCCGGATAGATGTTATTTTTATTTTCGTTGAAAATAATCAGCTACAAATTAGGAACCAGGATTCACTCAGGACATGGTTATGTTGCGAGAGATTATTCCCTCGGGCAGTGAATGACGTAGGTCCTAGCGGATGAAATTTTTAAAACATTTTATTCCTAGGAAGGGGGAACCGAAAGATGGAATATTCAACTTTCGGAAGACACGTTGCTGTTGACACTTGGGGTGTAGATTTTGAGTTGCTCAACAACGCGGAATTTTTGCAAGCCCAAATGGTGGAGGCTGCAGAAGCGTGCGGCGCTACCGTACTCTCAGTGCAAGCCAAACAATTCGAGCCACAGGGAGCAACAGTGCTCGTATTGCTGTCTGAAAGTCATCTCTCGATTCACACGTATCCTGAGAAAGGTTTCGCGGCGCTGGACTGTTACACTTGCGGCGAGACTGTTGATCCGCAGCTGGCGATCGATTACATGATCTCCGTGCTGAAACCGACAACGACACATGCGAAGAAGCTTGTTCGCGGTATGGGTGAATTGCAAGTCGTAGAACCAGAAATGAAACAAGCGCAATTCGTGTAAAATAACCGATGATTAGCGGCTATGGGGCCTCACTCCGTAGCCGTTTTTATATGGCGTTTTTTGTGTAAGTAGAATATGCGCATCTTCAAACTTTTTTCATAAATGCGGGCGTATAGCTTGTCGAACTGTGCTATAATAACTAATGTTCAAAATTTACTGGAGGGCAGGTGAACGCGCATGCACATTGTCGTTGTCGGGCTTAACTACCGGACAGCTCCCGTTGAAGTTCGCGAACGGTTTACGTTCGCTGAGCAGGAACTGCCAGAAGCGCTCAAACAACTGCAGCAGACGAAGAGCATCATGGAATGTGTCATTGTAGCGACCTGCAACCGCACCGAGCTGTATGCCGTCGTGGACCGTCCGCAGTTGTGCGGCCATTACATTCGGAACTTTATGGAACAATGGTTCGGGCTGCCTCGTGAGCAGTTTACGAGTCATCTATATATGCATGAGGACGACGGGGCGATTAAACATTTGTTCCGCGTTGCAAGCGGGCTCGACTCGATGGTGATTGGCGAGACGCAGATCCTTGGTCAAGTCCGAAGCGCATTCTTGCTGGCGCAGGAGCACAAGGCGACGGGAACGGTCTTCAACATGTTGTTCAAACAAGCGGTGACGCTTGCCAAGCGCGCTCATACGGAGACAAGCATCGGCGAGTCCGCCGTATCGGTCAGCTACGCGGCCGTAGAACTCGGCAAACGAATCTTCGGCCATTTCGCCGGCAAGACCGTCATGATTCTCGGAGCGGGCAAGATGAGCGAATTAACCGCCAAGCATTTGCACGCGAACGGCGTGAAGCAGATTATCGTCGTGAATCGAACGTTCGAACGCGCGCTGCAGCTGGCGGAGAAATTCGGCGGTGTGCCGTGTGCGATGGAAGACGCCGTTCGCCGATTGCACGAGACCGACATCTTGATTAGCTCGACGGGCAGCGACGGTTATGTGCTGAACCGGGAGCAAGTGGCTGGCGCGATGAAGAAGCGGAAGTCTAAGCCGCTCTTCATGATCGATATTGCGGTTCCCCGCGATTTAGATCCTCGTATTGCCACGATCGAGAACGTGTTCTTGTATGACATCGACGACCTGGAAGGCATTGTCGAGAGCAACATGGAGCTGCGCCGTCAGGAAGCCGCCAAGATCGAATCGTTCATCGCGATCGAGCTCGACGCATTCCAGAACTGGTATCGCACGCTTGGCGTCGTGCCGCTCATTCGCGCGCTGCAGGACAAGGCGGCAGCCATTCATGAGGAGACGATGGAGAGTTTGACGAACAAGCTGCCTGATTTGGATGAACGCGAGCTGAAGGTGATCCGGAAGCTGACGAAGAGCATCGTCAACCAAATGATGCAGGATCCAATCGTCCGAATTAAAGAAATGGCAGGCGAGAAGCGCGGCGATGAAGCGATGGATCTGTTTGTGAAATTGTTCGCATTAGAGGATTCGGTTGCGCAAGAGGAGAATCGTTCGAAATCCGCGGCCGTCATGAAAGAGCTCCAGTCGTCCGCGGTGGAGGGCAATTCGAAAGTGGCGAAAGGCAAGTCAGCCCTGCAATTGCCGGGCATGGCGGCAGCTGTAACGCCATAACCACGCAGGGAGGCAGGCCGCGCAAGCGTGGCCTGCCTCTCACGCAATAGCCGAACCCGTAAGGCGTGGAGGCGCGTATGATTACAGAGAATTGGTTATATGATGCAATGTTATACATATACGCCCTGAGCCTGCTGTTTTACTTCTCCGATTTCGTAGATCGCAACCGGAGAGCGAAGCAGATGGGTACAGGGCTGCTTGTTTTCGTTTGGGTATTGCAGACCGCCTATTTGATCCAGCGTATCGTATCGCACTTGAATATGTCCTTTTTTAGTTTATTTGAATATTTGCTCTTATTCTCTTGGTTGCTCGTGACAATCTCGCTCGTGATGAACCGGTTTTTTCGAATCGAATTTATCGTGTTTTTCGTCAATGTGATCGGTTTTGCGGTGCTGGCGCTTAATATGTTCGGCATCGGCAGCGGGACGTCGCTCGAGCGTTGGGAGCTGGCACGCAAGCTGCTTTACGTACATGTCAGTCTTATGATTTGCGCGTACGCGGCCCTTACAATCGCGACGATTTTTGCAGGGATGTATTTGTTCTTGCACAGCAGGTTGAAGGGCAAGCAGTGGACCAAATCAGTACGGCGGCTTCCCAGTTTGGAACTGATTGACATCTACATGTACCGAAGCACGCTGATCGGCACGCCGCTGCTGGCCATGTCGCTGGCGGTTGCCGTCACATCGATTTTGACCGAGGGGCAATACGCCCTTCTATTCGATCTGAAAGTCATCGCGTCATTTATCTCGCTAGGCTTGTACATATGGACGGTGTTGAAGCGCCGCTGGCTGGATGGTCCAGGCTGGAAAATGGCACGCTGGAACTTGTATAGCTACGCTTTGTTATTCCTGAACGTCTTCCTTAATCAAGCATCTTCGTTCCACGGGTGGTCGTAATGGAGCGAGAGGGGAGTAAGAGAACCTATTATCCGCTATACCTCGATTTGTACGGCAAACGATGCATTGTTGTGGGTGGAGGTCAAATCGCGGAGCGCAAAACGCGCGGTCTGATCGAAGGTGGGGCGGACCGAGTTACGATCATAAGTCCGATCGTAACTCCAGGTCTAGCCAAGATGGCTGAACTGGGGTCTATCCGGTGGGAACGCAGGGAATACCAAGAAAAGGATGTAACCGGCGCGACGCTCGTGTTCGCAGCGACGGACAGTCGAACCGTTAACGAGAAGATCGTACGGGATGGGCGAGCTGCAGGTGCCTTACTTAATCAAGCGGACGAAGCGGCGGATGGCGACTTTATAGTGCCGGCGGCGGTGCGCAGAGGCGCGATGCTGCTGTCGGTGTCTACAGGAGGTATGAGCCCTACGCTAGCGATGCGCATCCGGGGAGAACTCGAACGCCGGTATGGCGAGCCGTACGCTTGGTGGATCGAGCGGCTTGGTGAACTTAGAAAGATAGTATTGAAAGAGGAAGGCATTGCGCAACAAGCGAAACGCGACATGCTGCGTGGCGCATCGGATGAAGCCGTGCTCGACTTGCAAGGCGAGCGACGATCCCCGCAGCGAGAAGAGGAAACGATAGAGGCGTGGATGAGCCGATTAGCTCGGCAGGCATGCCATGACGGAGGTTTGGACGGAACATGAACGAAACGAGAGCAGAACGCAAAACCATTATCGTCGGCACGCGCCAAAGCGCGCTTGCCCTTACCCAAACGGGACAAGTCATCGACCAGCTTCGCGCGTTATGCGAGAAGCACGGTCTTCCGTACGAGTTCGATATTCGCAAAATCATCACGAAGGGCGACCGCATTCTGGATGTCACGCTGTCCAAAGTCGGCGGCAAAGGATTGTTCGTGAAAGAAATTGAGGAAGCGCTGCTAAGCGGCGAAATCGACTTGGCGGTACATAGCATGAAGGACATGCCGTACGAGCTTCCGGATGGACTGATGAACGGCGCAATTCCACGCCGGGTAGATCCGCGCGACGCGATTATCGCCCGTGAAGGGTTAACGTTCGAGACGCTGCCGCAAGGCGCGAAAGTCGGCACGAGCAGTCTTCGCCGCGCAAGCCAGTTGAAGAATGCCCGGCCGGATATCGTGCTCGAGTCCATCCGCGGGAACATCGACACCCGGATCCGCAAGTTGGAGACGGAAGGGTTCGATGCGGTCGTATTGGCCGCAGCCGGTCTGAAGCGGATGGGGTGGGAGGATAAAATCTCGTCTTACGTGCCGGAGGATGTCTCCGTGCCCGCCGTCGGACAAGGTGCCCTCGGCATCGAATGCCGCGTGAACGACGAGCAGGTGCGCGAGCTGCTGGCACTGCTGAATGACCGCCAGACCGAATTGGCCGTCCGTGCGGAACGGACTTTCCTGGGGGCGTTGAATGGTGGCTGCCAAATCCCGATTGGCGCGTACGCGACGCTGGCGGAAGGAACGGACGGCGAAGCACCGCTTTTGACGATGACGGGCATTGTAGGGACGGCCGATGGCTCGGTGCTGCTCAAGGAAATCCGGCAAGGACGCGATCCGGAACAGCTCGGTCTCGAAGTGGCGGAAGCGCTTCGGGCCAAAGGAGCGGATCGTATTCTGGCCGAGCTTGAGGGTTAACCGGCATGAGCGCGGGGAGAGGGAGAGTATATCTGGTTGGAGCCGGGCCTGGCCATCCAAAGCTCATTACAGTTCGAGGACTAGAGTGCCTGCAGGCATCCGATGCGGTCGTATACGATCGGCTTGCCAGCCCGAGATTGCTTGCCAACCTGAAGCCGGATATTCAGCGCATCTACGTAGGCAAGCTCCCGGATCGCAATACGCTGGAGCAGGAGGAAATTAACCAGCTGCTTGTCGATTTGGCACATGAGGGCAAGATCGTCACGCGGTTGAAGGGCGGCGACCCGTCGATATTCGGCCGCGTGGCGGAAGAAGCGGAGCTGCTCGCGGCGAACGGGATCGAATTCGAGATCGTCCCTGGTATTTCATCGGCGATAGCCGCACCGGCTTATGCGGGCATTCCCGTTACCCATAGAGAACTGGCTTCGGCGGTGTCCGTTATCACCGGTCATGAGACTCCGGATAAAGAAGATCGGTCCGTGCAATGGGACAAGATCGCGCGCATGGATGGCACGCTCGTTATGCTGATGAGCGTCGCCAATATAGGCTACATAACCGAAGAGCTAATCCGAAATGGCAAAAGTCCGGATACGCCGGTTGCTGTCGTGCAATGGGGCACGACGCCGGATCAGCGGACGGTAACCGGAACGTTGGCGGATATCGAAGCGGTCGTTCGGAAGGAACGAGTTCGCCCGCCGGCGGTCATCGTCGTTGGCGAGGTCGTCCGCCAACGAGAGAAGATACAATGGGTGGAGCGACGTCCCTTGTTCGGCACGCGAGTTCTTATCACGCGCGCGCGCGCGCAAAGCAGCGATCTGGCCGACCGTATAGAGGCGCTTGGCGGAGAGCCATGCGAGTTCCCGGTGATCGAAACGCGGGAGCCGGTTGATCCGACCGTCGTGGCGGAGACAGAGACGGCGCTTCGCAAAGGGGACGAATACGACTGGATCATGTTTACGAGCGTGAACGGCGTGGACTATTTTTTTCGTTACTTGCAGCGCTACCGCATCGACATCAGACAGTTCCATCGGTCGCGCATTGCCGCGGTGGGGCCTAAGACGGCGGAAGCGCTCGAGAGGCGCGGTTTAGTCGTGGAGGCGCTGCCTGTGAAATTTCAAGCAGAAGGACTTCTCGAACGCTTGGCGGACGAACTCGTACCAGGCCAGCGCGTCTTGCTGCCTAGAGGCGATTTGGCCAGAGATATTTTGCCCAGAACGCTTGAAGCTCGCGGTCTAACGGCCATCGAGATCGATGTATACGAGACCGTCGCAGCCGACCGACAAGATGAGGGGACGCTCGAGTTGTTGAAGGCAGGAGCGATTGACGTCGTTACGTTCGCGAGCTCGTCGACGGTCACGAATCTGTTTGCCGTACTGCGGCGCATGGGCGTCGAGTCCCCGGCCCAGCTTCTGCAGAACGCTAGAATCGCGTGCATCGGGCCGGTCACGGCTCAGACTGCCATCGACGCAGGGCTTCAGGTTGACATCATGCCGGCGGATTCGACGATCGATTCGCTTATCGCAGCGATCGCGGCCGATCGCCTGGCCCCACAACCCTCACAAACCTAGAAGGAGGAACTCGAACAAAATGAGTTACCCAATTACAAGATTACGTCGTCTGCGCCGTACGCCGGCGCTTCGTCAACTGGTCAAAGAAACGATTTTGACGTCGAACGACTTTATTTATCCGATATTCGTGACGCACGGAACGGACATCAAGGCGGAAATTCCGTCGATGCCGGGCGTACACCACTTCTCCTTGGACCGGCTTAAGCCGGAGATCGACGCGGTCGTCGCAAGCGGCGTTCAATCCGTGCTGTTATTCGGCGTACCGGCCTCGAAAGATGCCGTCGGTTCTTCCGCTTATGACCATAACGGCATCGTGCAGGAAGCAACCCGCAAAGTGAAAGAATGGGCGCCAGAGCTTGTCGTCATTGCCGATACCTGCCTATGCGCCTACACCGACCACGGACATTGCGGCGTCATTCATCATGATCCGAGAACCGGTTACGCCGAGATCGACAACGATCCTTCGCTCGCGCTGCTGGTGAAGACGGCCGTGTCGCAAGCGGAAGCGGGGGCTGACATCATTGCCCCGTCGAATATGATGGACGGCTTCGTCTACGCGATCCGAGCGGGTCTTGACGAAGCAGGGTACGAGAACATTCCGATTATGTCGTATTCCGTCAAATACGCATCGGCGTTCTACGGCCCGTTCCGCGACGCCGCGCATTCGACGCCGCAATTCGGCGACCGGAAGACGTACCAGATGGATCCGGCAAACATACGCGAGGCGATGCGCGAAGCGGAAGCCGACGTACTCGAGGGCGCCGACATGCTGATGGTTAAGCCGGCGCTCGCATATCTGGACGTGCTGCGCATGGTGAAAGAGAATTTCGACCTGCCGCTCGTTGCATACAACGTTAGCGCGGAATACTCCATGGTCAAAGCGGCTGCGGCGAATGGCTGGGTGGACGAGCGCGCCGTCGTGCTGGAGACGTTGACGGGCATGAAACGCGCCGGTGCGGACCTCATTATTACCTATCACGCGCTGGATGCGGCGAAGTGGCTGCGCGGAGAGTAACTTCCATATCCAAGCTGGCATGAGACATGCCGGCAAATTACGAACAGGCAGGTGTCTACTATGAGCGAGAAGGGTCGCGCTAGATTGGATGAGCGTTCCAAAGCAGCTTTCGCCTCCGCCAAGGAGGTTATTCCGGGCGGCGTCAACTCACCGGTACGGGCATTCCGCTCCGTCGGTTTGACGCCGGTGTATATGGAACGCGGGGAAGGATACCGCGTCTATGATATCGACGGCAACAGCTATATCGATTACGTCGGTTCGTGGGGACCGCTGATTATGGGGCATGCCCACCCGGAAGTCGTCGAGGCAATTAAAAAGACGGCGGAGAAAGGGACAAGCTTCGGCGCGCCGACCGAGCTGGAGACGACGATGGCGAAGCTCGTGGCGGAGCGCGTGCCTTCCATTGATTTGGTGCGTATGGTCAATTCCGGCACGGAAGCGACGATGAGCGCGCTTCGTCTGGCGCGCGGCTATACGAAGCGCAGCATGATTTTGAAATTCGAAGGTTCGTATCATGGACATGCGGACAGCCTTCTGATCAAAGCGGGCTCCGGCGTCGCGACCCTTGGTCTGCCCGATAGCCCGGGCGTGCCGGAGAGCGTCGCGTCCCACACGCTGACGGTGCCCTACAACGACATCGAGTCCGTCAAGCTGGCGTTCGAGAAGTTCGGCGAGCAGATTGCCTGCGTTATCGTCGAACCAGTAGCGGGTAATATGGGCGTCGTGCCGCCGCTGCCGGGTTTCCTGCAAGGCTTGCGCGATATTACCGAGCAATTTGGCAGCCTGCTCATCTTCGACGAAGTCATGACCGGCTTCCGCGTTCACTTTAACTGCGCGCAAGGGCTGTACGGCATTACGCCGGATTTGACTTGTCTTGGCAAAGTCATCGGCGGCGGCTTGCCTGTGGGCGCTTACGGGGGCAAACGCGAAATTATGGAAATGATGGCCCCTTCAGGCCCAATCTATCAGGCGGGTACGTTGTCCGGCAATCCGCTTGCGATGGCTGCAGGCTACACGACGCTCAGTCTCTTGAAGCCAGAGACGTATGAGCATCTGGAGCGGATGGCCGTTCGTCTTCAGCGGGGTCTCCAGGGCAACGCGCAGAAGCATGGCATCGCGATGACGATCAACCGCGTCGGTTCCATGGTGTGTCCATTCTTCACGGACAAGCATGTCATCAATTACGAGACGGCCAAAACCGCCGATCTCGAGCGCTTCAAGGCGTATTTCGCCGCGATGCTGGAAGGCGGCATCAGCATCCCGCCTTCGCAATTCGAAGGCATGTTCATATCGGCGATTCACGACGAAGCGGCGATCGATGCGACGATCGCGGCGCATGACGAAGCGCTCCGCCGTCTATAAGCAAGGAGCGAGAGCAGAACCCATGAACATGACGAGCTTTAGACGTCAAGGGGAGTGGCTGGTCACGACTGTCGATGCCCTGAACGAGCAGGGCGCCTCGATCGACCCGGACCGCTACCCTCCTCTTCGGGCCGGCAGCCATCCGCACATCGTGCGACAGCGGCTGCTGGCTCTTGCTTTGTTTCCGGAGAAATGGGTCAATCGGCTGTTCTCCGTCGGCGGGATTCAATGCACGGATCAGTCGATTCTGCTAAGAGCGTTCGAACCAGCCGATAAACAGAAGGAGCTGTCCTACCGGCTTGCGCAGCTGCCTGCCGCCCATGAACGCTGCGAAGCGCCTGTTCTTTACGAAGATGATTGGTGCGTCGTATTCGACAAGCCCTCCGGCATGCCGGTCCATCCGAACGGCCCAGGCCACCGGGGCACGCTGGACGAAGCGGCCGCCCGGTATGCGCTGCTGCGCGGAGATCCGCTTCCGATGAAACATATCCACCGTCTGGACGACGATACGTCAGGTCCGGTGTTGTATGCCAAGAACGAGTTGGCCCAACTGAGGCTTGACGAATCGATGCGGGAGAAGCGGATCGATCGCGAATATGAAGCCATCGTGCAGGGGCAGTTGCGCAACTTTTCGGGCAAGATCGATGCGCCGATCGGCAAAGATCGTCACCACGGTGCGCGCCGCCGTGTCTCGCCGGGCGGCGATCATGCCGTCACCCATTATGAAGTGGTTCGACAAGGCTCCGGTTGGGCCAGGCTTCGCTTGCGCCTGGAGACGGGCCGAACGCATCAAATCCGCGTGCATATGAGCCATATCGGCCATCCGCTTGCGGGCGATGATCTCTACGGCGGGCGTACGGAGGTCATCAGGCATCAGGCGCTTCGCGGAGCCAGACTGACGTTCCCGCATCCGTTTACCGGCGATCCGGTGCAGGTTGATTGTCCTGAACCGGCGTGGTTCTCGTCGCTGGCGGCCAAGCTCGCCTTGTAGCAAGAGTTCGATAAGTCGACAATTCAGCACCGGGAGGCCCCGTGATTTGCATCGTGATCAATTGGCGACTTCTTGAACAACCTCTATATAGAGGCAAAATCGTAGTCATGCCCGCCTCCTCCTAACCATATAGTGAATAGGGAAGATAGCTGTATCCAAGCTGTTTAGGAGGGGAAAGGAGGACGAGACGCTTGTCTAACCAAACGAACGGACTACGGTTTGACGTTTATGAGCGCGTGCATTTGCCAGATGACGTATTGGGCATCGACGAGTTGGAAGAGATTGAGCTCGTGCCGCGTATACAAGTGATCAGGCAAGGCGAGCAGGTGCTGCTCAAAGGCCATCTGCTGCTTTCCGGTGTTTACCGTTCGAGCAACGGCCGGGCGGATGCGCAGTCGCTCGAACATTGGATCCCGGTCGAGATTACGCTGCCGCTCAATCGGGTGAGCCGTCTGGACGACATTTCGGTCGAAATCGATAACTTTGACGTCGACCTGCTGTCGGCCCGTACGCTGAACATTACGGGCGTATTATCGCTGCTTGGGATCGAGCTGGAACCGGCCAATCAAGCGGAGTCGTGGCGGGAGGAGCCTTATACGGTCGTACATGAACGGTCGCTCCATGAGGATGGTGAAGCGGGACAGGCGGAGCCCGCCCTGGACAATCGCTACTACGACAATTGGGCGGCTTCGGAACAAGCCGAGCAGTTCAAGGTAGCGGAAGCACGCGAGATCGCCGAACGCGAAGCCAGGGAGGCGGCGCTGCGGGCAGCCGCGGAAGAAGAGGCGCGCGAGGCGGAGCGAGCGCAAGAACGGCAGCACGAGCTCTGGCGCCAACAAGAAGCGATCATCGCCCAGCAGCGTGAACGGGAAGAGGAGGAAACCCGGGAGGCGATTGCACAAATCGAGCGGGAGGCTGCCGAGCAGCGCGAACGGGAAGAGCAGGAGACCCGGGAGGCGATCGCCCAGATCGAGCGAGAGGCCGCCGAGCAGCGCGAACGCGAAGCCCAGCAGGCGGAACGGGAGGCGCGGGAGGAGCGCGAACGGGAAGAAGCGGCCAGAGCGGAGATCGAACTGGCGCAGACGAGCGGTCAGGACGAGCAACTAGAAGCGGATCTGAACCGGCCGGCCGAAACGGTGTTCACGCCGTTCCTGTCCGAAGAGGTCGCGCAAGCCGAAGACCAGCGCGCTGAAGCGCAGGAATCCGGCGAACAACCGGTCGAGGAAGTTGCGCGCGCAGTCGAAGACGCCGATCAATCGCGTAAAGAGCCACGAGTAGCCGTTAACGCCAAGCCGCTTCAAGACAGTCCAGAGCAGCCCGAGCGGGCAAGCGGAGTCGGAATCGGCTTCCGCTCGATCCTCCATTCTAGCCAGCGGGAACAGGAAGCGAGGGCGGCTGCGGAGTTAAGCGCGAAGCGCGCGGCCGAAGAAGCCAGACGCGCGTCCGCGGACGAGATCGAATGGAAGAGCTTGTTCTTGAACCGGACTAGTGAGCAGAATGCATTCCGCAAAGTGCGGATGGCGATCGTGCAGCGGGAGGATACGCTCGATTCGATCGCCGACCGCTATCAGCTGCAGGCGCGCGAAATCGCCCTTTACAATAGGCTGAACGATCAAAGCGTGACCGAAGGCCAGGTGCTCTATATTCCATAAGTCCGATAACCCTTGTAGAGAGCGGCGCTTTCTGCAAGGGTTTTTTGTTGAAACGGTACCAACGCCTGATCCTACCGCCCATCCGGGTTGACTGTTGGAATTAATAACGTGTATGATAAAGGGTATACGGAAATACTTTCTTCTAACGACGTTGAAGGGGAAGAGTGACAGCAGCGCTTTCAGAGAGCGGAACCGTTAATTGCTGCGAGGTTCTGCAAGAGGCTTAATGTTACAGGTCGCCCCGGAGTTGCCTTTATGAGCGTTGACCCGCAAGGTTCTTCGTTAGTAGGGGCCGGGCGCAGCCGTTACCTGCATGAAGTGTCGCGCAGCGGGAGATAGATTCGCACGCGAAACAAAGGTGGTACCGCGGAAGCAAAACCTTTCGTCCTTTGCAAGAAGGACGAAAGGTTTATTTTATTTTCGGCAAGGGCGGCTGGATGACCAACTGGCGCATTGCAACATTACTGGAGGTAGAATCTCATGTCTGACAAAGCAACGGGCACATCGATGCCGACGACCTATGATCCGAAGTCGGCCGAAGCGAAGTGGTACGATTTCTGGATGAAGGGTAATTTCTTCGAAGCGGGCACAAGACCGGACGCACCGGCCTATACGATCGTCATCCCGCCGCCGAACGTGACCGGGATGCTGCATATCGGCCATGCGCTGGACTGTACGCTGCAGGATATTTTGATCCGCACGAAACGCATGCAGGGCTATGACGCGCTCTGGCTGCCAGGCAGCGATCACGCGGGTATCGCTACGCAGACGAAGGTGGAGCAGAAGCTGCGGGAGGAAGGCGTGTCCCGTTATGATCTGGGCCGCGAGAACTTCCTGGAACGCGTATGGGAGTGGAAGGAGCTCTACAATGACAAGATCCATGCCCAATGGGCGAAGATGGGCTTCTCCTTGGACTATTCCCGCGAGCGCTTCACGCTGGATGAAGGTCTGTCGAAGGCGGTTCGCGAAGTATTCGTCCGTCTCTATGACAAGGGATTAATCTACCGCGGCAAAAAAATCATCAACTGGGATCCGGCTGCCCGTACGGCGCTGTCGGATATCGAGGTGGAATACAAAGAGGTGAACGGCAGCCTCTATCATCTGCAATATCCGCTCAAGGACGGCAGCGGCTATCTGACAGTCGCGACCACCCGTCCGGAGACGATGCTCGGGGATACGGCAGTCGCCGTGCATCCGGAGGACGAGCGCTATAAGCACTTGATCGGACAACTGCTCGTGCTGCCTATCGTCGGACGCGAGATTCCGATTATCGGCGACGAATACGTCGAGAAGGACTTCGGCTCCGGTGCGGTCAAGATTACGCCGGCTCACGACCCGAACGACTTCGAAGTCGGTCTTCGCCACAATCTTCCGCAGATCGTCGTCATGGACGAGAGCGGGGTCATGAACGAAGAAGCCGGACCATACCAAGGCATGGATCGCGCTGATTGCCGCAAGCAAATCGTAGCGGATTTGAAGGAACAGGGCGTCTGCGTCAAGATCGAGGAACACGTTCACCAAGTTGGCCACAGCGAGCGAAGCGGCGCCGTCGTCGAGCCGTACTTGTCCACGCAATGGTTCGTCGCCATGAAGCCGCTGGCGGATCAAGCTATTGAGGCGCAGCGCACGGGTAAAGGCGCGAATTTCGTTCCAGATCGTTTCGGACGTACCTATCTGCAATGGATGGAGAACGTGCGAGACTGGTGTATTTCCCGCCAGCTGTGGTGGGGACATCGAATTCCGGCTTGGTACTGCGATTCCTGCGGCGAGATGCACGTTTCCCGAGAAGATTTGACCGTCTGCGGCAAATGCGGCGGAGCGGATCTGCGTCAGGACGAAGACGTGCTGGATACGTGGTTCAGCTCAGCTTTGTGGCCGTTCTCCACGCTCGGCTGGCCTGAAGCTACAGCGGACCTGAAGCGTTACTACCCGACATCGGTACTCGTAACGGGTTACGATATCATTCCGTTCTGGGTGTCGCGCATGATTTTCCAAGGGCTCGAATTCACAGGGGAAATGCCGTTTAAGGATGTCTTGATTCACGGTCTCGTCCGCGACGAGCAAGGCCGCAAAATGTCCAAATCGCTCGGCAACGGCGTCGATCCGTTCGACGTCATCGAAAAGTACGGCGCGGATGCGATGCGCTTCATGCTTGCGACAGGCAGCACGCCGGGGCAAGATTTGCGTTTTCGCTGGGAGCGGGTCGAACAAGCGCGCAACTTCGCGAACAAAATTTGGAACGCGTCCCGATTCGCGCTCATGAACTTGGAAGGCGTCGAGGCAGCCGACATCGATATTACCGGCAAATTAGGCACGGCGGACAAGTGGATTTTGCATCGTCTGAACGAAACGGCGCGCGAAGTCACCCGTCTGATTGACAGCTACGAGTTCGGCGAAACAGGCCGTCAGTTGTACAATTTCATCTGGGACGACTTGTGCGACTGGTACATCGAGTTTGCGAAGCTGAACCTGTACGGTGCCGACGAAGAAGCGAAGCGTGCCACGCAATCGGTGCTGGCTTACGTGCTGGATCGCACGCAGCGCTTGATTCATCCGTTCATGCCGTTCATCTCCGAGGAAATTTGGCAGCATCTGCCGCATGAAGGCGAGTCGATCACGGTCGCTTCCTGGCCGACGTACGATGAAGCGCTAGAGGCGCCGGAAGCGGTGCGCGAGATGGAGCTGCTGATGGAGCTTATTCGCGCCGTTCGCAATATCCGCGCCGAAGTGAACGTACCGATGAGCAAGAAGATCGAGCTGTTGATCAAGCCGAAGACCGAGGCCGAAGCTGCGATTCTCGGCCGCAACGATGAGTTCGTCAGCCGGTTCTGCGGCACGTCTAAGCTTACGATCGATCTGTCCCTAAGCGCGCCAGATAAAGCGATGACCGCAGTCGTCACCGGCGCGGAATTGTACTTCCCGCTTGCGGGTTTGATCGATATTTCGCAAGAAATCGCCCGTCTGGAGAAAGAAATCCAGACGCTGAACGCCGAAGTCGAGCGCGTCGAGAAGAAGCTTGCCAACGAAGGCTTCGTGGCGAAGGCGCCAGCCAAGGTCATTGAGGAAGAGAAGGCGAAGATGGCTGATTACGCAGAGAAACGCAGCGTCGTTCAGGCGCGTCTGGCCGAGCTGCGCGCTTAAGCGCGCAGCTGTCAGCAACGTTCAATCGAGAGCAGGAAGAAGGACTAGCGATGAGTAATCAAGAGATGCAATTCGCCGCGGGACCGCTCGCGTCCTACGAAGAGGCCAGAGACTGGATCGAAGGCTTGGTGCCGTTTGGGATCCGTCCGGGTCTAGAGCGCGTCGAACGGTTAATGGAAGCATTCGGCAATCCACACCGGCGGCTTAAATTCATACATGTGGCGGGCACGAACGGCAAAGGTTCGGTTTGCGCCTTTTTAACCAGCGTCCTGCAAAAAAGCGGGTACGACGTAGGGACGTTCACGTCTCCTTATATCACGAAGTTCACGAACCGCTTCCAATATAACGGCGCCGATATCCCGGAAGAGACGCTGCTTGAACTGGCCAACAGAATTAAGCCGCAGGTGGAAGCGATCGCCGCGACCGAGCTGGGCTCACCGTCGATGTTCGAGGTCGCGACGACGCTTGCGATCCTTTACTATGGCACTGTGGCTTATCCCGATTACGTCGTCTGGGAGACGGGATTGGGCGGCAGACTCGACGTGACGAATATCGTCGTGCCGGTCGTGTCGGTCATCACGAACGTCGGACACGACCATATGGATATATTGGGCGATACGTTAACAGCTGTTGCGCGCGAGAAAGCGGGCATCATCAAGCCGGGCGTACCGGTCATCTCGGCGGTCAGTCAACCGGATGTGGTGGAAGTCATCAAGGAGTCGGCCGCGTCCCGCAATAGCTCGCTCTATTTACTGGGTGAACAGTTCCATGAACGGAACGGAAGCGCCGCTGATGGTGAGCAAGCGTTCCGGTTCGAAGGCCCGTTCCGCGCAATCGACCCGCTGACGATTACCCTGCAAGGAGCGCATCAGCGGACGAACGCGGCCGTGGCTGTCATGACATTGGAAGTGCTGCGCCAGTACTATGCACTGATTGTGGAGGATGAGGATCTGCGAGAAGGGCTCCAGCGGGCGGCATGGCCGGGCAGACTGGAACTCGTGCAGCAATCGCCGAGGTTGCTGTTGGACGGGGCCCATAATCCCGAAGGCGCCGAAGCGCTGGCTGCCGCGCTCAAGAGCGGATACGCGAGTGACGGGCTGCATGTAATGATGGGCATGATGGCAAATAAGAATCATCATGACACCTTGCGGCATATACTACCTCTAGTGGATACGCTTGTCGTGACCGAGCCTGATTTTCGCAAAGCGATGCCTGCACAGGAGCTGGCTGAGCTCGCGCAGCGGTTGAAAGAAGAGAGCGGGTTTTCGTTCGAGCTGATCGTCGAGCCGGATTGGAAGGCGGCGCTTGCGCGGCTTCAATCGCTGACAGGCGAATCCGACCTGGCGGTGGTGACCGGAACGCTTTATCTAATAGCCGATGTCCGCTCCCGGCTGCTCTACAATATGGAATCTGAAAAAGGTTGGTGAACCGTCTTTGAATACGGCAGAACACGTACATTTCATCGGAATCGGCGGTTACGGCATGAGCGCCATCGCGCGAGTCATGCTGGAAATGGGGTACAAAGTTACGGGCTCCGACGTCGCGAGAGCGGAGCTGACGGAGAAGCTGGCGGCCAAAGGCGCGAGCATATTTATCGGACATGAAGCAGAGCATGTGAGAGGCGCGGACCTGGTCGTCTATTCGACCGCGCTCGCTCGCGACAACGTGGAGCGCAAGGCGGCGGAAGATCTGAACATTCCGATCCTGCACCGGGCGCAAATGCTGGCTCGGCTGATGAACAATGGCAAGGGGGTTGCGGTCGCCGGCGCACACGGCAAAACGACGACCTCTTCCATGATCGCGCTCGTGATGGAAAACTGCCAGCTTGACCCTACTTACATCATCGGCGGTGAAATCGTCAACGTCGGCACGAACGCAAAGGCGGGCAAGGGCGATTATGTTGTCGCGGAGGCGGATGAGAGCGACGGTTCTTTCCTTCAATATCATCCCTCGGTTGCGATCGTCACGAACATCGAGCCGGATCACCTGGAGAATTATGACGGCGATTTCGGCAAGTTGAAGGCAGCTTACGTACAGTTCTTGAGCCAGGTCAAACAAGATGGCAAGGCGATCGTCTGTCTGGATGACGAGACGATCCGTGAGTTGCTGCCGCAAGTGCAGAGCGGAGCACTTGGCAATGACGGATTGCTGACTTATGCAATTGACCGACTGGACGCCCAATATACGGCATCCAATTTGGCGCTTGGCGACCGTAAAGTGTCCTTCGACATGAGTCATAATGGCGAATTGCTCGGCACCGTTCATCTATCCGTCCCCGGACGGCATAACGTGTATAATGCGATGGCAACCATCATTACTTGTCTCGAAGCCGGTGTGCCGTTCGGACAGATCGCCGAGGCGATCGTAGAGTTCCGCGGCGCGAAGCGCAGATTCCAGGTGCTCGGCGAAGTGAACGATATTCTCGTTATCGACGACTACGCGCACCATCCGACGGAGATCCAAGCGACGATCAGCGCGGCCAAGGCGACGGGCAAACGCATTATCGCGGTATTTCAGCCGCAGCGCTATACAAGAACATATTTCCTGCTGGAACAGTTCAGCCGGGCGTTCCCCGAGGCGGATGAGGTCATCATCACCGATATTTACTCGCCAGCTGGCGAGAAGCAGATCGAAGGCGTCACCTCGCAGAAATTAGTGGAGCTGATCGTGAAGAACAGCAATTCGAACACGTCGTATATCCCGACGAAGGAAGAGGTCCAGCGTGTGCTTGCAGAACGGATTCAACCTGGCGATCTCGTCATTACGATGGGCGCGGGAGACATCTGGAAAGCGGCCGATGGTCTGGCCAAACAACTGCGCGCTAAATACGACGCATAATGAGAACCGGTTTCGTTCGCTATGGCGGATGGACCGGTTTTTTTGCGTGCGAAAATACGACATGCCCAAAACGAAATGGGACGCTGCCTCGTTATAAGGTATGCGCGCGTGATTCGGCTTTCGAACGGTTCGCCGGTGGACCGGTTCTAAATCTCTTAAAATCCCCATACTCTAGCAATATAGAAGAACGCGGACAAGGAGAGAGGGACATGACTACGAAAGCACGCATCACATACCGATTCGACAAAGATCACGGAGCGCTCCAGCAGCGCCAGCCGCTGCAGGCGGAGCCGACGACTCCGCCGAACGTTATGCCTTTCTTCCGGGAAGAAATGTCGTTTGCGCGGCAGACGGAGTGGAAGAGCCCGTTCCAAGACGATGCGTCGGCATTGGAGCAATTGATCCGAGACTCAGATGGACCGGCTCCCTTGCGGGCCAATCAGCGGTCTAGCGTACAGAGTGAGTTGTATGGCGTAGATGCGAGCTTCCCGGTAGTTCCGGCGTATCCCAATGAGCCTGAGCTGCCTCCGGAGCCAGTTGACCAAGTCGATGACGAGACGATGAACATAGAGCTTGGAGATGAACGGCTCGAACATCATGCCAGAACAATTCCGATCAAGACGGACGATAAACCGCCGGCGGCTGCGAATGTAATAGAGGTTCCGGAAGGACCGTTCATCGATCCTAGGTTGCTGCTGGAGGACGAGAAGCGTCGCGGCACCTTTGCCACATCGCGGGCGACGGTTTATCGGTCGAATCAAGGGCCTTCCTGGTTGAAAGTGTTCGCATCCGTAGCCGGGGCGGTTGCGACGGGAGCGTTGTTCGGCTATATGGCGCTCTCGCTCTTCACGGGAAGCGAACCGTCTGGACAGCCGGACGTTCCGACCCAGTCACAGCAGGGCGCGCAGATGAATTCCGGCGGTACAGCGGCCAATGCACTGGGGAGCACCGCGCAGTCGGCGGGAACTAAGCAGGATGCGAGCTCTGATAGCTCAAGCGGTATTGCGAATGTCGGAATCACGGGGGAAGCCGCGAAGTCAGGCAAGTTGATTTCGCTGGAGGTCCCGCCGGTCACGTACATGATGCTTCAATACGGCGTATTCAGCGGCAAGGAAGGAATGGAAGCCGCGGTGAAGGAGCTGCAGGGCAAAGGCTTGGCGGCGGCCGCCGTGGCGACTGGCAAGGATTATCGCGTCTATGCCGGCATGTCGTCAGACCGCGGCCAAGCTGAAGCGCTGCAAGCCGTGCTACCGGATCTTCAGCTATATGTTAAGCCGATTGAAGTCGCTGGCCTAACACAGCTTCCTTATAACGGTAAAGCGGAGACCGCGCAATCATTCTTCGCGCTTCAAGCCAATTTGTTGGAGCAGCTCGATCGGTACGCATCGGACCGATTAGAAGGTGCCCAACCAGATGCGAAGGTCTGGAGGGCGGCCTACGAGAAGTGGGCCAAGGCCGTACCTGGCATGGAAGCGTCCATAACGGATCAGACGGGATTAACGGCGATGAAAGAACTTAAAGAGACGTTAGCCCAAGCGGCAAATGCAGCCACTCAGTACGGGAAACAACCGGATGAGGCGCAGCTGTGGGCGGTTCAGTCTTCGCTCATGGACGCGGTCTTTATTCTTCAGGCTTGGTTTGCGTCCACGAATGCATTGTAAGCAATAGGTTCATCGCGTATAATGATGGGTGTGTCAAATTATGGCGAGGGACGTAAGAAGATGAAGAAAAATATATGGATACTTCTGTTGTTTATCCTGATTGGACTGCTATCCGGCGCGCTCGTCTCGCGATGGCTGCAAGCCGTGCCCGGACTCGATTTTCTAACGAAATCCTATCCGATAACATGGTCGCCGGCCGCCGATCTGCTCATTCTCAGTTATGATCTGACGATTAAGCTCGACGTTAGTCTTATCAGCGTCATCGGACTTATTGTGGCAATTTGGTTATACCGGAAAATGTAGGGAAGCATAATGAATATACAGCTGTCCAAGGAGTGCTTGATCGATGGTCGCATATGATCACAAGAAGGATACAGCCGTACGCCGGCTTGTGCTGGCGTCATCTTCACCGCGCCGGCGGGAACTGGTCGCATCGCTCGGCCTCTCCCTGCCGGTTCTCATTTTGTCGCCCGATGTGGACGAATCGACGCCGCCGGATTGGACGCCGGTTCAGATCGTGGAGCAGCTTGCGCTGCTTAAAGCGCGCGCGGCCCGGTCGCTGCTTGCGGAGGACGAGGACCGGAATGCCGTTATCGTCGGCGCTGATACGATCGTTGTGCTTGGCGGCGAAGTGATGGGCAAGCCGAAGGACGAATCGGACGCATTTCGGATGTTGAATCTGCTACAATCGCAGGATCATGAAGTTTATTCGGGCGTCGCTTGCGTGCATGCCGACGACAAGTCGCGAGAAGCGGTCTCGCATCGGATGACCCGCGTTCGGATGAAACCGCTCGGCGCGGATCAGATTCGACGGTATATCGCAAGCGGCGAACCGATGGACAAAGCGGGCAGTTATGCCATCCAAGGGCTTGGGGCTACGATTGTGGAACGGATTGACGGATGTTATTTCAACGTGGTAGGATTGCCGCTGTCGCTGCTGTCGGATATGTTGGCCGAGTTCGGCGTCGAGGTATTCTAACGCGAACCAGCCTATCACTGAAGGTGGAGTGGACATGGAAGCGCAAAGTTATGTACTGCGCGATGTCCCCAGCGAAGAACGACCTAGAGAGCGCATGATGACGGTTGGGGCAGAAGCATTAAGTCACGCGGAATTGCTGGCGATATTGCTGCGAACGGGAACGAAACGGGAGTCCGCCGTTCTATTGGCGGCACGGATCTTGAAGGAATGCGGCAATCTGCGCGGCCTCGTCGATATGAGCGTTGAGGAGCTGACCGCCATTCGCGGCATCGGACCGGCGAAGGCCGTACAGCTGCTGGCGGGGATCGAGCTGGGCCGGCGGCTCGCGAAGAGCCGTCAAGGCGAACTGCCGGCGATACGCAAGCCGCAGGACGCCGCCGAACTGGTAATGGACGAGATGCGATATTTGAAGAAGGAGCATTTCGTGTGTCTCTTCCTGAATACGAAGAATCAAGTGATCGTCAAGGAGACGCTCTCTGTCGGCACGTTGAACGCATCGCTTGTCCATCCCCGGGAAGTGTTTCGCGCGGCGATCAAATGCAGCAGCGCCTCGATTGTCTGCGTACATAATCATCCGAGCGGGGACCCGACGCCAAGCCCCGAAGATATCGCAATGACGCGCCGATTGAAGGAAGCGGGCGAGCTTGTAGGTATTGATGTGCTCGACCATCTGGTGATTGGAGACAACCGCTTCGTCAGTTTGAAGGAGCAGGGTTTGATGTAATATAATAAGAAAGATTGTCTGTCTATAGAAAGGAAGAGTTGATTATGTTTGGTGGCTCCAAAGATCTCGGTATTGACTTGGGTACGGCGAATACGCTCGTATACGTAAGAGGAAAAGGCATTGTCGTCAGAGAACCATCCGTGGTTGCGCTGCGTACGGATACAAAAACGATCGAGGCGGTAGGCGAGTCCGCCAAAAAAATGATTGGCCGCACGCCCGGTAACATTCGCGCGGTACGTCCGATGAAAGACGGCGTCATCGCCGATTTCGAGACGACTGCGACGATGATTAAATATTTCATCCGCCAGGCGCAGAAGGCGCGTTCGGTATTCCCGCGTCATCCGAACGTGATGGTATGCGTGCCGTCGGGCATTACCGCCGTTGAACAGCGCGCGGTCAAGGACGCGACAGAACAAGCCGGGGCGAAGGAAGCATTCACGATTGAAGAGCCGTTCGCGGCGGCGATCGGCGCCGACCTGCCGGTATGGGAGCCAACCGGAAGCATGGTCGTCGATATCGGCGGAGGTACGACAGAAGTAGCGGTCATCTCCCTTGGCGGCATCGTAACCAGCCGTTCGATCCGCGTGGCTGGCGACGAAATGGATGAGGCGATAATCCAATATATCAAACGCATGTACAATCTGATGATCGGCGAACGCACTGCGGAGCAGCTCAAGATGGAGATCGGCTCGGCGCTTACGCTGGACCAGCCTCATTCTATCGAAATCCGCGGACGTGATCTGGTATCCGGTCTGCCGAAGACGCTGCCGATCTCTTCCGAAGAAATTGCCGAAGCGTTGGCAGATACGGTGAACTCGATCGTGGAAGCTGTTAAGGTCACGCTCGAGAAGTGCCCGCCAGAGCTGTCCGCCGACATTATGGACCGCGGCATCGTGCTGACAGGTGGCGGCGCGTTGCTCCGCAATTTGGACCGCTTGCTATCCCGCGAGACGGGGATGCCGGTCATCGTCGCCGAGAATCCGCTCGATTGCGTTGCGATCGGCACGGGCCGGGCGCTCGACAATATCGATTTGTTCAAAACGCGGGGAGGCCCTGTCTCCCGCTCCAAACGCTAACATCCGAGGCTTGTGCGGCTAACGGGGTGGAAGATAAGAATTATGGGCGGGTGAGAAGGAAAATTGTTTAATTGGATGCGCAACAGACGAATTATCGTGTTAATGATCGTCGTCGTTCTGTTCGTGGCGGTGATGGGATTCTCGATCGGAGAGCGGAAGAAGCTGACCTGGCCCGAGAATTTCATCATGGACGCATCCGGCGTTGTGCAGCAATGGTTCTACAAGCCCGCTGGCTACATAGCGGGCTTCTTTGAAGATTTGGCGAATCTCCGCGGAATCTACGAGGAGAACGAGGAGCTGCGCAAGACGGCCGCGGCCTATGCTAGGGACAAGAGCAAGTTTAATTACATGGAAGATAAGATAGAAGGGCTCCAAAAAGCGCTTAATTTCACCAAACGTCAAGAAAAGATGAACGACTATGAATACATGATCGCGCACGTTATCGCGGTCAGCAACGATCCTTACAACCAAACGATTCGTATTGACCTTGGGTCGAAGGATGGCATCAAGCTCAATATGGTCGTCGTCACGACCGAAGGACTCGTCGGATTAGTCAATCGTGTAGATCCGCTATATTCGAATGTCATGCCGCTTACAGAGCTGGACGAAAAGTCTCCCGACACAAAGTTGATCGCGGCGACTGTGCTCGGACACGAGAAGGATGCATTCGGCATAATCGACGGCTATAATCCGGAGACCGGCATGCTGTCGATGTCGCGGATCTCCGAAAGTTACAGACCGGTTAAAGGCGACACGATCATTACATCCGGTTTGGTGAACGTCTTCCCGCAAGGAATGGTCATTGGAACGGTCGAGTCCGCGCAGGTCGGCGATTTTGGTCTGACGTACACGGCCACGATCAAGCCTGCGGCAGATTTCGAACACTTGACCGAGGTTCTGGTCGTGAAGGTGCCGGATGTAGAGGAACTGGACCAATGAGCATGACGCGCATCGTAATCGTCATGCTGCTGTTTTTTTACGCGGAAGGGACGATTTTTTACTGGCTGCTCCCCGACGCATGGACCAGCCGGCTTGTTCCGCATTTCGCGCTGGCATTTGCCCTATTCGCTGCGTTGTACAAGAATCGGTATGCTGCTCTTTTTCTCGGATTCGGTTTCGGACTGCTGCAGGATATCGTGTTCTACAATAATATTTTAGGCGTGCATGCCTTTGCAGGCGCGGCCGTCGGCTACTTGACAGGGCTGTTGATGGAACGCAAGCGCAGCACGCTGCTGATGGCGCTCGTGATCATCGGACTTGCGACATACGTCTACGATACGACCGTATTTTTTATCTATCAGGTATTTCGCTTGAATCATATGGCCTACGATTGGGCGCTCATCAATCATATTTTGCCGAGTGTATTCCTCCAATTTGGATTTGCGCTTCTTATGTATATCCCGGCACGGCGCTGGTTCGAATGGAATGGCGCGAAGAAATCCGAGGAAGAGGAAGAATAGAAGCGAAGCAAGCAGGAATCGCCGCATCGTGGAAAGAATCGTATACTAGAGAGAGGGGGAGGGACGGGCGTGACCGAGAAGCAGCATATTACGATTAAAGGCGTAAAGGAAGGGCTCGTGTTCCTTCTAGATGACGCCTGCGATTTTTCCGCACTGCTGGCCGAACTTCAATATAAACTGGAAAAGTCGCATCAACAGCTGCTGACAGGTCCGATCGTTCATGTCCATGTCAAGTTAGGCGCGCGCGTCGCGACGGACGAGATGAAGGAACAGATTCGTTCGATGATCAGAGCTCGCGGCAATCTGCTCGTTCAAACGATCGAGGGCGAAGAACCTCCGCAGCAAGAGGCGCCATCGAGCGATAATCTCAAAATATTGACGGGCATCGTCCGCTCCGGCCAGACGATCGAACATGATGGCAATCTGCTGCTCATGGGGGATCTCAATCCAGGCGGGACTCTGCTATGCACGGGGGATATCTACGTGCTCGGCGCTCTTCGGGGCTTGGCGCATGCCGGCAAGGACGGAAGGGACGACGCCGTCATTGCCGCTTCCGTGCTAAGACCGACCCAGCTTCGCATCGCCGATGTCATCAGCCGCCCGCCGGATGAATGGATGTCAGGGGAAGCAATGATGGAATTCGCGTACTTGAATGAGGGCGTTATGCAGATTGACAAAATGGCGCATTTAAACCGGCTGCGCAAGGAACCGATTCTGTTCAAGGTCTAATACGGAATCGGAGCGGTTTACCTTGCAGGATTGAATAAGGCAAGTGGGGAGTGTCTGTCATGGGAGAGGCAATTGTAGTGACATCAGGTAAGGGCGGCGTTGGCAAAACGACGACTTCTGCCAATTTAGGTACAGCGCTGGCTCTGCTGGGCAAGAAAGTGTGCATGGTAGATACAGATATCGGTCTTCGGAATCTCGACGTGGTCATGGGACTCGAGAACCGGATCATTTACGACCTTATCGACGTCGCCGAAGGGCGCTGCAGATTGAATCAGGCGCTTGTGAAGGACAAACGGTTCGATGAACTTTACATGCTTCCTGCGGCGCAAACAAAAGACAAACATGATATTTCGCCCGACCAAGTGCGCGATATTGTACTGGAACTGAAGAAGGATTACGATTTCGTCATCATCGATTGCCCGGCGGGCATCGAGCAAGGGTTCCGCAATGCCATCGCAGGCGCGGACAAAGCGATCATCATCACGACGCCGGAGAATGCCGCCGTTCGCGATGCCGATCGCGTCATCGGGCTGCTGGAGCAAAGCGGCATGCAAGCGCGTCTCGTCATTAACCGCATTCGCGCCAATATGGTGCGTTCAGGCGAGATGCTCGATATTGACGAGATTTGCCAGGTGTTGGCTATCGATTTGCTCGGTATCGTGCCGGATGATGAGCGTGTCATCAAAGCGGCGAATGCCGGCGAGCCGACGGTCATGGATCCTTCTTCGCGCGCTGCGATCGCATATCGTAATATTGCTCGCCGGATTCTCGGCGACATGGTGCCGCTAATGCCGCTTGAAGACAAGTCCAGCGCGTTGAAGCGGTTCCGGAAGTTTCTCGGAATGGGATGATCGGATTTGCTCGCTAAATTTAAAAAAATGGATTGGGGCATCATCCTTCTACTATTGATGCTCATGGTCGTCAGTACGCTGCTCGTGAGGAGCGCCACCTTCGGCGATCCTCAGTTCAAGAACTACGACGTTAAGACGCTTATCTTTTACGGTATCGGATTCGCCGTCATGGCTATGGTTACGTTGTTCGACTACCGTATTCTCTTGAAATTTTGGGTTTACCTGTACGTGATCGGCATCATCCTGCTTGTGGTGGTTTATTTAACAGCCCCCGAAATTAACGGTGCGAGAAGCTGGTTCCAGCTCCCGGGCGGACTGCAATTTCAGCCGGCGGAATTAGAGAAGGTCATCTTGATCATCACGATCGCCTTCTTGATGGGGCGCAGGCAGGGCGATCCGCTTCGGGCTCGCTCGGATCTGCTGCTCATCGCGGCATTCTCGTTCGTGCCTTTCGTGCTCGTCATGATCCAGCCGGACCTGGGGAACGCGATTATTTACCTGATCATCGTGCTGGGCATGCTGTGGATCGGGAACGTGCGGTACACGCATGTCCTGTTGGGGCTGACGATTGTTATTGGGAGCTTGGTGCTGTTCGTCTTCTTGTTCAACCAGTACAACACGGAGATCAAGAACTTCCTCGTCGAGAAGGAAAAAACACACTGGTATGAGCGGATTAACGGCTTCATCAACCCCGACAAAGCGTCGGACAAAGAGGTCTATCAGGCGAACAAGGCCAAGATCGCCATCGGCTCGGGCGGATTAACCGGGGACGGATATATGAAAGGCGATTCCAAAAACCGCAAGTTCATCCCCTATCCGTATTCGGATGCCATCTTCGTCGTGGTCGGCGAGGAATTCGGCTTCCAGGGGGCCGCGGTGGTCTTGCTGCTTTACTTCTTGCTGATATATAGGATGATTCTCATATCATTTCAGTGTTACGATTTGCGGGGATCATTCATTATTATCGGGATCGTATCCATGTATGTGTTCCAGATCTTTCAGAATATCGGGATGATGATCGGTCTGATGCCGATTACCGGAATAACTCTTCCTTTCATCAGTTACGGCGGGACTTCGCTTCTGCTAAACATGATGTGCATCGGGCTGGTGTTCAGCGTGAAAGCCCATCAAGAGAAATATGAACTTGATCATGTTGCCGTTCAGCGGAAATCCCGCTGAGCGGTTTTTTTATGCAGACGAAATAAAGCAGCAGGAACAGTTCATTCTGTGATCTCGAATGGCTCGTTCCGCTGCAGCCGTTCGTTCATATCTCGTCCATCTCGCTCATATATATGATGCGAACAAGCCTATGCCTGGCGGATCAGGTCTTGCGCAAATCGCCGCGCGAACCAAGTCCTTCGGGAGTCGGCTGATGGGGGGATGTAATCATGGATACGAAGAACGGCGTGAAGCAGCGCCGCCAAGAACGGATACGGCGGATCTTGGAGCAGGAGGCGCAAGCCGCGCAACCGCCGCAGAACGCCCAGACATTGCCACACGAATTCGAGCCGCTGCCGCCGGACGCCTGGGTGGGCAAACCGCCTTTGCCCGCGAGCGTAACGACGCAGCCAAAGAACCTGGATCCCGAGTTAGCATGGAAGACACGGCCCAACCCCTGGGAATCCGAACCGTCGTGGGGATCGGTTACGGCCCTCAAACCGACGCGAGGCACATCGGAGACGAAACAACCCGAGTCCGGCGGCGGCACCGGACCGTTATTGCGGGCTTTCTTCATCCAAAGCATGGTGGCAGGCGTATTATTCGTCATTCTATATGCCATGTTCCAATCGGAGTATCCGGCTGCCCAGCGAGGCAAGGCGATCGTAACAGCAGCGCTCACGGATGCGATCGATTTTGGGGCGGCCGCGACTTGGTATGAGCGAACATTTGCCGGTGCGCCATCGTTTATTCCGATTTTTCGCGCCAAGGACGGCGGCATGGCCCAATATACGGAAGGGACGATCCAACTGCCGGTGGTGGCGCCGATCACGGGCGGGATGATCGTCCAATCGTTCGCCCAGACGCTGTCCGGCGTCGATATCGCGGTTAAGGGCGGTGGGAATGTCATCGCATCCGAGACGGGACGGGTCTCTTTAGTAACGGATAACGGGGAGAGCGGCAAGACGGTGGTCATCCAACATGCTAATGGGCGTGAGACGATCTACGGGAAGCTTGCCTCGGCACAAGTAGCCGAGAGCGACTGGGTGGAGGCGGGGCAGGACATCGGCACCCTGGGGACGACTGGCGAGGATGGTACAAGCTTGTTGTTTTTTGCCGTCAAGGAGAAAGGCCGGTACGTCGATCCCGCCGACGTAATCCCGTTTGATTAAGTGGGGCGGGACCGTATGGACCGTTCATCCGTTATTCGTCTTGATCATGCTTGCGTCGGTGGCAACCGGATATTTCACGGAGCTAATGACGCTATTCGCGCTCGTGTTCGTCCATGAACTCGGACATGTGGCAGTTGCGAAGGGATTCGGCTGGACGGTGCGCGAAGTCAAGCTGCTTCCGTTCGGCGGCGTGGCGGAAGTTGAGGATGCGAGCAGCATGCCGGCCAAGGAAGAGGCGATCGTCGCGATTGCCGGTCCGCTGCAGAATGTATGGATGGCCGCGGCAGCTTGGGGGCTTGGGCTGAGCGGACTTTGGAGTGATGAATGGTCGCAATACGTGATTTCGGCGAACGCGATTATCGCGCTATTCAACTTGCTGCCCATCCTGCCGCTTGATGGCGGCAAGTTGATGAACGCGCTGCTCAGCCGTACGACGACGTTCCACCGCACGCTGCGTATCGGGGCGCGCGTCAGTCTCGTGTTAAGCGGGGCGATGGTCGTGTTCGCTATTATACCGTGGCTGCACGGTGGAGAGACAAGGATCCAGCCGAATTTGCTTATTGTCGGCATCTTCCTGCTTATGACCAATTGGACGTATAACCGGCATATACCTTTTTTGTTCCTCCGTTTCTTGACCGGCAGAGGGCTAACCGCATCTCGGCACTTGACCAAAGGCGCTTGGGCGCTGCCGATAATCGTCTCTAAGGCGCATACGATCACCTCTGCGCTAAGACTATTCAAGCGGGACAGCTACCACTTGATCGTGGTTATGGAAGACTCCGGACAAATTCTGGCCGTGCTGCCTGAACAGCAGCTGGTCAACGGTTATTTGGAGGATGGGAAGCCCGACCGTGCAGTTTTGGAGCTTTTCATGTAAAATAGACGTAACAATGGGCATGACAGGTGGTTGGATATCATGAAGCAAATGCTCGTACACGGCAGTCAGGACGCGCTCCAGACGGCCATTGTGCAGAATGGTCTGCTTGTCGAATTCGACATGGAGAAAGGAGATGCCGCCGGCCGACTCGTCGGGAGCATCTACAAAGGGAAAGTCATGAATGTGCTGCCCGGCATGCAGGCGGCATTCGTGGACATCGGACTGGCCAAGAACGCGTTCCTGTATATCGACGACGTGCTGCATCCTCATTTGGAAAGGCAGCCGAAAGAGAAGCCCCCGATTACCGACCTGTTGTCGCATGGGCAAGAGCTGATCGTTCAGATCGTGAAGGAGCCGTTCGGCGGTAAAGGCGCGCGCGTCACGACGCACTACTCGCTGCCGGGACGGTTCCTGGTATATATGCCGCACGCGGACTATATCGGCGTCTCCAAGAAAGTGGCCAGCGAAGGTGAACGGACAAGGCTTCGGATGACCGGTGACGCGATCCGCGAGCAGGGGGAGGGCGTCATTCTACGAACGGCAGCCGATGGCGAAGCTTACGAGGCGTTGGATGCGGACATTACCTTGCTTCGCGAGCGTTGGCGCGAGATCGAGCGGAAGGGGGGCAATCGCGCGGCGCCGTGCGAACTGCATCGGGAAGCGAGTCTGCCACAGCGGCTTGTCCGGGATTTTCTGTCCGCGGAGACGGACGAAATCTGGATTGATGACCGTAGACGGTACGCCGAGATGGAACAGCTTGTGAAAGAAATGGCGCCGGCGATGCTGCCCAAGCTGAAGCATTATCGCGGCCCGGAACCGATGTTCGACCGGTATCGAATCAAAACCCAATTGAACGAGGCGTTCGAGCGGAGAATTCGGCTCAACAGCGGTGGGGATCTCGTATGGGATACGACCGAGGCGCTCACCGTCATCGACGTGAATACCGGCAAATATGTCGGTACTAGTGACTTGGAAGACACCGTGTTCCGTACGAATATGGAAGCCGTCGAACAGATTGCGAGATTGCTTCGCCTTCGCGACACCGGCGGCATAATCATCATCGATTTCATCGACATGGAGCTGGACAGTCACCGCGAGGAAGTGTTGAAACGGCTGGAGGCGTTGATCAGGCAGGACCGCACCAAATGCCAGGTCGTTGGATGGACGAAGCTTGGTTTGCTCGAGCTGACACGCAAGAAGGTGCGCGAGAGCGCACATACGCAGCGCATCGAAGCGTGCAGCGTTTGCAAGGGCAAGGGGAAAGTGCAAAGCGCGCCGCTGCTGCTCTCATAGCCGCTATATTGTTGTTGCGGTCTAGGTTCCAACTGTGCTACAATACTATGGTGCGTATGAGAACTGGTCTTTTCATCCACTATACCGCGCAGACCAGGTATTAAGTTCACGGGTTTCGATCCGAGACACCTGTATCAGGCGAGTCTTCGAAAATAAGGAGGTGCACCCATGTACGCAATTATCGAAACAGGTGGCAAGCAATACAAAGTCCAAGAGGGCGATGTTCTTTACATCGAGAAACTGGACGCAGCAGAAGGCGGCAACATCACGTTTGACCGCGTACTCGCAGTTTCCAGCGAGAACGGTCTGGTGACAGGAACTCCGGTTGTTTCCGGCGCATCCGTAACCGCTACTGTTGAGAAGCACGGCAAAGGTCAGAAAATTATCGTCTACAAATATAAGGCGAAGAAAAACTACCGCCGTAAGCAAGGTCATCGTCAACCGTACTCGAAAGTAACAATCGGCAAAATCCAAGCTTAATTGCAGGATTTCGTATGATTACCGCTACTTTCATCCGGTCGGCCGAGGACAATCGAATCGTTTCGTTCGCGATTTCTGGACATGCTGATTATGCGAAGCGCGGCAAAGACATTATCTGCGCCGGCGTTTCCACTGTATCGGTCGGTACCGTGAACGCGATTGAGGAATTAACCGGCGTCGAGCTCCCGGCTTCCATGCGAAGCGGATGGTTGCAGTCGGCAATTCCGCTCCAAACGGACGATTCGATTAATGAGCGAATCCAACTATTACTGGAATCGATGCGGGTAATGCTCGGATCGATTGCGGCTTCCTACGGAAAATATGTTGAAGTTCGTGAACTAATCGACACATGAAGGAGGGAATACCATGTTGAAACTGAATCTTCAGCTCTTCGCTTCGAAGAAAGGCGTAGGTTCCACGAAGAACGGTCGCGACTCGCACTCGAAGCGTCTTGGCGCTAAGCGTGCGGACGGCCAAGCGGTAACGGGCGGCAGCATTCTCGTTCGTCAACGCGGAACGAAAATTCACCCGGGCAACAACGTGGGCATCGGTAAAGATGACACGCTGTTCGCATTGGTGGATGGCGTCGTGAAGTTTGAACGTTGGGGACGCGACCGCAAAAAAGTGAGCGTGTATCCAATCGAAGTTGCTCCAGTTGCAGCTGCAGTGGAGTAATATCGTCCAAACCGCCCCGGTCCTGCTTGCAGGGCCGGGGCTTTTTGCCCTTATACCGGGCGAAGCGCGACGAGGCGCAAATCGCACTCCGAAACAAGCGCGGGAGTGAACTTTGCGCCTCGTCGTGCTATACTGTTTAAGCTAAGGAAAAGACAGGAAAGTAGGACAGTATGCATGAGTCGCTTATCATCGGTTAAGCTTTATGCGGCTGCATCCGTGTTGCTACCTGCAGCAGCCGTACTGATTTGGCGGTCCGAGCTTTGGCTTCTGGCCGTATTCGTAGCGTGGTCCATATTGGCAGCAATCGTATGGATCAGTGTAGAACGCAAAGAACAGGAACAGCGGCACGCGAGAACGACACATGCGCTGCAATCGGCATCGGTGCGAACGCTGAATCATCATCGGCACGATTGGATGAACGACCTGCAAGTGTTATATGGGTACATACGGATGGGGAAGACGGATAGAACGGTGCAATATGTGGAACAAATAAGAGATAGAATGACCGAAGAAAGCAAAATTGCAAGACTCGGCGTTCCTTCGCTGATTGCATTCATTCAATCGTTCCGCACACTGACGCATTCGCTCCAACTGGATGTACGCATCGAAGGCGAACTGAATTTAACCGAATTGCCGATCGATAGCGATCGTGTATCGGAAGCAATTATGGAGCTCATTAACTTATACCGGTTCGGTATCAAACCGTCTGGCGGAGAGCCGGCCAAGATAACGCTCGAAATTGGGCGCGAGGAGAAAGCGCTGCTCGTCACATTCCGGTTAAGCGGGGAACTGAACGATCCCGCCCAGTGGCAGCAAGGATGGAAGCAGCGGGTGAAAGGTTCTGGGCTGGCGCCGGCCGGATCGGACCAAAGCCCGGCGTGCTTGCAGCTGCTGGCGAAGCTCGCACATTGAACGGAGGACATACATGTTTGTAGATAAGGCCAAAGTATTTGTTAAAGGCGGCGACGGGGGTAACGGAATCGTATCCTATCGCCGAGAGCTCTATGTCCCGAATGGGGGACCAGCGGGCGGCGATGGCGGTCGAGGCGGCGACGTCATTTTTGTCGTGGATGAAGGGCTGCGCACGCTGATGGATTTCCGGTACCAGCGACACTTTAAAGGCGAACGCGGCGAACGCGGCAAGGTCAAAGGGATGCACGGCGCGGGAGCAGAAGACATGTACGTGCGTATCCCGCCAGGGACGATCATCATTGACGAAGATACGCAGGAAGTTATTGCCGATATGACTCGGCATGGACAGAAGGTCGTGGTCGCTAAGGGCGGGCGCGGCGGACGCGGCAACATGCGGTTCGCGACGGCGAAGAACCCGGCGCCGGATTTCGCAGAGAATGGCGAAGAAGGCCAAGAACGATGGATCACGATGGAATTGAAAGTTATGGCGGATGTGGGTCTTGTCGGGTTTCCGAGCGTAGGCAAATCCACGCTGCTCTCCGTCGTGTCCGGAGCAAAGCCGAAAATCGGCGCGTACCATTTTACGACGTTAACGCCGAATCTAGGCGTCGTCGACGTCGGCGACGGTCGTTCGTTCGTCATGGCGGATTTGCCGGGTTTGATTGAAGGTGCGCATGAAGGGATCGGTCTCGGACACGAGTTCCTGCGTCACGTCGAGCGTACGCGCGTCATTCTGCACGTGATCGATATGTCCGGCTCGGAAGGGCGCGACCCGTTCGAGGATTGGATAAAAATCAACGAAGAATTAAAGCTGTATAACCCGGTGTTGGCGGAGCGTCCGCAGATCATCGTGGCGAACAAGATGGACATGCCTGATGCGCAGGCGCAGCTGGAGCTGTTCAAGGAACAGCTGAAGGAACACGGCGGCGAGCTCGAATACGACATCATGCCGGCGTCTTCGTTGACGAAGCAAGGCGTGCAAGAGCTGCTGTACAAGGCGGCTGACGTCCTGGCGACCGTACCGGAAGCGCCGCTCATCGAAGAGGTTAAGGAAGTCGCCGAGCGCAAAGTGTACACGATGGAGAAGAAGGAAGACGACACGTTCACCGTGCGTCGCGAGAACGACTGGTTTGTCGTTGAAAGTCCGGCGGTCGAACGCATGATGAAACGAATCAACCTCAACACCTATGACGCGGTTATGCGATTTGCGCGCACGCTGCGCAAGATGGGCGTCGACGAGGCACTTCGTAAGATTGGCGCGAAGGACGGCGATCTGGTCCATATCGGCGAGTTTTCCTTTGAATTCTTCGAAGGCACCGATTATTTCTACGAATAAGCACGCTGCGGCTAAAGGCTGCTGCGCAAGGCTCCTTACTCTGATGGGCCGGGCACAGCAGCTTTTGTTATGGTTACGAACATGTTCACTTTGAACGAGGAAGTTTCGGTGAAAGTTCCTAGTTTTGTCGAAGCCTATTGCCGTTACTCCGTTTATCCGCTATAATGTCCACTATAAGTGAACAGATGTCTTTATTAGGAGGACGAAACATGCCGGAACGCTATTTTGTCGTCCGTGAGGATATTTTGCCGGAAGGAATCGTAAAGACGATTCACGTAAAGGAGATGCTGCAGCGCGGCGAAGCGGCTACCGTCCATGAAGCGGTAGAACGGGCAGGCCTTAGCCGCAGCGCCTTTTACAAATATAAAGACGGCGTATTCCCGCTGAATCAGCTGGACCGGGAGCGGATCGTGACCATATCGGTCGACCTGGAGCACCGTGCGGGCATACTCTCCAAAGTGCTGGGCCTGGTGGCCGGCTCGGAGGGTAATATTTTGACCATTCATCAGTCCATTCCGCTTCAGGGCTTCGCGAACGTCGTTGTAACTGTCGATACGTCGCCTATGAGCAGTACTCCGATCGAGCTGGTCGAGTCGCTGCGCAAGCTGGCTGGCGTACGCAAGGCGTCGATCATCGGACAAGGCTAGGATGAGAGTGTATGTTGAACCAGATGGAGGAGAATCCTATGAAACCTGTTAAAGTAGGCCTGCTTGGGCTAGGTACCGTCGGAACTGGCGTCGTTCGTATTGTGGAAGGGCATCAGGAGGATTTGCAAAGCCAGGTCGGATCGCCGATCGTCATCGAGAAGGTGCTCGTGCAGAACAAAAGCAAGACGCGCGCGATTAATGTGAGCTCGGATAAATTGACCGAAGACCCTTGGGAGATCGTCAACAATCCGGAGATCGACGTAATCGTCGAAGTGATGGGCGGCATCGAGACAACGAAGTCTTACATTCTCGAAGCGCTCTCGCGCGGCAAACATATCGTCACGGCGAACAAAGATTTGATGGCGCTGCACGGTCCGGAGATTCTCGCCAAGGCGCAGCAGCATGGCTGCGACGTCTTGTACGAAGCAAGCGTGGCTGGCGGCATTCCGATTATCCGGACGCTGATCGAAGGGTTCTCCTCGGACCGGATTACGAAAATCATGGGCATCGTGAACGGTACGACGAACTATATCTTGACCAAAATGAGTCAAGAGGGCGCGGACTACGCAGACGTCTTGAAAGAAGCGCAAGCGCTGGGTTATGCGGAAGCGGATCCGACTTCCGACGTGGAAGGGCTTGATGCCGCGCGCAAAATGACCATACTCTCGACGCTTGGTTTCCGTGCGAACATAGCGCTGGATGACGTGGACGTGAAGGGCATCTCTTCGGTCAGCCGCGAGGACATCGCATACGCGAAGCGTCTTGGCTATGAAGTGAAGCTGCTGGGCATCGCGGAGCGGCAGGATGATTATATGAGCGTCAGCGTGCAGCCGACGATGGTGAAGAAGACGCATCCAATCGCGTCGGTGAATGGCGTGTTCAATGCAGTGTACGTCTACGGAGAAGCCGTGGGCGAGACGATGTTCTATGGCCCTGGCGCAGGCGAGCTGCCGACGGCGACCTCAGTCGTAGCGGATTTGGTCGCGGTCGTGAAGAATTTGAAGCTCGGCGTGAACGGCAAGCAGCTTGGCTTGACGTACAAGGCGAAGAAGCTGAAGACCGACGAGCAGATCGCCTCGAAATATTACTTGCTGCTTCATGTAGACGATCGCGCGGGCGTGCTTGCACGGATTACACAAGCATTCGCGGAATACGAAGTCAGCTTGGAATCGGTCGTGCAGCAGCCGAACCCGAATCATTCGGAAGCCGAAATCATTATCATTACGCATGACGCCAGCAAGGCGTCGGTCAATAAAGTGCTTGCCGCGTTCGAATCCATGGACGTCGTGAAAAGCGTGAAGAGCGTCTACCGCGTCGAAGGCTAGCATGGAAGGTGGAAGGTGAACACACGATGAACGAACGTCACGTACTTGTCAAAATTCCGGCCAGTACCGCGAACTTGGGGCCAGGCTTCGATACGCTTGGCATGGCGCTGTCCTTATATGCTTGGCTGGAACTGTCGATCCCGGCTAACGGCGAAACGATCATCGACCTGTATGGAGACGGGCTGGAAGGCGTGCCTCAGAACAAGTCGAATTTAATCTACAAAGTCGCGCAGCGCGTGTTCGGCGAAGCCGGCGTACAAGTGCCGGAGCTTCATATCTCGATGTATAGCGAAATCCCGCTTACGCGGGGTCTCGGCAGCAGTGCGTCGGCTATCGTAGGCGCGCTCGTGGCGGCTAACGCGTTGATTGGCAAACCGTTATCCGATGACCGGCTGTTCCAAATCGCAACCGAGCTCGAAGGCCACCCGGATAATGTAGGCGCTTCGCTATTCGGCGGCATCGTGGTCTCGGCGTGGGACGGCAGTCGCGCGGAGCACGTGCGCCTCGAGCCACATAAGGATATGGAGGCGCTGGTAGCAATTCCGAATTTCCAATTGTCCACGGAGAAGGCGCGGCATGCGCTGCCCGCGGAGATTTCGATGAAGGACGCCGTATTCAACGTCGGCGCAAGCTCACTGCTTGTAGCTGCTTTTGCCAGCGGCAAGCTGGAGCTGATCCGTCATGCGATGCGCGACCGATTGCATCAGCCGTACCGCGCCGCGCTCATTCCGGGCATGGCGGAGATTTTGGATCGGGCCTGCGAGCACGGAGCGCTGGGCGCCGCGCTGAGCGGGGCGGGACCGACGCTGCTTGCGCTGGTTGAATCGGGAAATCCGAACAAACGCGAGTTGGAGCATTTTTTGAAGGAAACACTGAGTGACCAGGGCATTACGGCTGAATTGAAATGGCTGCGTCCAGACGCGGACGGACCGATCGTGGCGACGAGCGAAACCGCACACGCCCTGGCCTTCATGGATCGTATCAAAGGAGAAGCAACGGCATGACGAAAATCGCACTGCTGCCGTCAGGCTCTGTATCTGACGAAGCGGCCAGGTATTTGTTCGAGGGACAGGAAGCACAGTACGAGTATCATAAGTTAATCGCGAACGTCTTTCTTTCGACGGCGAACGGGACGACGGATTACAGCATTATCCCGATCGAGAACACGATCGAAGGCTCGGTTACGTTACATACGGATTGGCTTGTTCACGAAGTGGACTTGCCGATTCAGGCGGAATGGGTCTATCCGTCTATACAAAACCTGATCAGCCGCAAGGAAGAAGTGACGGACGAGAATAACAAGCTCGATTACGGGCGTATCGTCAAGGTGCTCAGCCATCCGGTTGCCATGGCACAATGCTTGCAGTATTTGCGAGAGCATCTGCCTCACGCGGAACAGGAGCATGTCAGCAGCACTGCGGAAGCCGTGCGGATAGTACGCGACAACCCGGGCAAAGGATGGGCGGCAATCGGGACGACGATCGCGGCGGCGAACAATGGGCTCGAGATACTGGAGCAAGGCGTGACCGACCACGACAATAACTTCACCCGTTTCCTGCTCGTCGGCAATCGGCCATTCACGGAACGGCAGTCGGACGTGCAGAAGACAAGTATTCTCGTGACGCTGCCGGAAGACTTTCCAGGTGCGCTCTCTCAGGTGCTCTCCGCATTCGCCTGGCGCCGCATCAACCTCACCCGAATCGAGTCGCGTCCGACGAAGAAGAAGCTCGGGACCTATTATTTCTTTATCGACATTAACATGTCGCTTGACTCGGTGCTGCTCCCGGCGGCCATTGAAGAGATCGAGGCGCTGGGATGCCAGGTTCGCGTGCTCGGCTCCTATCCAAGCTTTACGTACCCGATCAACGAAGGCTAACTGCATATCGGAATGGTTCGACACGTTCGAGGCTCGCCTGCCAACAGGCCGGGCCTCGATTTTTTTTTGCGTTGAGAGGGAGACACTCGCCTATCTGCTGCATAGGATGTAGGGATAAACAACGGGCGCTAGCCTGTTGCGAACGTATGAGAATGCGTCAGGAGGTAAGCGTCAAGTGAAAATCCATATTGTAAAAAAGGGCGACTCCCTGTACTTAATCGCAAAAAAGTACAACGTCTCGTTGGATGAAGTCGTAAAGCTGAATCCAGGCATTGCGAATCCCGACGTTCTGGAGGTTGGGACCAAAGTGAAAGTCCCGACATGGAAGCCGGTGCAAGTCGACGTCATGCATCAGCACGTCGTCAAGCAGGGCGATACGTTGTGGAAGCTGTCGAAATCGTGGGGCATCCCGCTCAGCGACATGATCAAGGCGAATCCGCATCTGAAAAATCCGAACGTGCTGCTGACCGGCGAAGTCGTCAACGTGCCGAAGCCGGGCTCGCCGATCGTCGTGCCGGAGGCGGTTGAGCATTCGCATGCAGGAAGCGGGCATCATCCGCTGCATCCGTTGTCGGTCGTGCAGGGCGTGACGGATTTAGTCGGGAAAGTAGGCAAACTGCCGGCTGAAGTGCTGCCGTCGATTCCGTTCCTGGGCAAAAAATCGACGGCGCCGATAGAAGGCAAAGCCAATACGGCTCCAATTGAAGGCAAAACCAGTACGGCTCCGATCCCGACACCGGTGCCGGAACCCGTTCCGGAGGAACCTCCTGTGGAGGAAGTGCCTGTAGAGGAAGCACCAGTCGAGGAGGCACCTGTCGTTGAACAGCCACCAGTTGTTGAACAGCCTCCAGTTGTTGAGCAGCCGCCTGTCGTTGTCGTGGAGCAGCCGGCCGCCAAACCGGGTTATGCGATCCAAATTGAATACGAGAAGAGTACGGATCTGTTCGCACAGTACGGAATTCCGGCAACGGAAGTCATGTCGCTCTATGAAATGCCGTCTCTGCCCGAATCTCATCATAAGCATGATCATCACGAGAGTTATGGCGTGATTCAGCCTACGCAAGGGGGCTACGGTTACGGCGAAAAGCCCGAGATGCAGAGCCCAGCTGAAGAAGCGGATTGCCCGCCAGAACACACGTTGGGAGCTTCGGAGCTTCCATGGGGAGCACCGGTGCCGATCACGCCGCCGCATCCATATGGCGGAAGCCCAGCCGATCATGGCGGACCGGGATATGGCTATGGCAGCTCACCGGCAGGAATCGGACCATTCGGATACGATCAGAGCGAGGTCTTGCCGCTTGCTGCTCCGCAAGGTGGCTATGGACACGGCCACGAAGGGCTGCAGGCGTACCCGGCCCAGCAAGGCCCGCAAGGCGGGTATGGCTACGGCTACGAGGCACCACAGACGCTTCCAGCTCAGCAAGGCCCGCAGGGCGGTTATGGCTATGGCTACGAAGCGCAGCAGACGCTGCCAGTAGACCAAGGTCCGAAAGGTGGCTATGGCTACGGCTACGAAACGCCACAGACGGCGCCGACGTACCAAGGCCTGCAAGGCGGTTATGGCTACGGCTACGAAGCGCAGCAGACGCTGCCGGTAGACCAAGGTCCGAAAGGTGGCTATGGCTACGGCTACGAATCGCCACAGACGGCGCCGACGTACCAAGGCCTGCAAGGCGGTTATGGCTACGGCTACGAAGCGCCGCAGACGCTGCCGGTAGACCAAGGTCCGAAAGGTGGCTATGGCTACGGCTACGAAACGCCACAGACGGCGCCGACGTACCAAGGCCTGCAAGGCGGTTATGGCTACGGCTACGAAGCGCCGCAGACGCTGCCGGAATACCAAGGTTCGAAAGGCGAATATGGCTACGGGTACGAAACGCCCAAGACGCTGCCGGAATACCAAGGTTCGAAAGGCGAATATGGCTACGGGTACGAAACGCCCAAGACGCTGCCGGAATACCAAGGTTCGAAAGGCGAATATGGCTACGGGTACGAAGCGACCAAGACGCTGCCGGAATACCAAGGTTCGAAAGGCGAATATGGCTACGGGTACGAAGCGCCCAAGACGCTGCCAGTGTACCAAAGTCCGAAAGATGATTATGGTTATGGCTACGGAGCGCCGAAGTCATTGCCAGCGTACCAAGGTCCGCAAGGCGGCTATGGTTACGGCTACGAAGCTCCGCAGACGCTGCCGGTGTACCAAGGTCCGCAAGGCGGCTATGGTTATGGACCGGGAAGTGGCCCTAATGATTACGGCTATGGGCCAGAGACGGCTGGCATAGCGAATTATTCGGGCGGACATTGGGGGATTCCGACTTACGGTTATTCCGGCTACGGTCTGACCTCTCCGCTGCAGCAGTTCGAACCAGCCGATAAATCCGGCGATTGCGGATGCGGCGACGGCAGGGAGAACAAGACGGTTCTTGAAGATGAGCCGGATTTGAAAATCGAACTGCCGCATGCTGCCAAAAAAACGGCTATCCCGCGCAAGTCAGCCAAAAAAGTTCGGACTGCCCGCACGCCACGCTCGCCGCAGCCGAGACGAAGCGGCCCTAGCCTTCCATGGATTAATCGTTGATATGAGAAAGAGCCTGCCCGCCAAACGCGAGCGGGCTCTTTAGATTGTGCGTTGAATACGCGTGCAAGCATGCATATTCCCCCATATGCGGAGAAACACTAGCAAAAAAGGTAAAAAGGGGTGCTTTCCGGGTGATGGAATTTAGCCTCTGGAAGCAGTTGAAGAAGCGGCTTCGCCGCAGAGGAAGGCCGTCTTGGCAGCTTGGTAGTATCGTTGCTTTGATCATTTGGGCTGTCTGCTCGCACAATGTACAGGTTAATGCCGCGCAACTTCCGGATTCGGAGACTTGGCTGGATCAACAGTCGAACAATCACGGGGCGGTCGGGGCTCCGCTGCAAAGCCGAAGCGCTATCGAGACGCTGGCCAACCAAGCTGGCGATTTAGCTGTAGAGCTTCGTCGAATTTATTTGTGCGGGAACGAAAGGCAGACGCTTGGCACGATGGGCTCGCAGCAAATATTGGGGTTGCTGCGGGAACATCCGCAGTGGACGGCACTGCTGGGGGCGGACGGCCAAGTCGTAATGGAAGAGAGGATTGACGATTTGTCAGACGCGTGCAAGAAGACGGCTACGTTCAGCATGGACAAATCCGGCCGTTTATCGTTGTTCGACGGACCTCCGAAGAAGGAGAAAGTACTTCGCACCTTTTTCCAATTAGACGTCAATTTCATGGAAAGCAGCCTGCCGCGCGAACAGCTGGATCAATTAACGGCCGGTATCCGCGTCACGGATAAAGACGAGTACAACAGCGTGTTATCCACGTTCAGCGATTATGCGGCAGACCGCAGCGAGAAAGTGATGAAGCGAACCTACTGAAACGAATACAGGGAGGAGGCGATGAAGCCCCTCCCTTTTCGATTGGCGCCATGTCGAAAGCGTGTTCTCATGAAGGCGAACATTTGCTATAATGGGGGGAGCCATTTGGGCAAAAGGATTTTGCATGCGTGAGGAGAGAGCAGGTTGCGCGTATTAGGCATTGACCCGGGAATCGCGATTGTCGGGTTCGGATTCATCGATAAAATCGGCAGCAAACTCGTTCCGGTCCAGTATGGCTGCATTCAGACAGAAGCCCACACGCCCCAGGAAACGAGACTTCTTCAGGTGTACGAATCGGCGTGCGCCTTAATGGACAAGTACAAACCGGACACCGTCGCGGTCGAGAAGCTGTTCTTTAACAAGAACGTGACGACCGCTTTTTCCGTCGGGCAGGCAAGAGGCGTGATCATCTTGGCCGCCGCCCAGCGCGGACTTCCGGTAACGGAGTATACGCCGCTGCAGGTGAAGCAGGCCGTCGTCGGATACGGCAAAGCGGAGAAGCGGCAAGTGCAAGAAATGGTGCGGATGTTTCTGAAGCTGTCGCAAATTCCGAAGCCCGATGACGTGGCGGATGCGCTGGCAGTGGCGATTTGCCATGCCCATTCGTCCGTTCTATCGCAAAAAATCAACGAGGTGACCAGGCCATGATAGACTACGTGAAAGGCCGGGTCGTCCATTGGGACGTCGAATATATCGTCGTGGACGTGCGCGATATCGGCTATCAGATTTACACGCCTAACCCGTATGCATTCGCCAAGACAAGCGAGCCGGTAATCGTCTACACGCACCACCACGTGCGGGAAGATGCAGCGCTGCTGTTCGGTTTCGAGACGCGAGAGGAGCAGAATATGTTCCGCAAGCTGCTCGAAGTGTCCGGGATCGGGCCGCGCGTCGCGCTGGGAATATTGGCTGGCGGCAAGCCCGAGGCGGTAGCGGCGGCAATCCGCCAGGAGAACATTTCGTTCTTGACGAAGCTGCCAGGCATCGGGAAGAAGACGGCGCAGCGCATGATTTTGGACTTGAAGGACAAGCTGGAAGCGCTCACTGGCGGTTTCGGATTAACGGCGGATGGCCTTGCGTTCGATAATCCTTCTATACCGCCTGAATTGATTGAGGGCGGCGTCGCCTGGCGCGAAGCGAAGGAAGGACTGACGGCGCTCGGGTATACATCGGCGGAGCTGGACCGTGCATGGCATGCGATGAAAGAGTCGGTTCAGGCGGACGAGAGCGTCGATGCGTTAATGAAACGCGCCTTGCAGCAATTGTTTAAAGGTTGAGTGGGAAAGGGGATTTGCGAATGGACGACCGGATTATCTCCGCCAACCTGATGATGGAAGACCAAGCGGTGGAGCTTAGCTTGCGTCCCCGTTATTTGGCCGAATATATCGGTCAGACACAAGTGAAAGAAAATTTGAAAGTGTTTATCGAGGCGGCCAAGCTGCGCAAGGAAGCGCTCGATCACGTACTGCTATATGGGCCTCCGGGGCTGGGCAAAACGACGCTTTCCAATATTATCGCCAACGAGCTTGGCGTTAATCTCAGGACGACGAGCGGACCGGCCATCGAGCGTCCCGGCGATCTGGCCGCGCTGCTGACGAATTTGCAAGAAGGCGACGTGCTGTTCATCGACGAGATTCACAGACTGCACCGGACGGTGGAGGAAGTGCTGTATCCGGCGATGGAGGATTTCGCGCTCGACATTATGATCGGTAAAGGTCCTAGCGCGAGGTCGGTGCGCCTTGAGCTTCCGCCTTTCACGTTAATCGGAGCGACAACGCGGGCGGGTCTCTTGTCCGCGCCGCTGCGCGACCGATTCGGCGTCGTAAGCCGGCTGGAGTTCTATACGGTGGATGAGCTGGCTTTTATCGTCTCCCGCGCTTCCGAAATACTCGGCGTTGATATCGTGGGGGAAGCGGCCAGAGAGATTGCCATGCGCTCGAGGGGAACGCCGCGGATCGCGAACCGTTTGCTTAAGCGCGTGCGCGACTTCGCGCAAGTACGGGGAGACGGCATCGTTACGCACGAGCTGGCCCGCTATGCATTAGAGTTGATACAGGTCGATCCGCTTGGCTTGGATCAAATCGACCACAAAATGCTCCGAGCTATGATCATGAGCTACCGGGGCGGCCCGGTCGGACTGGATACGCTTGCCGCGACGATTGGGGAAGAGAGTCAAACAATCGAAGACGTTTACGAGCCGTATTTGATGCAGATCGGCTTCTTGCAGCGCACGCCACGCGGGAGAATCGTCACCCCGCAAGCCTACGTTCATTTGGGGCTTCCGATCCCCGAACAGTTCGGCGGAGAAGGCAGCAAGTAGCAATTAACGTTCATGGAAGCAGTGATCGCGCAATACGAGCCGCGCGGTTGTTGCTGAGAATATGGAGAGGAGCAGCTCATGGAGAACGAAACAAGGAGCGAACGGCGGTTGCCCATCATCGGCGCCTTGCCGCCGCTGTCGTGGCGGCGCATAGCGGTTTCGATTTCGGCCGCGCTGCTGCTGGTATCGGTTTGGACGGCGGGGCCTTCGTACGGGGCCGTGCCGAAGCTGGATACGATCCGGGTTGCGATTTTCATCGATCTGCCCAAGTATAAGCTGAACACGGCAACGGGAACGTTCACGGCAACGGGGGGGCTTGAAGTCGGCATACGCCAGCCTTCAGGTGTACAGCCGCTGTTTAAGGCGGGAGCGGGCGAGACGATGCGCTTTACGCTGGACGATTATAAGGTTCGGATAGTCGAGACCGCCGATTTCACGAAGGCGCTTGCTGCGGCCAAGCGTGTCAAGGCAGCCGGAGGTGCCGCGTTTATTACGTCGGCTTCCAAAGGGGGGGTCGTCTATCAAGTGCAGGAGGGCAGTTACCCGAACGCGGCTGCGGCCAAGACGGCAGCGGATAAGTGGGCTGGGGACGGCACGTTAGCGACGATGATCGGCCAAGCAACCGCGTCCGTCACAGGGCCGATGCGTCTCGAGGCGGGCGTGTATGCTTCGCGTGAGGAAGCAAAGGCCGCAGCTGCTAAGTTCGGCGCTGCAGGCTTGGATGCATATGTCGCCATGAAGCAGTCCGGTTCGGAGGCGGCTGTTTATACCGTGCTTGTCGGATCGGCTGCGGATAACGCGGCGCTTGCGACCGTGAAGGCAGCGGCGGCGACACTTCCGGAGGGAGCGGCGTTGAAAGCGACCGATGCTTCGTCAGCCTATCTCCTTATGCAAGAGGATTATGCCGTCACCGGAACGTCGAACGCGCCACAAGCGTTGTACGCGGTACCTGCTACCGGTACGAAAGTATGGCTGAGTACCGCATCGGACAGCGGCATCAAGTTCGCCGAACGATACGGCCGCAGCTATCGCGGCCAGTTCGAAATTAGCGGTTTGAACAGCAAATTGACGATCATCAATGAACTTCCGTTCGAACAGTATCTGCACTCGGTCGTCGGCGCCGAGATGCCGTCATCCTGGCATGCCGAAGCGTTGAAGGCGCAGGCGGTGGCGGCCAGAACATACGCCTTGTATCAAGGTTTCGGATTTCAAGTCGCACACGTTGTCGACACGGTATTGAGCCAAGCATACGGCGGGATCAGCGCGGAGAAACCGGCGACGATCAAAGCCGTCGATGCGACGAAAGGCGAAGTAGCCATGTATAACGGCAAAGTGATCGAAACTGTGTTTTCTTCTAGCGCCGGCGGCGCAACGGCCGAGGCGCAAGAGATTTGGGGAAGCGCCGTTCCTTATCTTAAGACGGTCGTAAGCCCCGATGAGGTGTCGGAGAAGGGGTTGTATAAGTGGTATCGCGTCGTGCTTCCGAGCGGTGTCAACGGATACATCCGCGAAGACTTGCTTACCGCGACGGAAGAGAAGACGGCGGCCGGGTCTGCGATTATGAGCGTGAGAAGCAACGGTGTCAAGGTGAGGCCGATCCCGCTCGTTCAGGATACGGTAACGCCGGTCGCGCAGGTGAATAACGGGACGCGCGTCGTCGTGCTCGAGAAGGTAACCCAGTCGAACGAAATGTCGTGGGTACGCGGACCCTTTACGTCTTCGGAGCTGCTTGCAACGATTAAAGGCAAAGTGAAGACGGCCGTCCAAGGTCCGATCCGCACGCTTGAGATCAGCAAGTCGGGACCATCCGGTAGACCGACGGAGATTAATGCCAACGGATTGCCGCTTACGGTTGGGAATCCGGACACATTCCGCTCGGCGTTCGGCGGCCTGCCCAGCACGAATTTTCGCATTGATGAGACGTCGCGCATGACGATCGCGGGTGCAGGCAGCACGACGGAGCGCACGTCGGGCAGCACCGGGTTCATTGTGCAAGGCGCGGAAGGGAAAGCTGAGGAGGCCGGCGGCAGCCAGCTTTACATTCTGAACGGCAAAGGCGACATCCGGGCGGCGACCAAAGAACCATCCTTCCGCTTCGTCGGCACCGGATATGGACATGGCGTAGGGCTGTCGCAATACGGCGCCCGTGGATTGGCAGAAGCCGGGTATGACTATCAATATATTTTGAAATACTACTATAAAGACGTAACGATCGGTAAGGAATGAGCTAACGGATGAATGTACAGGATTTTGATTTTGAATTGCCAGAGCGTCTGATCGCTCAGACGCCGCTGGCGGATCGCACCGCTTCGCGTTTGCTGATGCTGGACAAGACAACGGGGGCAACCCGGCATGGCCGGTTTACGGATTTGGCCGAGCAGCTGCGTCCAGGCGATACGCTCGTCCTCAACGATACGAGAGTGCTGCCGGCTAGGCTGCTCGGCGCCAAAGCCGATACAGGCGCGAAAGCGGAACTGCTGCTGCTGAAGCAGACGACCGGAGACAGATGGGAGACGCTCGCCAAGCCGGCCAAGCGGCTTAAGATCGGAACGGAGCTCGTGTTCGGTGATGACGGTAGCGGTAAGCCGCTGCTGAGGGCCGTCGTGACGGGCGAAGGCGAGATGGGCGCGCGCGAGGTTGAGTTTCGGTATGAAGGTATCTTTCAAGAGATTCTCGATCAGCTTGGGGAGATGCCGCTCCCGCCTTATATCAAGGAGCGATTGTCCGACCGTGAACGGTATCAGACCGTATTCTCCAAGCACGCCGGTTCAGCGGCGGCGCCGACTGCGGGTCTTCACTTCACGAAAGAGTTTTTGGAACAACTTACCAGCAACGGTATCGATATCGCTTACGTAACACTACATGTCGGACTAGGCACCTTCCGTCCGATGTCGGTGGAGCGAATCGAAGAGCATGAGATGCACAGCGAATATTACGAGCTGAGCGAACAGACGGCTGAACTGCTAAAGGCGACGAAAGCGCGCGGCGGACGAGTCATCGCCGTCGGTACGACATCCGCAAGGACACTCGAGACGGTTGCCGGACGGTTCCATGAAGGTCCGGTTGCATGCAGCGGATGGACGGATATTTTTATTTATCCAGGCTACCAATTCAAACTAGTCGACGCGCTGCTGACGAACTTTCACTTGCCGAAGTCGACGCTCGTCATGCTTGTCAGCGCTTTGGCAGGCAAAGAAGCGGTCATGAATGCTTATAAGGAAGCGATCGAACGGGAATACCGGTTCTTCAGCTTCGGAGACGCAATGTTTATCTACTAACGGAATGGAAGAGTGCACAGTGGCGATAAAATACGAATTGATTAAAGTTTGCAAGCAATCGGGAGCAAGGCTCGGACGCGTACATACGCCGCACGGCGTCATCGATACCCCAACGTTTATGCCGGTCGGTACTCAGGCGACGGTTAAGACGATGAGTCCGGAAGAATTAAAGCAGATGGACGCGCATATTATTTTGAGCAACACGTACCATTTGTTCCTACGTCCCGGTCATGAGATTGTCCGGCAAGCCGGCGGTCTTCATAAGTTCATGAACTGGGATCGGCCCATCCTGACCGACAGCGGCGGCTTCCAAGTGTTCAGCTTGAGCAACATGCGCAAAATTAAGGAAGAAGGGGTCGAGTTCCGCTCTCATCTGAATGGCGACAAGCTGTTCATTTCGCCAGAGAAAGCGATGGAGATCCAGAACGCCCTTGGTCCGGACATCATGATGGCCTTTGACGAATGCGCGCCTTATCCAGCGGACCACAAATACGTGAAGCAGTCGCTGGAGCGGACGACGCGCTGGGCGGAACGCTGCCTCAAATCCCATGCCAGACCGCATGATCAAGCGCTGTTCGCAATCGTGCAGGGCGGCATGTACGAGGATCTGCGCAAGCAGAGCGCGGCCGATTTGACTTCCATGGATTTCCCGGGGTATGCTATTGGAGGACTAAGCGTAGGTGAGCCTAAAGACCTGATGTTCAACATGCTGGACGTTACCGTCCCGCTGCTTCCTTCCAACAAACCACGCTATCTGATGGGCGTCGGATCGCCGGATGCCTTGATCGAAGGATCGATCCGCGGCGTCGATATGTTCGATTGTGTATTGCCGACCCGTATTGCGCGCAATGGTACAACCATGACAAGCTCCGGCCGACTGGTCATCAAGAACGCGAAATTTACGGAAGACTTCGGCCCGTTGGATCCGGAATGCTCGTGTTACACATGTCAGAACTATTCGAGAGCGTATATCCGCCATCTCATTAAAGCTGATGAGACGTTTGGCCTCCGTCTGACAACGTATCACAATTTGCACTTCTTGCTTCAGCTCATGCGAGACGTACGCCAAGCAATTATGGACGACCGGCTGCTCGATTTCCGGGATGCCTTCTTTGCCAAGTACGGCCTGTTTGACAATGATAAAGGATTTTAAAGGAGGATTTTTGCAATGGGAGCTCTTGGTTCTATTTTACCTTTCGTGCTAATGTTTGCGGTCTTTTATTTCTTGCTTATTCGCCCGCAGCAGCGCAAACAGAAGCAGCGTACAACGATGCTGTCCCAGTTGAAGAAAGGCGATAAGATCGTGACGATCGGTGGCATGCACGGTACGATTCACGAGATTACGGACGACACCGTCGTACTTCGCGTGAACGACGCGACGAAGATCACGTTTGATCGCAGCGCGATCAACAACGTATCGAGCGCAAGCTCGACGCAAACGGTAGAGAAGAAGGAAGCCGAAGAAGTGAAGGCGTAATCGGCTATGACAAGAACCCCGGCGCGGAAGCGCCGGGGTTTTTAGCATGCGATAAAGCCCGGCATACTGCCGAACCAAAAAAGCCAACCCCGGGAATCGGAAGCTGGCTTATGGACATGAAACCGAATTAATTGGCTTCTTCTCTTGTTAGGGTTCTGGCTGCAGCGATGTGGCCGATGCGGCGCGTGCGCAGACGTACAGTCATTTGGCTTAACCGCAAGCCCATTGTGGAGGCGAACAGGCCAAGCAGCATTCCCCCGCACATATCGATCAACCAATGAATGCCGAGATAGAAGATCGCGAAGATGACGCAAGCTGCGATAATGCCACAGAACCACGCCCAACGCTTAATTCCGGACCGGAAAGCCAATACGGCCAGCGTGACGGAAATCGACGTATGCAGACTCGGGAAGCAGTTGTTCAATCCGGACAATGCGCGATATTCGTTCTCGAACGTCGGGAACACGTCCAGCATTAAGAAACGGACGCTCGAATCGTGATACCACACCTCATTGACGGGGAGAAACAGGTAGAACGGTATCGCGACCAAATAGTTGATCATGATCGCGTAGCAGGTCGCATAAAACATCCGTTTGGTAGTGTCTTTGAACGTATAGACGCCGATCGACGTGATGAGCAGCGACTGGAAGACGACGACGTAAATGAAAGCAAGAACGGTCGTCAAGATCGGATTCTCGAAAGTATGCTGAAGGTTGCTTACGAAGCTGCCTTCAATGGATTGGAAGAAACCTGCGTAATCGGCGGTATTCTGAAAATATTTCTGTTCTACCGTCAATTCGATTTTATTGAGGAACAAAATGCCGAGCAGCGCGACGAAATGCAGCAGATAGGAGCGGGAGGTCGCCAGCTCGCGAAGGAAATGTCCGCCAATGCGGAACGGATTGGCTTTCCCGGCATACCAGAGCAGCACAATGACGGTCAAAGTCGTGTAGATCGTGACCGTTGTCATATTTTGAAACAAAACCATCGTATTGATATCCCCCTAAATGTTTACCGAAATTGCAAGGAAGCAACTCGATCTAGTATAGCACAAATGACCAGGGGGATTACAATCTAAGGGAGAGGGAATGGCATTTCCTATTATTTACTCGTATTGACTCCGAACATGCCGCCGAGCGCGCCGCTCCCAAGCGCAATCCCCATCATCGTGAGCGTGCTGGGCGTAAGACCAGCGTTCGTGGCCAGGAAACCGACGAGCAGCACGAGAACGCCGTAAGCAAAACCAAGCGCCCCTCCATTATACCAGCCCCGTTTACCGGAACGCCTGCCGGAGACAAATCCGCCGCACAGCGCGGCAATGCCGTGCACGATTAAGCTGTATAGGCCAAGCTGATTCTCTTCCATGTTCCCGAAGCGCAGCAGCAGCGATAGCGCGAGCGCGCCCAGCGCAAGCCAGACTGCGGCATACACGATGCCGGAGAGCATAGGCGATGGAATCCGAACTTTCGCAACATGTTTCATTCGTCGACTCCTCCTTGTCATTAGACCTAGAACCAAATGCGGTTAGTACACCATATGGCCAAGCTGCCGCGATTAGTACAACGCGTCCCGATGTTCCCATAAATTCGAAAAGGTGCATTCGTATTAGCTCATTTGCCTCCGGTGACAATAGCTGTACGCAGCGGATAGAAGGAGGTCAGCTTCGCCTGCCGCCGCACGGTAATACGAAGGAGGCGCTGAAGTTTGGACATTTGGGACAACGCAATCCGAACTTTTGGAATGTACTTTGTCGTGTTTATCGTTATACGACTGATGGGCAAGCGGGAGATCGGAAAATTGTCCGTGTTCGACATGGTCATCTCCATCATGGTTGCGGAGATTGCGGTTATCGTTATCGAAGATACGGACCGCCCGTTCATCGATGGGATCACGCCGATGGCGGTGCTTGTCGTCGTCCAGGTGTTTCTGGCTTTCATTACACTGAAAAGCCGTAAGCTTCGATTGTGGTTCGACGGGAAGCCGACGGTCCTCATCGAGCGCGGCAAATTGAACCGGGACGCCATGCGTAAGCAGCGGTACAACCTGGACGATCTGCTGCTTCAATTGAGGGAGAACAAGCTGCCTACCGTCGCAGACGTGGAATTTGCCGTGCTGGAGACGACGGGCAAGCTATCTATTTTCCCGAAAGAGAAAAAGAAAGGCAGCGGGCCGCAAGAAGCGGAACCCGCGCAGGGCGCAATCGCCCAGACGCCGCTTGCGAAGCCGTTTCCGAAAAATTTCCGCTTCGAGTCGCTGCCGGTTCCGCTCATAATGGACGGCAAAATCGTAGAGGACAACATTCAGATGATCGGAAAGGACCGCTTCTGGCTCAATACGCAGCTGAAACAGCGCGGGGTGCAAGATGCGAAGCAGGTGTTTCTTTGTACAATCGATCACAAAGGGAAGTTGTTCATCGATCCGATGCGGCGTCCGCGCACATAATCGAGACGAGAGTCGTGCGTCAGGGCGTGCGCGGACGAATCCATTTGCCCACGATGGGGATCCGGGCGACATCGTCTTTGTTCACAATGCCCATCTTGATCATCAATCCGATGTAGAGCAGCATCCCCAAGAACGAAGCGAGCAGTAAATTGTGCCAGGAAGCCGGAAGCAGGTGCCGATTCATCACCCATAGCGAGGCTGCGCCCATGATGATCATGGCAGCGCCGACTTTCACGAAGTCCAGCAGCTGCATTTTAAAACCTACCGCGCGGATGACGCTGAACCAGTGCAGCAACGTCACGAGAGCGATATTGACGTTAATGGCGATGAGAGCGCCGTAAATACCGAACTCGGGCTGGGAAGCAAGCTCTGTGATCAGGACCAGCTTGACGATCGCGCCGATTAACGTATTCATGAGGGCAGTGCCTGGTTTGTCCAGTGCTTGAAGGGCGGCTTGGAGCGGCGCCTGCAAATAAATGAATAGGCCAATCGGTGCCATCCATTTCAGCATCGGCGCGATGTCCGCGTGATCGTATAACAGCAGACAGATGGGCTCGGCGAACAACCCCATTACTACGATGAACGGCGCCCCGGTGACCAGCGACAACCGCATCGATTGGTGCAGCCGCTTGTGAATCGTTACCCGGTCGCCCTTCGCGGCCGCTTCCGACAAATTGGGGACAAGCGAGACGGCTAAAGAATATGTGAGCGCGGTGGGAAGCAATAGAATCGGGATGATCATGCCTTGCAGCGCGCCGTAGAGCGCCGTCGCTTCCGCGGCAAGCAAGCCGGCGGCAGCTAGAGCCCGGGCCGTCAAGATGGATTCGAACAAATAGGAGAAAGACCCAATTAATTTACTCGCCGTTACGGGGACGGACAGTCCGATTAGACGTCGCAGTATCGGTTGACGCTTGAGCAATCTGCGCGTCGAAAGCGTGGACTTCGCATCCGTTAACGGCTGCTTGTCTCCGTTTGTAACGGCTTCGCTTGCCGATTGTACGGCGCCGACATCCTTGGTGCGGTTGGCTTTGTAATTCCACAGCAGGACCGCCAGCGCGGCAATCTCGCCTGCGACGACGCCCAGCATGGCGCCTGCTGCGCCCCACTCGATGCCGTAGGGCAGCAGCCAACTGGCGAACAGCAGCGACCCGATGATCCGAATGATCGTCTCAACTGTTTGGGACAAAGCCGTCGGAATCATGTTTTGCATGCCTTGAAAGTAACCTCGGTATACAGATCCGATGCCAATGATCAGGAGGAGCGGAGTCGTGACCTGCAAGGTGCGATAAACGCGGGAATCGGTCATCAGGTTGGTCGAGATCCAAGGGATGAGCAGCGCGAATACGAGCGTCAAGCCAAGCGCGAGCAGAACGGAGAGCCCCATTGCCGCCCGGAAAATTTGCTTGACGCGGCGAACGTCCCCCTTGGACTCCGCCTCCGCGATCCATTTGGCGACGGCGAGCGGGATACCCCCCGTAATGATCGTCAATAGCACGATCAGGAAAGGGTACACGAGTTGGTAGAGCCCCACGCCTTCAGCGCCGATAATCCGGGGCAGGGCAATGCGCGGCACAAAGCCGAGTATGCGGTTCAACACGCCGGCCGCCAGCAAGATCAGTGCGCCTTTGATAAAAGTTTGCTTCGTCACATCGATTCCCTCGCTTTGCGAACATGTCCATGTGTTCTAAGCTATGCAGGGGATGTCCAATTCCATGTCTTCGAAATTGCGATGCGGGCTTTTCGCGAAAAAGGCAGGAATATGTTGGATGGCTGACGAAATGAACAGTCAAGAGTCAAAAGGCAGGGGGGCAAATAGATGACCGAAGAAGAGTGGGCGCGTTCCATTGAATCGCTATGCGAGAGCAAGGCGGCGGAGTTTCGGATGATCGGATATGAATATGTGACGGGGAAAGAGATTTGGGAGTGTGTCAGTGAGAAATACGCGAAGACGGGGGAGCCCGCGATGCATCAGGTCGTGAACGATATTTTATCGCTTAAGGTGACGAAATTCATGAACTTCCTGACGATCAGCGCGTACAAGGGGACCCATTTTTAACAGATGGGGCTCTTTTTTTGACTCGATTTTCCTGCAGGGCTATAATAAGTGGTGAAATGGCGGCGACCGGCGCGTGGTTCGAATACGCGCGTCTGCTCGCAATCGCGGATAGAATCGTGCGGCAATGCCGGACGATTCACTACATAAGAGGGGGAACACAGGTATTATGAACCGTCTGCTGGCATTAGTGCTCACCGTCGTGCTTACGCTCGGCGTAGTGGCAGCGACAAGCCCATGGCTCGTCAAACAGGTTAACCTCGGCCTCGATCTGAAGGGCGGCTTCGAGATTTTGTACGAAGCGCAACCGCTCAACGAAGGCGGGAAAGTCACGCAGGACTCCCTGCGCGAGACGGCCAAAAGTCTCGAACGCCGTGCGAACAAGACTGGCGTTGCGGAACCGGAAATTACGCCGGAAGGCGCAAATCGCATCCGGGTCAGAATCGCGGGCGTCACCGACGAGGCGCACGTGCGCGAAATTTTGAAAACGCCATCTACCTTGACGTTTCGAAGCATGGTGGGCTGTACGGAAGGGACGAGCTATTGCAAAACCGAATTGACGGGCACGGATTTCGTGGAAGGCGGCGCGGGCTATCGGATGACGACGCTCGGCGGCTACGAAATTACGATCAAACTGAAGAGCTCTTCCAAATTCGGCGACGTGACGAAAGCAATCGCCGCGCTGCCTTCGGGCAAGAACCAGCTGGCGATCTATATGGACGAAGAACAAATCTCCGCTCCGGCGGTCTCGCAAGAGATTAACAGCAGTGAAGCCGTCATCACAGGCAACTTCACGCGCGAGGAAGCGAAGGACTTGGCAGACAAAATCAACCTGGGCGCGCTACCGCTTAAACTGACGGAGAAATATACGCAGAGCGTCGGCGCTTCGCTGGGTAAGCTATCTCTGCAGCAAACGCTGTTCGCCGGCGGGCTTGGTACCGTGCTGATCCTGATCTTCATGATCGTGTTCTACCGTATTCCGGGTCTTGTCGCCAGCTTCACTATTATCTCGTTCATCTGGCTGCTCCTGCTGGGCTTCAAGCTCATTAACGCGACGCTGACTTTGCCGGGCATCGCCGCGTTTATTCTAGGGATCGGAATGGCGGTTGACGCGAATATCATTATGGCGGAACGGATCAAGGAAGAAATTCGCAGCGGTAAGAGCATTCTATCCGCTCACCGCGCCGGCTCGAAGCGTTCGTTCTTGACGATCATCGACGCGCACGTTACGACCATTATCGCGGCGCTCGTCATGTTCTTCATCGGGACGGGCGCGGTCAAAGGGTTCGCGGTCGTGCTGCTTCTCACAGAAGTCGTCAGTATTATTACGAACGTCTTCTTCTCGCGTTTCATTCTTTCTCTCCTGATTCGCAGCAACATCATTAAGAAAACGACTTTACTTGGCGTGAAGGAGAGTGAAATCCGTGCGCTTTAATTATTTTGGCGAGAACAACCGCTCATTTAGTTTCGTCGATAAGAGTAAATATTTCTTTATCTTCTCTATCGCGATCACGATCTTCGGGATAATCGTGCTGGCGGCGTTGGGGTTAAATTACGGCGTCGATTTCAGCGCGGGTTCGAATGTCGACGTCGTCGTCAAAACCGATCTGAGCGCGAAGAAAGACGAGATTGTGTCGTACATCAAAGACAGCGGCTTGCACGATCCGCACTTGACCATTAGCGCGACGCGGGTGACGATGCGCTTCGATGAGATTTTGACGGATGCGCAGGAGAAGGCGCTCCGTGCTGGATTTACCGAGAAATTCGATAAGTCCGCTTCGTTCGAGGTCAATACCGTCGACGTTGAGATGGCCCGCGAGTTGGAGTATAATGCGTTGAAAGCGGTGCTGATCGCCAGCATTGGGATCATCATATACGTCAGCATCCGGTTTGAATGGCGCTTCGCGATCGCGGCGGTCGTCGCGCTTCTGCATGACGCGTTCATCGTCATCAGTTTGTTCTCGATTTTCCGGCTGCAGGTCAACCTGCCGTTCATCGTGGCGATCTTGACGATCATCGGGTACTCGATCAACGACACCGTCGTCATTTTCGACCGGATCCGGGAGAATATGCGATTCTCGAAGATCAAATCGCACGCCGATTTGGCCAAAGTCGTCAACGACAGCGTGTGGCAAACACTTACCCGTTCGATCAATACGGTCATGACTGTAGTCGTCGCTGCGCTGTGCTTGTTTATTTTCGGCAGCGAATCGATTAAAATGTTCTCGTTGGCCATTTTGTTCGGCTTGGTATGCGGCGCTTATTCGTCAATCTTCATCGCGAGCCCGTTCTGGCTGCTGCTGAAGAAAAGAGAGAAGCCAAAGACTGCTGCCAAAACGCCAGCCACTTCATAATCGCCTGACAAAGGCTGCGGTCGGCTTGACGCGACGGATTTTCACACGTATGACCCCTTGCTGAACCGGGGGATTCAGGGGGAGATTAGGTTTCATGACACCGAATGAACGATATGCGAAAGCTGAGTCTGCCGCGTGGCTGAATTTGCTCGGCAATGCCGGGATTGCGATCGTGAAGGCAGGCGTCGGGTTGATGGGCAGCAAGGCGCTGCTCGCCGATGCCTGCCGCAGCGCTTCGGACGCGGCGGCGGCTTTCGTCACGCTGACGGCGCTGCGCCGCAGCCGGCAAGGCACGGCTGATCCTGGGCTCAAGTCGGCGAAAGGCCGAATTGAAGCCTTTACGGGCGTCATCGTATCGATTATGCTAATGATTGTAGGACTTGAAGTCGGTATTTCGGCGATCAAATCGATTGCTGACGGCGTTGACGAGGGGCCGGGCTGGCCAGCTGTCGTTACGGTTATTGCGGCCTTCTTGCTGAAGGAGTTATTCTTTTCCGGCAAGGAACGGCGGATGGATTTATACGCTTCGCTCGCTGCTTTCGTCGGCACTGGCGCCGCTGCTTTAGGAGAACCGCTGAAGCTTCCGGTTCTGTATTATTTCGATCCGGCATCATCGCTGCTCATTGTCGTACTCGTGTTTGCCAGCAGTTATCGTATTGCCACCGCCTCGGTGTTAAGAAGCAGCTATTGTGAAGAACAACCTGCCGACATCCATGAATTCAAAGCCGCCGTGCAGCGGATTGAAGGCGTCGTGACGGTCGAGGAGCTTCGGGCCAGAGAGCATGGCCACTATGTCGTCGTCGATCTCGTGATTAGCGTCAACCCGAGAATTACGGTGCTGGAAGGCAACGAGGTAGCCAAACGGGTCAAATATTTCTTGATGAAACGGTTCGGTCATGTCACCGACGTGAATGTCCATGTCGAGCCTTACGATCCGGGATACCCTTACAAATCAAACCACGATCCGAATCAGGAACATATGCCGACGCTGCTGCAATAGCAGCGGCGGTTTGTTTTTGTTGGAAGCATTTACGAGGAAGGAAGATGCGTCTTTTGATACGGTCAAAGACTCGCTGGAAGCTGTCCGTGCTGAGCGCGGAGGAAGAACGGCAGGCTGAGGGGCTGGCGACGGCTTTGAAGCTGCCGCCGCTTGTGGCCAAGCTGCTCGTGCAGCGCGGCGCTAGTGACGTGGAGACGGCGCGAACTTTTCTTTACGGCGGTGAAGAATGCCTGCACGATCCTTTCTTGCTGAAGGATATGGATAAGGCCGCGAAGCGGATTCGGCAGGCGGTAGAGAACGGGGAGCGCGTCCGCATCTACGGCGATTACGACGCGGATGGCGTTTCCTCCACAACCCTCATGATTTATTTGTTCCGCGAGCTCGGCTTGCGCTTCGATCACTACATTCCGCATCGGACGCTGGAGGGCTACGGGCTGAATGAGAAAGCGATCGATGCCGCGCACGAAGCGGGCGTGACGCTGATCGTCACGGTCGATACGGGCATTAGCGCCGTTCATCAGATCGCCCATGCGAATTCGCTCGGTATCGACGTCGTTGTCACCGATCATCATGAGCCGCCCGAGACACTGCCGGATGCGTACGCGCTTGTTAATCCCAAACAAGAGGACTGTCCATACCCGTTTAAAGGGTTAGCTGGGGTGGGCGTTGCTTTCAAGCTGGCGCAAGCGGTGCTTGACCGCCCGCCGATGGAATGGGCGGACGTTGTCGCGCTCGGGACCATCGCGGACTTGATGCCGCTGACGGACGAGAATCGAGTGTTGGTGAAGCATGGCATCGACCGCCTTCGGCAGACGGATAAACCGGGATTTCGCGCATTGATGGAAGTGGCGTCCATTGATGCTGCCAAGGCAACTTCCACGAACGTCGCTTTCGGTATGGCGCCGCGCATCAATGCGGCTGGCCGGTTGGCCCATGCTAACGCGGCGGTGGAGCTGTTGACAGCCGGCAACGAGGAGACCGCTGCCGGGCTCGCGCACGAGCTGGACGTATTGAACAAGGAAAGGCAGCAGGTGGTGGAGAACATCACGGCCGAAGCCAGCCTGCTCTGGGAAGCCAAGTGCTCCGCAGCACGCAATGCAGGGAACGCGGAGCCGAGCGTAATCGTGCTTGCCGGAGAAGGCTGGAACGCCGGTGTGGTCGGCATCGTAGCTTCGAAATTTATCGAGCGTTATTACAAACCGACGCTCGTATTGGGCATCGACGCGGACACCGGTATGTGTAAAGGTTCCGCTCGCTCGATCGACGGCTATGATCTGCATGCTGCGCTGACCGCTTGCGACGATCTGCTTGACCATTACGGTGGTCATCAGGCGGCCGCGGGCATGAGTCTGCACCGCGATCAACTCGATGCATTCGAAGAACGGCTTGGCCGCTTGGCGGACGAGTGGTTGACGCCCGATGACTGGGTGCCGAAGACGACGATCGATTTGACCTGTCATATCGAAGAAGCGACTCTCGATATTCTAGAACAATTGTCTGTACTGGAGCCGTTCGGTGTGGAGAACCGTTCGCCACGGCTCCTTCTCGAGCAAGCTGTTATTGCCGACCGACGGATTATGGGCAAGGATCGCAAACATCTGAAACTTGCGCTTGCCGGCAGCAAGAAACTGCTCGATGCGGTCGGATTCGGGTACGGGCCGCTAGCAGATCGTCTGTCGGACGGCGCGCGCATCCGATTGATCGGCGAACTGACCGCGAATGAATGGAACGGGCAGCGAAAGGCGCAGTTCATGATCCAAGATTTATGCGTCGAGCACGTGCAGCTGTTCGATTACCGCTCCGAGCCATCCCCGATGCAAGGGTTCCGGAAACTCATGGATGAGGCGAGAATCGGCCATGCTAGAACGTGTGTCGTCGTACCGTCAGACGCGTGGAAGCGTGCCGCGGAAGAGGCGGTGGAACATTCGTCTATTCGGGAACGAATGCATGTCGTGACCCATACGGACTGGCCGGCGGAGCCGCAGACAGAATATGAGACGCTCGTCTTGCTTGGGACGCCGCCTTCGGCTTCCGCGATCGAAGAAGCAATTCGCGGTTGCGTTACGATCGAAAGCGTGTATGCTTTATATAGTCAGCCCAAAATGAATGGTCATGGTCATGCAAGCAATCGTTCTTTTCATCCGAGCCGGGAACATTTTGGCAAGCTTTATCAGACGCTTCGCCGCTTGGGCGACATGCCCGAGGAAGGTGCTGGCGAGAGATTGTCCGTCATGCTCGGCTGGCCGGTCGAGACAATCCGATTCATGTTCGCCGTCTTCGGGGAGCTGGAGTTGGTTGCTCTCTCAGACGGTATGGTCCGGCTAACAACCCCGCCGTCGAAGCGGGATTTGACGGAGGCGCCATCCTATAGGCAAAGGCAAGCCGACGCGGAGCAAGGCGCGATACGTTACGCCAATACGGCGCAATACGCCGAGTGGCTGGCGACGCGAAGAGATCAGACATCATCCATTCATCATCAAACCAAATCGAGTCAACAACAAGAAGGAGTGGCAGTAACATGAATTTCAAAGACTACATTCGCGTCATCCCGGATTATCCGCAACCGGGCATCCGCTTCAAGGATATCACGACCTTAACGAACAATGGTGAAGTATACAAAGCGGCGATCGAATCGCTTCGCCAAGCGGTAGCGGACAAGGACATCGATCTTATCGCCGGGCCTGAAGCACGCGGCTTCATCGTCGGCGCTCCACTCGCGGTCGCGCTCGGCGTCGGCTTCGTGCCGATCCGCAAGAGCGGCAAACTTCCGGGCGAAGTTGTGGAAGCAAGCTATGACCTCGAATATGGCAAAGACAAGCTGGCGATTCACAAGGACGCGATCAAACCGGGACAACGCGTTCTGATTGCGGACGACCTGCTGGCAACGGGCGGCACAATCTCGACAACGATCAACCTGATCCGCCAATTGGGCGGCGAGGTTGTTGGATCGGCTTTCCTGATCGAACTTTCGTATCTGGATGGACGCGAGAAGCTCGAAGGTATCGATACGTTTTCTCTCGTTACGTATTAAGACAAGCTGCGGCCAAACCGCTCGACTCTCGGGGTCGAGCGGTTTTTTGATGTACTCAACCTGTCATTAATTGTAGTTATATGTCGAAAGTGCGTCTTAGTAGGTATTCTTGTTTCGACTCCGATTCGAGTCCAACCCAGCCTATGGCTTCGTCGACCGTGGTGGCCGATATAGTTGACGTCATGCGTCCTATGAGGGCATAATAGGAGAAATACGAACTGCGGCCGCGTTTTTCTGCATGACGAAGGCGTTGGTTTGACAGGATCCGAAAGGGACGTTTCATGGGCATAGAGCAGTTACTTGAAAAGGCGTCGACATATCTGAAGGAACAAGATATTACGCGCATTAAAGAGGCTTACGATTTTGCCGAAGCGGCGCATCACGGCCAAGTTCGCAAATCGGGAGAACCTTATATTTTGCATCCCGTTGCCGTTGCCGAAGTGCTCGTTAATATGCAAATGGATGTACTGTCGATCATAGCTGCGCTGCTGCATGACGTTGTCGAAGACACGACAGTTCCGCTGGCGGAAGTACGGGAACGTTTCGGCGAGACGGTCGCGATGATTGTCGACGGATTGACGAAATTGGAGAAAATCCAGTTCCGCTCGAAAGAAGAGCAGCAAAACGAGAACTATCGGAAGATGTTCCTGGCTATGGCGCAGGACATCCGCGTTATTTTGATCAAATTGGCCGACCGGCTTCATAATATGCGAACGCTTAAGTACCAATCCGAGGAAGCGCAGCGACGCATCGCGTACGAGACGCTCGAGATCTTCTGCCCGATCGCGCACCGCCTTGGTATTTCCGCCATTAAGTGGGAGATGGAAGACATTGCGCTTCGTTATTTGAATCCGCAGCAATATTACCGGATCGCGAACCTCATGAAGAAGAAGCGGGTCGAGCGCGAGCAGTACATTAGCGACGTCATCGGGCGGATCACGGAGAAGCTTGAAGAGATGGGCATCGAAGGCGATATTTCCGGGCGGCCGAAGCATATTTATAGCATTTTCAAGAAAATGAACGACCGGAACAAGCAATTCACCGAGATTTACGATCTGCTCGCTATCCGCATCATCGTCGACAATATTAAAGATTGTTACGCGACGCTTGGCATAATCCATACGCTGTGGAAGCCGATGCCGGGCCGGTTCAAGGACTATATCGCCATGCCGAAGGCGAATATGTACCAGTCGCTGCATACGACGGTTATCGGTCCGACGGGCGAACCGACCGAAGTGCAAATTCGGACATGGGACATGCACAGGACGAGCGAATACGGGATCGCGGCGCATTGGGCGTACAAAGAAGGCGCGGTCGTGCCAGGCAACAATTTCGAGGACAAAATGACGCTGTTCCGCGAAATTATCGAGCTTCAGCACGAAGCCAGCGATGCTTCCGAATTCGTTCAATCGCTGAAGATGGATTTCTTCTCCGACCTCGTGTTCGTGTTTACGCCGAAGGGCGAAGTGTTCGAGCTGCCCGCGGGATCGGTTCCGCTTGATTTCGCGTACCGCATTCATACTGAGGTCGGGAACCGGACGATCGGCGCCAAGGTCAACGGCCGCATCGTTCCGCTGGATCATAAGCTTAAAACCGGGGATATCGTGGAAATTCTCACGTCCAAGCATTCGTACGGACCGAGCCAGGACTGGATCAAAATCGCGCAATCCTCTCATGCCCGCAGCAAAATCAAGCAGTGGTTCAAGAAGGAGAAGCGCGAAGAGAACGTGGCCAAAGGCCGTGATATGCTTGAACGCGAGCTGAAGCGTCTCGGCTTGGAGGCGCCATCGTTCATGGCGGACGACAAGCTGTTGGAAGCGGCCAACAAATTTACGTTCAACGACATTGACGACATGCTTTCCGCTATCGGTTTCGGCGGTATTACGGCTGCACAGATCGTCACGAAGTTGACGGAGAAGCTGCGCAAAGAGGCCGAGGAAGCGAACCAGCTCGAGCTGACGACGGAGAAGCGGGAAGTAAAGACGGCTCCCGCGCTGCGCAAGACTCGCCCGACGCTTGGCGTATCGGTCAAAGGCGTAGACAATCTCCTTGTACGGTTCGCGCGCTGCTGCAATCCGGTGCCCGGGGACGAAATTGTCGGCTATATTACGAGAGGACGCGGCGTATCCGTCCATCGAATCGACTGCCAGAACATTCAAGCCGAGACGGAAGGCGAGGAAGCGGCGCGCGTCATCGAGGTGGAATGGGAGCAGTCCGTCGAGGCGAATTACAGCGTCGATATCGAGATTACCGGCTATAACCGCAATGGCTTGCTGAACGAAGTTCTTCAGGCTGTGAACGAGATTAAGACGAACATCGCCGCAGTTACGGGGCGTTCCGATAAGAACAAGCTGGCTTTGATCCATATGACGATTCTCATTCGGAATATCGAGCATTTGAACGCGGTCGTGGAGAAGATCAAGCGGGTGAAGGACGTCTATACGGTACAGCGCATTATGCAGTAGGTACAAAGCGAGGGCAAAGGGACATGAAAGTGGTCGTACAACGCAGCAAAGCCGCGTCCGTTACGGTAGACGGCGCGATTGTCGGCGCGATCGACAGCGGCTTAGTGCTGCTGGTCGGCATTACGCACGAAGATACCGAGACCGACGCGAAGTGGATGGCTGACAAAATCGCGGGTCTTCGCATTTTCGAAGACGAGAACGGGAAAATGAACGGTTCCGTTATCGATGCAGGCGGCTCCATCTTGTCAGTATCGCAATTTACACTGTATGGTGACTGCAAGAAGGGCAAGAGGCCTAATTTCATGGCGGCTGCACGCCCCGAGAAGGCAGAGCCGCTCTACGAAGCATTCAATGACCTGCTGCGTACCATGGGCTTGACGGTAGCAACGGGCCGCTTCGGCGCGATGATGGACGTCTCGCTCGTTAACGATGGACCGGTTACGTTGATCGTCGACAGTCGGGGATAGGACATTTTCGGGCGATTAAGAATGATCGAACGGGCAACACTAGACACGTACGACTGCTTTAGTTTCAGCAGCGATATCGACGTGGAAGGGGTACGCGCGGTCATGCATCAGTCTCGAAAAGAACAAGGCGTTGAGCGCTCGTCCAGACGGCTGCTTCAGCCGGATCGGCGAGAAGCGCTTATTTTCTCCGAGCTCGAAGAGGACATCGAAGCAGCTTCGGAATGGGCGGTCGGGGGCGTAGCGCCTAGGCGAGGCGAGAACGGATCGGTGTAGGAGCGGGCGGGCAGCGAGTGCTGTCCGCTTGTTTTGCGTAAGGCGCCGAACGCAATCCAATTTGACGCATGCACAGTGTAACAAGCCATCACAGTTGGCTAGCAAACCAATCGGCGCAACCAAGCCATCTCCGATGGCCCGCAAGCCAATCACTCGAAGAAGCTCGCCAATTGGTTTGCATTCAAAATCTCCGATTATGAATGCAAGCCAATTGGCGCTCCCTGAATGTTGCATGCCATCTTCGATGGCCCGCAAACGAATCCTCGACGAATGCAAGCCAATCGTCGTCAGCACATTGTTGCAAGCCATCTTCGATGGCGCAACATTTTTGCGTAAACGCTTCAATTTTTGTAACCTTCCTGTAATTTGTTTTCAATGTTGCTTTAACATGACCTGTCTATAATAGATTTCGACCCCCTTTTTTGAATACAAATACTTTGGACCTGCAGCGTTGTTGCAGGTTTTTTTCTGTCTATTTGGTGATGTGCGGCGGCGCTGATTGCGGTTTATTGGTTATAGCATGTCCTCGCTTGGGCTATAATGTGAGTAACATTGTTTGGACATGAGGATGTAAACCCTTGACAGGCGGCATTGCCGTCGATACAATACGAGTTATATATTGTCGATCCAGTGATGGAACCGCGTCGTTCGATGACATCTACCCAGAGAGGGATTCCCCGGCTGCAAGAATCCTTAGTATGCGCGAACGAACAGACTTTCCGGAGGACAATCGGTGAACGGCTGCAGATAGCGGCGCTCATTAGCCGGTGTGCGTAGTCGGGCGTTAACCGATTCAAGCGAACTGCCGAGATTTTCTCGCTAGTTCGGAATGTGGGTGGTACCACGGTAGCAGCGATTCAAGCGAGCTCTCGTCCCTATGTCTGATATTCAGACGGGGCGAGGGCTCTTTTTGATACCTAACGAAGCGCGGATGGTCATTGGCCAACTGTCGCAGGATGTTCAACAAGCAGAAGGAGGGGTTGCGATGAGCTTTCAGAAACCACCGGGCACACAGGATTTTCTGCCGGGCTCGGTCGAGAAATGGCAGTTCGTCGAAAGTAAAGCGAGAGAGATTTGCCGCCGATACAACTTCCGCGAAATTCGGACGCCGATGTTCGAATCGACCGAGTTGTTTCAACGAGGCGTCGGCGAGACGACTGACATCGTCGAGAAGGAAATGTACACGTTCACCGATCGCGGCGACCGCAGCTTAACGCTTCGGCCAGAAGGCACGGCCGGGGCTGTTCGGGCGTACGTGGAGAACAAGTTGTACGGGGAGCCGGACCTGACGAAGCTTTACTATATCGGGCCGATGTTCCGGTATGAGCGTCAGCAGGCTGGCCGTTACCGCCAATTCCATCAATTCGGCGTCGAGGCGCTCGGTGCGGTTGATCCGGCGTTAGACGCGGAAGTAATCGCGCTGGGCTACACCTTCTACAAAGAAGTAGGACTGACAGGCGTGACTGTCGAGATCAACTCGGTCGGAACGCCGGAAGTTCGCGCAGCGTTCCGCGCGCGTCTGCTCGAATTTCTGAATCCCAAGCGCGAGCTGCTCTGCAAAGACTGCCAGTCACGCATCGACCGCAACCCGCTTCGCGTGCTCGATTGCAAAACGGATCAGAAGCACTTCGAAGATGCGCCGTCGATATTGGACAGCTTGGACGAGTACTGTCAGCAGCATTTTGAAGCGCTTCAGCGCCATTTGACGGCGATGGAAGTTCCGTTCCGGGTCAATTCCCGGCTAGTGCGCGGACTCGACTACTATACGCTGACTGCCTTTGAATACAAGTGCGAAGGTATCGGTGCGATCGACACGATCGGCGGCGGCGGCCGGTATAACGGCCTTGTTGCGGAGATAGGCGGACCGGATCAGCCGGGCGTCGGGCTTGGACTTGGTTTGGAACGCACCGTCATGCTGCTGGAGAACCAACAGGTTGAGCTGCCGACCTTGCACGCGATCGACGTATATATGGTCGCGCTTGGCGAATCGGCCGAGCAGGAAATCACGCGCATCCTCCATACGCTTCGCTCTAAAGGCATTGCGGCGGAACGCGATTACCAAGGACGCAAAATGAAAGCGCAAATGAAATCGGCCGACCGGCTGCAAGCCCGGTATACCGCGATACTCGGCGACGATGAGCTCGCGCGCGGCGAGATTGCGCTGAAGGAAATGGCAACAGGTCAGCAGCGCTTCGTTCCGATCTCTCAATTGGCGGACGAATTGTTGAAATAGGCACCACCCATTCTACGAATGCTAAAGGAGTCGAAGCTATATGATGCTCAAAACGCACGCATGCGGAACGCTTTCCAAAGCCCACGTGGGCCAGACTGTAACATTGAACGGTTGGGTGCAGCGCCGCCGCGACTTAGGCGGAGTCCTATTCATCGATCTTCGTGACCGCACCGGCATCATCCAAATCGTATTCAACCCGGACTTCTCGGGCGACGCGCTGGCCATCGCCGACCGGGCGCGCAATGAATACGTTCTCGCCGTACGCGGCACGGTCGTCGAGCGCGACGCCGAGACGGTGAACGCCAACCTAGCTACGGGCGAGATCGAAGTGCGCGTAACCGAAATCGAAATCATGAACGCGGCCAAAACGCCTCCGTTCCCGATCGAAGACGGCGTCGAGGTCGACGAATCGCTTCGCTTGAAGTACCGTTATTTGGACTTGCGTCGTCCGGAAATGCAGAAAACATTGATACTGCGCTCGAAGGCGGCTAAAGTATTCCGCGACTTCCTTGACGGCGAAGGCTTCATCGACGTCGAGACACCGATCTTGACGAAGAGCACGCCGGAAGGTGCGCGCGAATATCTGGTGCCGAGCCGCGTGCAGCCAGGCGAATTTTTCGCGCTTCCGCAATCGCCGCAAATTTACAAGCAGCTGCTCATGGTTAGCGGCCTTGAGCGATACTACCAAATCGCCCGCTGTTTCCGCGACGAGGATCTGCGTGCTGACCGCCAGCCGGAATTCACGCAAGTCGACATCGAGACCAGCTTCTTGTCGCAAGACCAGTTGTTGGAGATGATGGAGCAGCTCGTTGTCCGCTTGTTCCGAGAGACGAACGGCGTAGAGATTCCGACGCCATTCCAACGCATTACATATGCGGACGCGATGAACAAATACGGTTCCGACAAGCCAGATCTCCGCTTCGGCCTCGAGATGGAAGACATTACGGACATCGTGCGCGCAAGCGAAGTGAAAGTTTTCGCATCCGTTGCAGCGAGCGGCGGCGTCGTGAAGGCGCTCAACGCCAAAGGCTGTGCGAGCTGGAGCCGCAAGGAGCTTGACGACCTGCAGCCGTTCGCGGCGCGCTACGGCGGCAAAGGTCTGGCCTGGGTAACGGTGAAGGAAGGCGAGTGGCGCGGTCCGATCGTGAAATTCTTCAAGCCGGAAGAAATCGCGGCGCTGACGGAGAAGCTCGGCGTCGAGGAAGGCGATCTGCTCCTGTTCTCAGCGGACAAGAAGAAAGTCGTGGCCGACGTGCTGGGCAACCTGCGTCTGAAGATCGGCAAGGAACTTGGCTTGATCGACGAGTCCGCGTTCAAGTTTGCTTGGGTCGTCGACTTCCCGCTGCTTGGCTGGGACGAAGAAGCGAAACGTTACGTCGCGGAGCACCATCCGTTCACGCGTCCGAACGAAGAAGATGTGCACCTGTTCGACACCGACCCGGGCCAAATTCGCGCGCAAGCGTATGACCTCGTCCTGAACGGCTATGAAGTGGGCGGCGGTTCCATGCGGATCTTCAACCGCAATGTACAAGAGAAAATGTTCCAGGCGCTTGGTTTCTCGCCGGAGGAATCCCAATCGAAGTTCGGCTTCCTGCTCGATGCATTCGAATACGGCACGCCACCGCACGGCGGCATCGCGTTCGGATTCGACCGTCTTGTCATGCTGATGGCGGGTCGCACGAACCTGCGCGAGACGATCGCTTTCCCGAAAACAGCCAGCGCGACCGACTTGTTGACCGACGCGCCGACGGAAGTCGACATCTCGCTGCTGCAGCAGCTCCATATCCGCACGCTGCCGAAGCCGAGCAAACAACCGGAGCAGGCGGCCGCGGGCGCTGCGCCGACAGTACAATCCTAATCCTTGAAGGCGGTTCGGCCAGGCAACAGCGGCCGGGCCGCTCTCTTTTCCGTAATAAGCACGAAGGTACATAAAGAAGCCGACTAAGGAGGCACTCTAGATGCTGCATCAATTTTCCCGAACGGAACTGGCGATCGGTCCCGAAGGGCTTGATATCATGAAGCGAAGCACCATCGCCGTGCTCGGTATCGGCGGGGTGGGCTCGATTGCCGCGGAGGCGCTCGCGCGCACGGGCGTCGGCCGCATCATCCTGATTGACAAAGACGTGGTCGATATTACGAACGTTAACCGCCAGATCCATGCGCTCACAACGACGGTCGGTCAGCCCAAAGCTGATCTCATGCGCGATCGAATCCAATTAATCAATCCCGAGTGCGAGGCGATTTCGCTGCGCATGTTCTATACCGAGGAGACGTACGAGAAGCTCTTCGAATACCCGCTCGATTACGTGGTCGACGCATCGGATACGATTTCGTACAAAATTCATCTCATCAAGCAGTGTCTCGATCGCAAAATTCCAATCATCTCCAGTATGGGCGCCGCGAACAAAATGGATCCGACGAAATTCCAGATTGCCGATATCTCGAAAACGTCGATGGACCCGATCGCCCGTGTCGTGCGGACGAAGCTGCGCAAAGACGGCATCAAGAAAGGCGTAAAGGTTGTCTTCTCAACCGAGCAGCCGAAGAAGCCGCGCGAGGACGTGACGCAGCGCATCGTGCCGGAGAACGCGCCGGAGATTCGCAAAGCGCAGCAGCCGCCGGCGAGTAATGCATTCGTGCCGCCTGTAGCCGGTCTGATCATGGTCAGTGAAGTGGTGAAAGACCTATTAGCATCGGGTGGCGTCGACATTTAGACGACCACCAGCCTATCCTGCGCATTAATTGATGAAAAGACGCCTGAGAAGGAGCATTTGCTCGCTTGGGTGTCTTTTTTGCATATAAACTTGCCTTGCGTAATAAAAGTTGCCTTTGACAAACTTTCTTGGAGGAGTACAATGAAATTGAAATCATTTTATATTTTCCTGCATATCCTTAACTACAGAACGGTAGATCCAACGGTATTCACGGTAATACCCTTGTAGAAGAAACGCGAGGTGAGTCATAATGGCGAATCATTCTTTACCGAATGCAAGTACCCAAGGGTGGCGGCAGGAGGGCGGTCAGCCTTCTCTGGCGGAGGTTCATCGTTCCATGAACATTCCATCCCAGGGACCTTGGATCCGCAAATTTCTTGCTTTTGCAGGTCCTGGGTATTTGGTAGCAGTCGGCTATATGGATCCAGGCAACTGGGCAACCGACCTGGCAGGCGGTTCCATGTTTGGTTACACGCTGTTGTCGGTTATTTTATTATCCAACTTGATTGCGATTTTGCTGCAAGCACTCGCCGGCAAGTTAGGGATCGTAACGGGACGCGATTTGGCGCAGGCGTGCCGGGATCATTTTAGCAAACCCGTCGTTATCGGATTGTGGCTGCTGGCGGAGCTTGCGATCGCGGCTTGCGACTTGGCGGAAGTGATCGGATCGGCGATCGCCCTTCATCTGCTGTTCGGCATTCCGATTATATATGGCGTCATCATCACGGTCGTGGACGTCTTTATCGTCTTGATGCTGCAGAATAAAGGGTTTCGTTATATCGAAATTCTCGTCGTGCTGTTGATCGTAACGATCGGCGGCTGCTTCCTCGTCGAGCTGATCTTGTCGAAGCCGGATATGGGCGGCATCGCGCGCGGGTTTATCCCGACAAGCGAGCTCGTTACGAATCCATCGATGCTTTATATCGCGATCGGTATACTAGGCGCAACGGTCATGCCGCATAATTTGTATTTGCATTCATCCATCGTACAGACGCGTAAGTTCGAGCAGACTGAGCTCGGCAAACGCCAAGCGATCCAATTTGCGACGTGGGATTCGAGCATCGCCTTGTTCTTCGCATTGTTCATCAATGCAGCCATCCTGATCATTAGCGCCGCGACCTTCCACGCTAACGGGTTCACGGAGATCGCCGACATCGAGGAAGCGTTCCACATGCTGTCGCCGCTGCTGGGTACGACGATAGCCGGGATCCTATTCGGGGTCGCGTTGCTGGCAGCCGGCCAGAACGCGACGCTGACGGGTACATTGGCAGGTCAGATCGTCATGGAAGGGTTCTTGAACATTCGAATCCCTTCGTGGCTGCGCCGGCTAGTCACGCGTCTGATCGCGATCATCCCGGCTGTTATCGTGACCGCGCTCTATGGAGAGAAGGGGACGACGGATCTGCTCATTCTCAGCCAAGTCATTTTGTCCCTCCAGCTATCCTTCGCGGTCTTCCCGCTGGTCAAATTCACGAGTGATCGTACAAAGATGGGATCGTTCGTCAATCCGCTATGGATGAAGGTACTCGCTTGGAGTGCGGCTGTCATTATCGCCGTGTTGAACGTCATCTTGTTAGTGCAGACCTTTACGCAATAAAGCGAAGCAAGCGATAATAACATCTTTCGATTTGCAAGATGAACAGCGATAGAAGCCTTTCTGATAACCGATCGTGCCGTCCTTGTACGGAGCGAAAGCGGGTAAAGAAGGGCTTTTTGGCGTTATTCGGCCATTGGCGAACATCTGTGCGAGTGTGCTATGATGAACAGTACGATAGAAATGGGATTCGGAACTATTTTTGCGGGCAGGTGTGAGAGACAGTGGACTTATTCTCCTATCAAGAGGAAACGGCAGCGCCACGAGCCAAGCTGCTAGCCGATCGGATGCGACCGGAGACGATTGAAGATTATATCGGACAAGAACATATCGTAGGACCAGGTAAACTGCTCAGGCGGGCGATTGAAGCGGATCAAGTGTCGTCAGTTATTTTGTACGGCCCGCCGGGCTGCGGGAAAACGACGCTCGCGCACATTATCTCCAAGCGGACGAAGGGCATCTTCGTGAAGTTGAACGCGGTGGATGCTTCCGTCAAAGACGTGCGGGAGGTTATTGAGGCCGCTCGCACGAACAAGGCGATGTACGACCGCAAGACAATTTTGTTCCTCGACGAGGTTCACCGCTTCAATGCTTCGAGACAAGACGCGCTGCTGCCGGCCGTTGAACAAGGCATTATCATTTTTATCGGGGCGACGACGGAGAATCCGTTCCATTATGTCAACGGGGCGCTCTTGTCCCGTTCCACCTTATTTCAGCTCGAGGCGTTGACGCGTCATGACGCGATGACTGCGATGCGACGGGCGATTGCGGATAAGAGCCGGGGATTGGGCTTCATGGATATCACGGTTGAAGAGGAAGCGCTCGAGCATATCGCAAATATGGCCGGTGGCGATATCCGCCGCGCGCTCAATGCGATTGAGCTGGCCGCGGTCACGACGCCGTCGCAGCCGGATGGATCGGTGCATGTGACGCTGGCTGTCGCCGAAGAATCGATTCGCAAGCCGACGATTCGCGCGGACGAGTCGACGCAATATGACGTGCTCTCCGCATTCCATAAGAGCGTCCGCGGTTCGAGCGACGCGGCGTTGTTCTGGTTCTTATATGCCGTTGAGCGGCTGGGCATGGACCCGATGACGTTCTTAAGACGGTTGATCGTCGCATGCAGCGAGGATATCGGCCTTGCGAATCCGCAAGCGATGGTGCAGGCGGTAACGGCAATGGACGCGTACCACAAGATTGGCTGGCCGGAGGCCAAATACAATATCGCCCAGGCAATCTTGTTCGCCGTGGAGAGTCCCAAATCCAATGCCGCCGCATTAGCCATCGGGAGCGCTATGACCGCGATCGAATCAATCGGCACAGCGGAAGTGCCGCTTCATCTTCGCGACGCGCACTATAGCGGTGCACAGCGCCTTGGCCATGTCGGCTATCAATATCCTCATGATTTTCCGGGTCATTACGTGAAACAGCAATATTTGCCGGACCGACTTGATGGCAAGCAGTTCTACAAGGCGACCGCACAGGGGACAGAGGACAAGATCCGGCAAAATCAAGCGAAACGCGTCGGTAAGTAGCAGGAGCGGGACATAAACGTGAGCAAAGGGGAGTAATCGGCGCATAATGGCCGACCTTTACCGAATAAACATAGGTTACGAACCGATTTCGGGGCAGACGCACCGTTCCCGCGGTTTGACGCGGGATGCTGGATTCGTCTAATCTTATATTATGGCCCTAACCTACATTTTTTTATCCAAAAGGAGGTGTACCTGTCACCGACCGCCGCACGCATCTGGCACTCGGTTGGCAGGAGTTTCTTGAGTGACCCGTTACCCATATGGTTGAATGGAATGTTGATTTTCGTGCTTGTCTTTTTGAACGGCTTTTTCGTCGCGGCCGAGTTTGCGATGGTGAAGGTTCGAATCAGCCGAATCGATACGCTCGTATTGGACGGCAACAAGCGCGCGCGGTTCGCATCCAACGTAACTACGAACTTGGACGCGTATCTGTCCGCTTGCCAGTTAGGCATCACGCTCGCTTCGCTCGGCCTTGGCTGGATCGGGGAGCCCGCGATCGCGGATGCAATCGAACCGATTCTTCGGAAGTTGAATTTCGGAGATGCGCTCATTCACACCATCGCGTTCATTATTGCGTTCTCCGTCATTACGCTGCTGCATATCGTGCTGGGAGAATTGGCGCCGAAGACGGTTGCGATCCGCAAATCGGAACAGGTTACACTGTGGACCGCTATGCCGCTCATCGTTTTTCACAAAATCATGTATCCGTTCATATGGTTTCTCAATGGCACCGCTAACAGGATATTGAAGCTGATCGGGATCGAGCCTGCGGGCGAACATGACTCGGCTCATACAGAAGAAGAGATCCGAATTCTCATGAAAGAAAGCCACAAGTCCGGTCTCATCAATAATACGGAACTAACGCTCGTGGACAATATTTTCGATTTCGCGGAGACGAACGCAAGGGAAATCATGATTCCGCGCACGGAAATGACCTGCTTATATACGAATCTCCCGTTCGCGGAGAACAAAGAAATCGCGCTGCGCGAGATGCATACGCGCTACCCGGTGTGCGACGGAGACAAGGACAATATCGTCGGCTTCGTCCATATCAAAGATATGCTGAAATATGCGGCCCAGGGTGTGACGGACGTGCACTCGATTCTGCGGCCGATCACGACCGTGCCTGAATCCATGCAGATCAGCACGCTGCTCAAGCTAATGCAGAAGAAGAAGACGCAAATCGCGATTCTTATCGATGAATACGGCGGAACGAGCGGTCTGGTTACGTTGGAAGACATTATGGAAGAGATTGTCGGCGAGATTCAGGACGAATTCGACGAAGAACGCCCGGATATCGAGCGCCGCGACGATTCAACCCATTCGATCAACGGTTTGATGCTGATCGAGGAAGTGAACAGCTATTTCGGTCTGGATATCGAGACCGACGATTACGATACGATCGGCGGATGGCTGTACTCGCAGATCGAGATTCCGCCGACACGCAATCAGCGGATCGGGCTGCCGAACGGCTTGGAATTTATTATCGAAGAGACAGATCATCTGCGAATATCCCGTATCCTGCTTCGCAAGCAGGGCAACCGACTTGACACCGGCTCTGGCGGGCTGCAGGCGGAGACCGGCTGAGCAAGCTGATGGGAACCGGCATTCATTGTTCATCGATCATATGACTTCAAACCAAAAAAAGGCAGATCCCTCAAAAGGATCTGCCTTTCGTTATGCAGCAATTAAGCTTGCGGTTCGAATTGCACTTGATCGATCGTACCGCCGCCCAAGCAGACATCGCCGTCATAAAAGACGACCGCTTGTCCGTGCGTGATCGCTTTCTGCGGGGCGTCGAAGACAACGTCGGCCGTCTCGCCGTCCGGGCGGAACGTAATCGTGACGCCTTGGTCCGGCTGACGGTAACGGAATTTGGCCGTACATCGGATGGAGCCTTCCGGCAGCGCCCCGTCTATCCAGTTGACGCCGGTTGCAGTCAAGGCATAGGAGTAAAGGCTAGGGTGCTTGTCGCCTTGTACGACATACAGAATGTTTTCTTTCAAATCTTTGGAGGCGACGAACCAGGGCTCGCCCGTACCAGATCCGCCAATGCCGAGACCTTGACGCTGACCCAGCGTGTAGTACATGAGACCGTCGTGTCGGCCCTTCTCCTCGCCAGTCACCAGATCAATCATCGGGCCAGGTTGGGCAGGCAAATATCCGCTAAGGAATGTCTTGAAATTACGTTCGCCGATGAAGCACACGCCGGTGCTGTCTTTCTTCTTGGCCGTCGCAAGTCCGGCTTCTTCCGCCAGACGGCGAACTTCAGGCTTGGGCAGATGACCGATCGGGAACATGGCCTTGGCCAGCTGGTCTTGTCCGAGCGCGTGAAGGAAGTAAGTTTGATCCTTATTGCCGTCCACGCCGCGAAGCAGGCGGGTCGTTCCGTCGGCATTGCGCTCTACTCGGGCATAGTGGCCGGTAGCCAAATAGTCGGCGCCCAGATCGAGCGCTTTCTTCAAGAAATCGCCGAATTTGATTTCGCGGTTGCACATGACGTCCGGGTTCGGGGTGCGGCCGCGGCGGTATTCATCCAGGAAGTAGGCGAATACTTTGTCGTGATAGGCTTGTTCGAAGTTAACCGTATAGTAGGGAATGCCGATCTGTTCGCACACGCGGCGCACGTCCTCCGCGTCGTCTTCGGCCGTGCAGTGGCCGAACTCGTCGGTGTCGTCCCAGTTTTTCATGAATATGCCGATCACGTCATAACCCTGCTGTTTCAGCAATAGGGCGGTCACGGAAGAATCGACGCCGCCGGACATGCCGACGACGATCCGGATTTTGCTGTTATCTTGACTCATCGTACAATGCACACCACCTTCTATGATAAAACGGGCGGGACTTTCGCCCCGCGCCGCAAGTTTCTCTATTGTAGCATACTTGAAACGTATTTTTCATGAGAATGTCATGCTTTTTTAACCAAAACGCTCGAGGATATGTTAACATAGATATGATATGGGAATACCAAGTTTTATGATGGTTATGGTGAAGACATGAATTGATCTCCACATCTGCATGTTCGGGATCGAAAGAAGAGGTGTCATAGTTGAAGATATCGACTAAAGGCCGTTACGGATTGACGATTATGATGGAGCTTGCCGCCAAGTTCGGCGAAGGCCCGACCTCGCTCAAGAGCATTGCTGAGCGTAACGGTTTATCGGAGCATTATTTGGAGCAATTGATCGCGCCGCTTCGCAATGCGGGATTAGTGAAGAGCATTCGCGGGGCGTATGGCGGCTATATTCTCTCGCGGACGCCGGAGTCGATCACGGCAGGGGATGTCATCCGTATTCTGGAAGGGCCGATATCGCCTGTGGATTTTACGGAAGAGGACGATCCGGCCAAGCGCAATCTGTGGCTGCGTATCCGCGATAGTATTGCCGAAGTGCTTGACTCGACGACGCTCGAGGATTTGATCAAGTACAAAGAAGAAGGATCGCAGGACTCCTATATGTTCTACATCTAGCAAACTAACAGCGGTCCGGTATCCAGCCGGGCCTTTTGTAAGGACGGAATGTTTATGGAACGTATCTATTTCGATCATGCTGCATCCTCGCCGCTTCATCCCGATGTAGCCGATGCGATGATGACTGTCTATAAAGAGACATTCGGGAACGCCTCGAGTACACATAGCTTTGGACGCGCGGCCAAAGCGCTGCTTGGCCGATCGAGAGAGCGGATCGCCGCTGTGGTTGGCTGCGCGCCGAATGAGCTGTATTTTACGTCAGGCGGTACCGAGAGCGATAACACCGCGATCACCGGCGTGGCAAGGGCGATGGATAAACAAGGAAAAGCTCACATCATTACTTCTTCGGTCGAACATCATGCCGTATTACGGACATGCGAATCGCTGCAGAAGGAAGGATTTGAGCTTACTGTGCTTTCGGTCGATGCATTCGGTCTCGTATCGCCTTCCGATGTCGAGGCTGCGATTCGTCCGGATACGGCGCTTATTACCGTCATGTACGCGAACAACGAGACGGGAACGATACAGCCGATCGAAGCGATCGGAGCGATTGCGCGCGAACGCGGTATCCCGTTTCATGTGGACGCGGTGCAGGCGCTCGGTTCGATTCCGATCGATCTGAAGACGCTGCCTGTGGATTTGATGAGTTTCTCCGCGCACAAAATCAACGGTCCGCAAGGGATTGGCGCTTTGTATATAGCGAAACACCTTCCGTTTGAACCTCTGTTATTCGGCGGCTCTCAGGAGCGCAAGCGCCGGGCGGGAACCGAGAATCTCGCTGGTGCGGCAGGTTTTGCGAAAGCCGCCGAGCTTGCTGTGAATTCCTTGACGGAGAAGAAACTTTTTCTGGACATGCTTCGTCTTAATTGGATAGAACGTATGAAAACCGCTTATGGCGCTGAACGGATCGCGGTGAACGGCCACCTGTCCCAGACGCTGCCTCACATTGCGAATCTCAGCTTTATCGGCTCTGACACCGAGACTTTGCTCATGAATTTTGATTTGGCTGGTATTGCCGTATCCGGAGGCTCGGCCTGCACGGCTGGGGCAATTGAGCCGTCGCACGTGCTGATCGCCATGGGACTTCCCGAAGCGCGTTTAACGTCCGCCGTCCGGTTTAGTTTCGGTTTGGGGAATACTTTGGAGGAACTCGAGCGGGCAAGCGAGAAAATTGCAACTTTTCTGAATCGCGCCCGTACTAACGCCTAGGAGGACTCCAGTCGCCGTGATTAAACTTCAACATGTCATCGGTCTTCCCGTATTGGAGCTTCAATCGGGTAAGCAGGTAGGTCACGTGAAGGATGCCTGGTTCGACGAACATTGGCAGCTTTCCGGGATCGTGCTCGACGCGGGCCGGCGCTTTTTGACCGCCATGAAATCCGTCTTGTGGACGGACGTCGTCAAGTGCGGCGAAGATGCGGTGCTGATTGCAAGCATTGCGGCCGTCAGCCATGCCGGCAAAGCCGATGTAAGCCGTTCTTTTCATAACGGACCCGTTCGCTTGAAGGACCTGATGGTCGTCACGGTGGACGGCGAACAGCTTGGACGCGTCTCCGATGTTTATTTTAGTGATTTACAGGGTACACAAATAGTAGGCTATGAGCTAACCGACGGTTTTATAGCGGATATTATGGATGGCCGCAAGTGGCTGCCCGTTCCGAAGGATCCCGACACCGTCATGCTCGGCAATGATGCGATCATCGTTCCGGCCGGCAGCGAGCTGCTGCTGGAGCCCGTCGCAGCTTCTGATTCGGATATAGGGAGAAATGTATGATGAGATGTCCCAACTGCAACTCGAAAGACATTGGCAAAATCGGTTCCCACCAGTTCTATTGCTGGGGCTGCTTTATCGAACTGACTGTGAATGGCGACAAAATGTCCGTCTTTCAAGTAGAAGAGGACGGCACGCTGAGCTCGCTCGACGATCTCTTCTTCGAAGACGAGATCACTCAAGTGCACGCGAATTAATAACGATGAACCTAAGAGGCGGTTTCCCTTTGGCGGAGACCGCCTTTTTTGCCGTTTCCCGCTTTCAAGGCCGCGCATTCTCGATAGGGGATGAAACCGGAAGGATGTACATATACTTGTACAAACTGCGTGTGCGGGAAGAGGTGAGGGAAAGCGATGGAACGATTGACGAACAGCCGTATGTTCCGGGGGCTCGTGTTTTTGATTTTGGGGCTGGTCGCCCTCTATTTGCTGCTGCTCGTGAAGCCGATCATCGTGCACGTATACTCGTTCCTGAAGGCGATCTTTGCGCCATTCTTGATCGCGATGATCATCTCCTACGTTCTCAATCCAATCGTAAGCCTGCTCCATGAGCGCAAGGTGCCCCGAACGGTCGCCGTTTTGCTCATCTATGCCGTGTTCTGCGCCTCGCTTGCCGTCATACTGATCAACGCCATTCCGATGTTCATGGAGCAGCTGCAGGAATTGAACCACCATATGCCGGATTTGACGATGCGGGCGCACAGTTTGGTCAACGACTTAAACAATTCCTCCTATCTACCGGAGAGCTTCCGAGGGAGCATCAATCATTCACTATACAAGTTGGAGAAAATGGCGACGGAGGCCGTATTTTCTTTCATCAACAATATCGGAGCTATGTTGAACGTTGTCTTCATCGCGTTCATTATTCCGTTTTTGGCGTTCTACATTTTGAAGGATTTCGAAGTGTTCGAGCGAACGATTTTGACGTACGTGCCCAAGCCTCATCGAAAGCACGCCGTTCGCATGCTCAAAGATATCGACGCCGCGCTCGGCAGCTATATTCGAGGACAATTTCTCGTCTGCGTAATCGTCGGGGGATTAGCCTACTTGGGGTATTGGATCATTGGCCTTCCGTACCCGCTGCTGCTCGCGAGCATTGTGGCGGTCACGAACATTATTCCGTACTTGGGGCCGTTCATCGGCGCGGCGCCAGCGCTCGTGGTAGCCTCTACAATCTCGTTCAAAATGATGCTGCTGGTAGCCGTGATCAATACCCTCTGCCAGATTCTAGAGGGGAATGTCATCTCGCCCCAGGTGGTCGGCCGAACTTTGCATATGCATCCGCTTTCGATCATATTCGTGCTGCTCGTCGGGGGAGAGTTGGCAGGCATTGTCGGCATGATCCTGGCGGTTCCGATTTTTGCAGCGGCTAAAGTGGTCGTCCAGCATATGTTCGCCTACTACGTCAGGCGGAAGATCGTATGATTTGACAGCTGGGATGAAATACCGATATACTAAAAAGTAGACGATTGTCGTTCATAGCGTTAAATCGGCGATGAAACATGAAGTACGTCATAGCCCTTCAACCAGAGATGAAACTTCTTCGCGGCATGAATTCGACCGCGTTGGCTGTGAAAGTTTCAATGAAGAAGAATGGCGGAAAGCTCGTTTCGGAGAGTGGAAGAACTCCACCGGCTGGACCCGTTAGCGTCCATAGAGGAGATTGCCTCCTCCTTCCCGTTGTGGGGTGGAGACGGCAATAACCAGGGTGGTACCGCGAATGATCGTCCCTGTTATAGACAGGGGCGTTTTTTGTTTTTTCATCATTCAAGCAAACAAGTAATAGAGACAAATTAAAACTAAAGCGGAGAAAAAGTGAGGCGTCTGGAGAAGCGAAGCGTTCGCCTTTGTGAACGGATTCCATCAGCTTTCAATTCAATCTAGGAATCCGTGAACAACAGCGATCGGAAGAGCTTCACTCTTGCGTAGCGCGTTCAGTTTAATTTTCCTTTACTTTTTGCGCGTCACCGTAACTATTTACGTCACTGGAGGCATGAAGAACATGAAAGCTGCTGAAATCCGTTCCAAATGGCTTGCTTTCTTCGAGAGCAAGGGACACAAAATCGAGCCGAGCGCGTCGCTTGTGCCGCATAACGATCCGTCTCTGCTTTGGATCAACGCGGGTATGGCGCCGCTGAAGTCCTATTTTGACGGCCGGGTTATTCCGGACAATCCGCGAATCGCCAACTCGCAGAAATGCATTCGCACCAACGATATCGAGAACGTCGGCAAGACTCGCCGTCACCATACGTTTTTCGAGATGCTCGGCAATTTCTCGATCGGCGATTATTTCAAAGAGGAAGTCATCACGTGGGCATGGGAGTTTCTGACCGATCCGAAGTACATCGGATTTGATCCTAACCGTCTGTCCGTAACCGTATATCCAGAAGATGAAGAGGCTTTCCGGTACTGGAACGAGAAAATCGGCCTGCCCGCGGAGCGCATCTACAAGCTCGAGGAGAACTTCTGGGATATCGGCGAAGGTCCGTGCGGTCCGTGTACCGAGATTTTCTACGACCGCGGCGACAAATATGGCGATCTGAACGATCCGGAATGCTGGCCGGGCGGCGAGAACGAGCGCTTCCTGGAAGTATGGAATCTCGTGTTCTCGCAATATAATCATAATAAAGACGGCAGCTACACGCCGCTTCCGAACAAGAATATCGATACGGGCGCAGGTCTCGAACGTTTGGCTTCGATTTTGCAAGACGTGGACTCGAACTTCGACACGGACTTGTTCATGCCGATCATCGAGCGGACGTGCGAGATTGCAGGCGTTCGCTACAAAGTGAACGCAGACCACGACGTGGCGTTCAAAGTCATCGCCGATCATATCCGCACCGTGGCGTTCGCAGTCGGCGACGGCGTCCTGCCGTCCAACGAAGGACGCGGCTACGTCATTCGCCGGTTGCTTCGCCGTGCGGTTCGTTACGGCAAAACGCTGGGCGTAGACCGTCCGTTCCTGTTCGAACTTGTCGGCATCGTAGGCGACATTATGGGCGTGTACTACCCGGAAGTGGTGGACAAGCGCGAATTTATCGCGAAGGTCATCCGCACGGAAGAAGAGCGTTTCCACGAGACGTTGTCCGATGGATTGGCGCTTCTGGCGGATCTGGTCAAACTTGCCCGTCAAGCGGGTCAAACGGAAATCGGCGGTCAAGATGCGTTCAAATTATACGATACGTATGGGTTCCCGTTCGACTTGACCGAAGATTACGCGGCAGAGCAAGGATTCACGGTCGACCGCGCAGGCTTTGATGCAGCCATGGACGCGCAGCGTGAACGCGCCCGCGCGGCACGCCAAGATACTGGCAGCATGAACGTCCAAGGCGGTCCATTAGCCGACTATACGGAGAAGTCTGAATTCGTCGGCTATAACGACCTAATCTTAGACGGTGCCGTCGTGAAAGCAATCGTGGACGGCAACGCGCTCGTCGACACTGCCGAAGAAGGTGCACGCGTGCTCGTGCTGCTCGACCGCACGCCATTCTACGCGGAGAGCGGCGGTCAGATCGGGGACAAAGGCACGATCGTCGGCGACGGATTCGTGCTGCAAGTCGAGGATGTTACCAAAGCCCCTCACGGTCAAACGGTTCATCATGGCATCGTCGAAAGCGGCACGCTTCAGACGGGAGCGACCGTGCGCGCGGCTGTTACGGCACGAACACGTGAAGCGATCATCAAGAACCATACGGCGACGCACTTGCTGCATCGCGCGCTGAAGGATGTTCTCGGCGAACATGTCAACCAAGCGGGATCGCTCGTTGAACCGGACCGTCTTCGTTTCGACTTCTCGCATTTCGGCGGGATCAGCCCAGAGGAATTAGCCGACATCGAGCGCCGCGTGAACGAGCAAATTTGGCTCGGAACGCCGCTTCAGATCAGCACGATGCCGATCGGCGAAGCAAAAGCGATGGGCGCAATGGCGCTGTTCGGCGAGAAGTACGGAGAATCCGTGCGCGTCGTGCGCGTCGGGGATTACAGCATCGAGCTGTGCGGCGGATGTCACGTGACGAATACAGCTCAGATCGGGTTGTTCAAGCTGCTCGGCGAGAGCGGCATCGGATCTGGCGTGCGCCGGATTGAGGCGGTAACGGGACAGCATGCGTACGAGTATATCGAAAGCCAGCTGGACCTGCTCAAGCAAGCGGCTGGACTGCTCAAATCGAATGTTGCCGACGTGCCGAAGCGGATTGAAGCGCTTCATGTACAAGTGAAGGAGCTCGGCCGCGAGAATGAGTCGCTGCAGGGCAAGCTGAGCCGAATCGAAGCGGGTTCGCTGGAGTCGTCGGTGAAGACGGTAGGCGGCGTCAGCGTGCTGGCCGCCAAAGTTAGCGCACCGAACATGGATGCGCTTCGCGGCATCGCAGATGAGCTCAAGACGAAAGTGACGAACGCCGTAATCGTACTTGGCGCGGCTGCAGAGGGCAAGGTCAACTTGGTGGTATCCGTATCGCCTGAACTTGTGAAGCAGGGCTTCAATGCGGGGAAAATCATCAAGGAAGCCGCGGCGGTGTGCGGCGGCGGCGGCGGCGGCCGACCAGACATGGCCCAAGCGGGAGGCAAAGACCCGTCGAAGCTGGAAGAAGCGCTCCGAATTGCCGAAGAACTGGTTCTCTCGCAGGCAAATGTGATATGATAAGAATATCAAACGGCTGTTAAGCGGCTTGGAAAGTGAGGTGCTGGCGATGAATTCCATGGACAGGACAATGAAGTTCGATGTTAAGGCAGAGGGGCTCGAAACTTCTTCGAAGGACATTTTGTTATCCGTCTATAATGCGCTGCAGGAGAAGGACTATAATCCGATCAACCAGATCGTCGGCTATTTATTGTCCGGAGACCCCGCATACATTCCGCGGCATAACAATGCCAGAAGTCTCATCCGCAGGAAGGAACGCGATGAGCTGATCGAGGAGCTCGTCCGCTCGTATTTAAGTCAGCACCGCCAATAAAACCATTCAGCACGATAAGGGGATGAAAGCCGCATGCGCGTCATGGGCATTGATTACGGCGACCGGAACATCGGCATCGCCGTCAGCGACGCGTTCGGCTGGACCGCGCAACCGGTAAAGGTCGTACAGAAACGGCGTGACGACGGCGAGCTCGATGAGATCGCCGCGCTGGCGAAGGAGAATGAAGTAAGCGAGATCGTGGTCGGTTTGCCGAAAAATATGAATGGCACCGTCGGTCCGCGTGGCGAAATTTGCATCGCATTCGCACAAACCTTGCAGCAAAAGCTAAACTTACCCGTTCACCTTTGGGACGAAAGGTTGACGACGGTCGCAGCCGAGCGAACGCTCATCGAAGCAGACGTCAGCCGGAAGAAGCGAAAATTAGTGGTGGACAAAATGGCGGCAACGCTCATTTTGCAAAATTATCTCGATTCTAAAACGAAAAGGTGAGGGTTACGATGACAAAGGACGACATGCAGTTCGAAGAACCAGAAATCATCTACATTCCGGACGAAGACGGCAATGAGGAAGAGTTCGAGGTTGTCATGAAATTTGAGGTAGATGGCTCCGATCAAAAATATATGATGGTCGTTCCGCTCAATGCCGAGGAAGAAGACGAAGAAGCAGACGAGGTATATGCTTTCCGGTATGAAGAGGATGGCGATGACCTGAAGCTGTACACGATCGACGACGAGGAAGAATGGAATATGGTCGAGGAAACGTTTAACACGCTGCTCGCCGAGATCGACGAGAACGACTAACGTTTTGCGTTGGCCGAAAGGAGCATTGAACGTTTGAACACCATTGAGCGCATATCCGTTTTGGGTCCAATCTACGGCCGAGAGGTCGAGCTTGTCGGCGAGGACGGCGGAGCGGAACCATTTTTCATCGCGGCTGAATTTAGACTCGGCGAACGTATGTATGCCGGTCTTCAGACTGCGGCGATGCGTAAAGAAGACGAGGTTGAGTTTTTCCGGATCGTCCAGGAAGAAGGCGGAGAGCCTGAGCTCGAGTCGATCGACGACGAGGACGAATGGGAAGAAGCAGCCGAAGCTTATGACGATTTACTGTTCGCCGGAGAAGAGCGGCCCTAAGATCATGGGGAGCTCGCTGCACGGCGATCTGATCGATCTGTGATTTGAACATGCTTGGAAAGCAGGGGCGGCTAAGGCCGTCCCTTTTCCACGGTGTTTGAAGCCACTTCAGTCTTTTGCTACCCGTACCGCATCCGAAATGGAGGACCTAAGCTTGGATTATCAGAAGCAGCCTATTCAAGGAGCGCCAGACAGGGGACGTAACGCACGCAGAGGTCCGTCGAAAGCACGGATTACGCTGTGGGTCATTACTTCGCTTTTTGGACTCTTTATTCTAATTGCAGCAAGCATTGCTTTTTATATTTGGAACGGTTTGCGTCCGACTTCAACGGGCGACGTTCGAGAAGTGGTCTTGGAGAACGGGATGTCGCCGTTCGAGTTTGCGCAAGTACTGGAAGATCAGGGCATTATCCGGGACGGGTTTATTTTCAAATATTATCTGCGTTATAAAGATGAAGGATCGCGTTTCCAAGCGGGAACGTACGAATTAGCTCCCGGCATGGAGATCGACGCGGTTATCGCGAAATTGAATGCAGGCGAAACGGTGCAAGCCGAGACGATTCGCTTTACCATACCGGAAGGATTCACGATCGAGCAGATCGCGGACACGCTGAGCAAGGATGGGCTTGTTAATCGGGACGCATTCCTCGCGCTGGCGGACGGGACAAGCAAATGGGAGGATGTCGAAGCGATTCGCGCCATCCCGGACAACAAGAACTTGAAGCATCGGTTGGAAGGGTACCTTTTCCCGGAAACCTACGAGATGGAGAAGGGGAGCACAGCGGAAGAGATTATGGACCGCATGCTGAAGGAGCTCGATCGCAAGCTGGTCGCCTTGCCGGAAGAATGGGAAGAGGCCATGAAGGAGCAGGGGGTTAATTTCCATGAACTGATGACCATCGCATCGCTGATCGAACGTGAAGTCGTCGTGGATAAGGAGCGCGGGCTGGTAGCGGGCGTGATCTACAACCGTCTTAAGGCCAAAATGCCGCTGCAGATCGATGCGACCGTCCAATATTTGCTCGATAAGCAAAAAGAACGTTTGATGGAGAAAGACCTTGAAGTGGAAAGTCCGTACAACACATACAAGGTGAATGGGCTGCCACCCGGACCGATCGCGTCGCCAAGCTTGAAGTCGATCGAGGCTGCGCTCTATCCGGAGACTTCTGAATACCTGTTCTATGTCACGAAGAAAGACGGTTCCAACGAGCACTTGTTCGCGCGCACTTTCAACGAGCATAATCGAAATATTCGCAAGAGCAACGAGATGGCGCAGAAGTAAAAGAGATAAGGAGGGCGCACAATGGCAACGAAACCCGAACTATTAGCAAGCGCTACTTCACTGGAAGAATTGAAGCGGTTCGCGGATGCCGGGGCTGACGCATTCGTCATCGGGGAATCCCGTTACGGCGTTCGCCTCCCGGGCGATTTCACGGTAGAACAGATAGCGGAAGCGGTGGAATATGCGAAACCCCGCGATATTAAGATATATGCGGCATTGAATAACGTTATGGATAATAATACGGTTCGAACGCTCCCTGCCTACGTCAAACAGGTTGCAGAAGCAGGCGTCGACGCGATCGTATTCGGGGACCCGGCTGTGCTGATGACGGCACGTACCGAAGCCCCTGGATTGCCGCTGCATTGGAACGCGGAGATGACATCCACGAACTACGCCACGGCGGAATACTGGGGAAGACGCGGCGCCACGCGGTTTATTACTGCGCGGGAGCTTAACATGGAGCAGGTGCTGGAGATAAAGGCCAAATCGACGCTTGAAGTTCAGGTGCAGGTTCATGGCTTGACGAACATCTATCATTCGAAACGTCCGCTCGTGCGCAACTATGTCGAACACCAGCAAGAAGGCCTGGCGGAGCAACCGGTCCACTTGCCTGGGAACGGCGTTCCGCAAGGCACAATCGAAGAAGGGCTTTACCTCATGGAAGCCGAGCGTCCAAACGAGCGGTATCCCATCTACGAAGACGACAACGGAACGCATATCATGAGCTCCGATGATCTGTGCATGATCGAGAATTTGCACGAGCTCATGGAAGCGGGTATCGACAGCCTCAGCATCGAAACATTGCTCAAATCGAGCGAATATAACGAAACGGTGATTCGGGCTTATCGAGCGGCAATCGATGCTTATTCGGCTGACCCGGCAGGTTATCGCTTTAATGAGTCGTTGCTGGAAGCAATTCAAGCTTTACAAGATCCGAATCGCGAGTTATCCTATGGGTTCTTCTATAAAGAACAAGTGTATTGATCGGCGACGATCCGACACCATCGCGAAACACAATCAGGAGGTGCACGGCCATGGCAACGAAGACGAAACCGCGTTTCACGGGAAAACGTCACCGTCTGGACCGGCCTGAGCTGCTTGCTCCGGCAGGCAATCTGGAGAAACTTAAATTCGCCGTCCATTATGGGGCGGATGCGGTATATATCGGCGGCCAGCATTACGGGCTGCGTTCGAATGCGGACAACTTTACGTTCGACGAAATGAAAGAAGGCGTAGAATTCGCCGCTCGTTACGGAGCGAAGGTGTTCGTTGCGACGAATATTTATGCCCATAACGAAGACTTGGCAGGGCTTGAAGACTACTTGCGTGGTCTGGAAGAGGCCGGGATCGCGGCGATTATCGCGGCCGATCCGATTATTATGGAGACGGCTCAACGCGTCGCGCCTAAGCTGGAGGTACACGTCAGCACGCAGCAATCGACAATGAACTGGCAGGCCGTGCAATTCTGGAAAGACGAAGGCATGCCACGCGTCGTACTCGCGCGCGAAGCTAGTCTGGAAGAGATTGCCGAGATTAAAGCGAACGTCGATGTTGAGATCGAAGCGTTTATCCATGGGGCAATGTGCTCGTCGTACTCCGGGCGCTGCGTGCTTTCGAACCACTTCACGGATCGCGATTCGAACCGCGGCGGCTGCTGCCAATCTTGCCGTTGGAAGTATGACCTGTATGAGGACGATATTCAAGTGTATGGCATGGACGAAGACCAGTTTACAATGGGGTCCAAAGACTTGTGCATGCTGGAGAACATTCCGGATCTTATCGAGGTCGGTGTCGACAGCTTCAAAATCGAGGGCCGCATGAAAAGTTTGCACTACGTGGCGACTGTTGTACATGCCTATCGTCAAGCAATCGATTCGTATATGGCTGATCCAGACAATTACGAGCTAAAGGAAGAGTGGCTGCACGATATTCAGAAAGCTGCCAACCGTCCGCTCAACTCGGGATTTTTCTACGACACGCCTGGCGCGGAGGATCATATTTACGGACCGGAGGATAAAGCGGCGCCTTATGATTTTGCCGGCGTCGTGCTGTCTTATGACGAGGCGACAGGTCTTGCGGTCATTCAGCAGCGCAACCATTTCAAGCCGGGCCAAGAGATTGAATTTTTCGGTCCGAACGGTACGGGCTTCAAGCAACTCGTCGGCGAAATTACCGACGAAGAAGGCAACAAGTTGGATGCGGCGCGCCATCCGCTGCAGCCGATCGTCATGAAATGCGATCACCCGGTACAACCGATGGATATGATGCGCAAACGGATACGCCCGTAGTCTGTACACCTTAGCATACTCCTTTCCGGTCGTAGTTAACCGGAGAGGAGTTTTTTTCGTGCTAATTGTTTTTGCTATAAAGTTTTAACGCAACAAAGCCGACAAATATGGATAAGGATAACTTTGTACGGTAAGGAAGGACTATCCTTACCGATTCTACAGACAAGAGGAGCGACCGCTGAACGACCACAACTAAAGATCACGGACGGAAGGATGAACAGCGCGAACATTTCCCGGTTGTGTAATTGCAGATAAGCAGTCGGTTTACAGAAGAATTGTTCTTGTAAACGCTTTACTTATACAGCAACCTCAATCAGAACAAGGGGGCCATTATGAGAAACCGTATTCGTTTGCAATCCGTTGGATTGAAGTTGTTTTTAATTATCTTTATTGCGATCGTCGTATGTGTGTTAGCAGTTGGTTTGTTCTCCTATTCCACATCCAAATCGATTATCAAAGACAAAGTGTCGGAGTCGACAGAAGTCGCGATCAACCAAGCGGCGGGCAAGCTCGACCTGATGTTCCAGAACTATGAAGATATGACGATGCAGATCATGCTCGATACAACGGTGCAGCGAAACATCGACGCCATGATCAATTCCGAAGATACATACGAGCGATTCCAAGCGACGCAAGAGATCAGCAAAGTGCTGCAAATGTACGTGGTTGGCAACGATTCGATCGTGAACACGAATCTGGTTGCCATTAAGGGCGATATTCCGCCGATCTCGGTAGGTGCTTCATTGTCCGAGTCGCAGGGTGAGGCTTGGTTTAAAGAAGTGGTCGAGTTAGATGGCAAGCTGAAATGGCTGCCGGTTCAGCCGAAAGGGCTTAGTCAGCAAGGAAATGTGCCCACATTCGCTGCAGCCCGGTTAATCAAAAATACGATCACCAGCAAAGGTGATTTCGTTCTTGTCATGGAATACAGCGTGGATCACTTGGCGGCTCAGCTAGCGGACCTGAAAATCGGAGATGGAAGCCGAATCTCCATCGTGGATATGAATAGCGCGATCGTCTACGACAGCGACATTACCCTAGTGGGACAAGCTTCTGCGGTTAAGCTTCCTGCGGAAGGACAAGCCGCGAAGGGCGGCTCCATGGATGGTACGGATCATGCCGGCCATGAAGTGCTTGCCATCTATGATCAATTCGATGCAGTGGATAATTGGAGGCTGCTCGGCACGGTTCCGGTTGAACAATTGGTGAAAGATGCGGGAACTATTCGTACGACGACGTGGATCATTGCAGCTGTCGCGGCACTGCTGGCGATCGGTATTGGTTTGTTCGTCATTCGCATTGTTGCAAGACCACTCGTCCAGCTTCGCAATCTCATGAATGAAGGAGAGCGCGGCAACCTGTCGGTTCGTTCCTCGATTAAGAGCAAGGATGAGATTGGGCAGCTTTCGAACAGCTTCAATCAAATGATGACCCAAATTACGGGGCTCGTCCATCAGACAACACAATCTGCGCAGGATGTGTTAATGACAGCTGGTGAGCTTGCAGAAGCGTCTCGTCAGACGTCCACCTCGGCGAAGGAAATCGCTTCAGCTACGGAAGAGATTGCCAGCGGCGCGACAAGTCTCGCGATCGAAGCCGAGCGGGGGACGGATTTGACCGGCGAAATCGAGATTCAGATGAAGCAAGTATTAGCGAGCAATTCCCTAATGTCGTCGGCGGCGCGCGAAGTAGAGCTCTCCAGCATGCAGGGAACCGACCATATGAAATTGCTCATCGATAAGACGAGCACGACTGAAGAGATGACGCGTTCCATGGTCGAGAAGGTCGAGAAGCTGCAAGAAAGCACGGATTCCATTCGCAAGATTCTCGAGGTTCTGCAAAGTTTGACGAAGCAGACGAACATTCTATCCCTTAACGCGGCCATCGAGGCGGCGAGAGCCGGCGAAGCCGGTAAAGGATTCATGGTCGTCGCGGATGAAATTCGGAAATTGGCGGATCAGTCCAGACAGTCGATCGATGTCGTCGGACAAATCACGGTGACAATCCAGAACGAAATCGAGCAAACGGTAAGCGTGTTATCTACCGCCTACCCGATGTTCCAAGAGCAGATTGTGTCCGTTAAAGAAGCGGATGCGATATTCACGGGCGTTCATGGGCAAATGGCGCAATTCATCGGGAGTCTGAACGACGTGACTGAAGCGATCGGTAAGCTGGAGCATTCGCAGCAGGTACTCAATGAAGCGATGAGCAATGTGAGCGCGGTCGCGGAGGAGTCCTCGGCGACATCGGAAGAAGTCGCATCGTTAAGCAGCGAGCAGACGAACATTGCTGCAGGGCTTGTGAACCTGTCGGAGAAGCTGGAGACCGTCTCCAAAGCGCTTGGCGAATCGTTATCGCGCTTCAAAACCCAATAGATAAATGACAAAGAGGAAGGCCGTCGATTATGATGACGGCCTTCCTCTTTGTATTGCAGATGCATGGGTCATTACTCTTCGCGGTTCGAAGTAAAGATCATCACATACTTGAGCAGTTCGAGCAGCGAGATGAGCGCGGCAGCAACGTACGTCAATGCGGCGGCGTTGAGAACTTTGGCCACGCCGCGTTCTTCCTGGTTCGTAATGAAGCCTTCGGAAACCATCAGCTCTCTTGCGCGGCTGCTGGCATTAAATTCAACGGGCAGCGTAATCAGCTGGAACGCGACCGCGACGGAGAAAAACACGATCCCCAGGCCGAGAAGTCCTGTTGCCTGGAAGAGAAAGCCGGCGATCAGCAAGAATGGTGCGATACCGGAAGCAATGTTAACGACCGGGAAAATACGGTGACGAAGCACTAGCATTGGATAGCTCACGCTGTGCTGGATGGCGTGGCCGACTTCATGACAGGCAACAGAGATCGCTGAGATGGAATGCTCGTAATATACCGGTTCCGACAGCCGCACAACCCGATGAATCGGGTCGTAGTGATCGGAAAGTGTGCCGGGCACCGGTTCTACCGGAATGTGATGAAGTCCGTTGTTGTCCAGCATGCGTCTGGCGGCTTGGTAGCCGGTTAGCCCGCTTGAAGCGGGGACTTCGGACCAGCGGTTAAATGTGCCGCGTACGCGAAATTGAGCCCATATGGAGACGGCAAAGGCAATAAGGATGAGGAAGTCCATTGGATGAAAGAACATGCGTGTATACCTCCATTATGATAGTGTCAGCTGTGCCTACCCAGACGTTACATGAATCCGCTCTTGTTCATCAACAGCATGAGTGCTTCAACGCATGCGGCGGTCGAAGGGACGATCCGTTTAAACACTTGCTGCGCTTGTTTCGGCTTCAATTGATTAAGTACGGGTTCAAGCTCCTTCACTTCGCGCTGCAGCTGCTCTAGACGAAGCTGGAGGTCTGTAAGCTTACTCGAGACATGTTCGTCCGGCGAAATTTTTTGCCAGCTGTCGATTTTGGCTCTGATCTCATCTAGAGAATATTTGTCCTTCTTCATTTGTTCGATACGTTTGAGTCGCTCTAACGTGTCGTCGCTGTATAAGCGGTAGTTTTTGGCGGAACGGGATTCGGGAGCGATAAGACCGGATGATGTGTAAAAATCGATGGTACGCGCGCTTACGCCAGCGAGCTTGGATAATTCGCCAATACGGTATAGCGGTTTCTCTGCCATGTCCTCACCTTCTTTCAGGCACATGATTACTTATCTATATTATGATACCGAAAAATCAACCATACAGTCAAACGTGATGCTTTTGGAACGATTTACAACTTAAAAACCTAACATGTAAACCCTGTTTACATCATCTATAAAGATGCTATCGGGATGTACAACAACCCAATCAAGCAGGAAAAGACGAAAGATCTTTGTCCACTCGATTGATTTTTTAGCTATTTGTGAGAAATAACTTAACATTAACAAATAAAAAAGACACGAACGTTAGAATTTATTTGCACTTTGTCAAAAAGGTTATTGTCAAAATATACTGTTCTGACTATAATGACATTAAGTCTTTCCTCATGTGTCAGGTAACATTACATTAAGGGAGTGGTCGTCGTGGTCAAAAAAACATTAGTATCATTAGGAGCTTTAGCCTTATTATTCCCGGCATTATCGTATGCGGATGATCCATCAGCAGCACAACTAAATATGGGGCTGAATGCCCTGTGGATCATGGTCTCGGCGGTGCTGGTTATTCTGATGCAAGGCGGATTCATATTGCTCGAGTCCGGCTCGACCCGCATGAAGAACGCCGGTCACGTTGCTGGCAAGACGATCTTTACGTTAGGTCTTTGTTCCTTGATTTACTGGGCTGTCGGATATGGCTTCACGTTCGGTGCAGACAATGCGGATACTGGCTTAAGCAAGTTCATCGGCATCGGCGATTTCTTCTTCAATCCTTCTATCGTAGCGGACGAAGGGGCTAGCTATCCGTCGACGATTTTCTTCCTATTCCAGTTGGCGTTTGCCGCAATCTCGCTCAGCATTGCATGGGGCGGATTCGCAGAACGCGCGAAATTGTCTTCCTACCTCGTATTCACGGTTCTGTTCACGGCGGTTATTTATCCGGTTGTCGCGCACTGGATCTGGGGCGGCGGCTGGTTGGCGAAAGACGGCGCGCAGGACTATGCAGGCTCCACAGTCGTACACTTAACGGGCGCATTGGCGGCTTTCGCGGCTACAGTTCTTCTTAAACCGCGCATTGGCAAATTTAACAAAGACGGCTCCGCGAACGAAATTCTCGGTCACAACCAAGTATACAGCGCATTGTCGGTTCTTCTTCTGTGGGTGGGTTGGTTTGGTTTCAACGCAGGCAGCGCAGTTAGCGTTGGCGAAGGTTTCTTCGGCTATGTTGCGTTTAATACCCAGCTTGGTGCGGCAGGCGGAGCGGTTGCGGCGCTGTTGATTTCCTGGCTTGTGGCAGGTAAGGCGGATATTACATCCATGCTGAATGGCGCATTGGCCGGTTTGGTCGCCATTACTGCATCTTGCGCCTTCGTTGATCCTTGGGCGGCTGTTGTAATCGGTTTGGTTGCCGGCGTGCTTGTCGTATTCAGCGTGAAGTTCTTCGAGAAAATCAAAGTCGACGATCCGATCTACGCGCTGTCCGTGCACGGCGTTGCCGGTATTTGGGGTACGCTTGCTAACGGAATTTTCGCTACTCAGACGCTTGCCGAGCAAGTAGGCGTCGGACGCGGCGGCTTGATCGACACGGGCAACTGGCATCAACTGTGGGTACAATTCGAATCTGTTGTCGTTTGCGGCGCGTTCGTACTTGCGGCTTCGTTCCTGGTCCTCGGCGTGATGAAGCTGATCATGGGCTTCCGCGTTACGGAAGAGCAAGAAATCATCGGTCTCGACCTTTCCGAGCATGGCACATACGGCTATCCGGAGCAAATGAAGAAAGCGCAGCAAAACCTGTAACTCCCATGGTAAAATCGGGAAAGTAGAGATATATGGCCAAAGGGGAGCGAGCAGTATGAACGATCCGGTCTGCGCACAATTGCTGACATTGATCAGTCAAGCCGACGATTTCAAGACGCTGCGCGGATTACGCGATCAATTCCATGAGCACATGGAATCGCTGCTCTTCGAACAACCGGTCGAACAATTTTATGAACATCTGAACGGCGTACACGACGCGCTGATCCAGCGCGCAGTCGTCCTTTCGGAACTGCAATTGGCACGGATGGGGAACAGTTCCCCTCCCGTGCCTTATGCATATCTATTGTTCGGCAGCGGCGGTCGGGAAGAGCAGACGTTATCCAGCGACCAAGACAGCGGACTCATTTATCAAGATCCACCGAATTCCATGCAGCAGGAAGCCGTTCGGAGTTACTTTTTTGATTTAGCGAGCGTGATCACCCAGGCGTTGGTGCAGATTGGTTATCCGCCTTGCGACGGTAACGTCATAAGTGCGAACGCGGATTGGAACATGCCATTGTCTGAATGGAAAGAGAAGTTGAACGGCTGGTTCGAGGACCCGAACTGGGAGCGTGTCCGTTATTTGCTCATTATCGCGGACGGCCGGTGCGTCTACGGCGCAGGTGTGCTTGCGGACGAGCTGAAAAATCATTTTTATTCCGATTTGCTGCGTAATCCTGCGGTGGCTGTCCATATGCTGAGCAACACGATGCGGCATAAAGTGCTCATCGGTGTATTCGGTCAGCTGTTAAAGGAGCAGTATGGGGAGGATGCGGGTAGTCTGGACGTCAAATATGGCGCCTATATTCCTATGGTTAACGCGATCCGGCTGATGGCGATCCAAGCCGAGCTCCGTGAGACGTCAACGCTGGACCGGATTGATGCGCTGCACCGGCTAGGCAAATTTGTGGACGGCGACATGCGGGTTTACCGTGAAGCATTCAAGCTTTTCCTTCGGCTGCGGCTGATGACGACCGAACGATTCACAGGTTCGATCTACGCGAATAATGGCAAGCTCGCCAAGCGGCGGTTGACCAAGGACTTGATCGAGGAGCTCAAGGTCGGACTGCGTGTCGGCAAGAAGCTTCAGCGCCGGGTGCATAAGGAGATGGACGGGAGAACGTAGCGTGAAAGGGGGGACACCATGAAAGAGCAAAAGGGCGTCGGGCGGATGTGGCATTTGTACAAAATGGGGGGCATTACGCCGGCGATTGCTTCGATGCTGGGGGCACAGAATGCCCAGCAAATGGCGTTTATCCGCTCCATGTCCAAGGAGCAGCGCAAGCAGTCCGCCATGGAAAAGCTGTTGGACGAGACGGAGTACATTGTATTCGATCTGGAGACAACGGGCTTCTATCCCTATAACGGAGACGAGATTATCTCTGTCGGGGCCGTTATGATGAAGGGGCGAGAAGTGTTCGAGGATCGCGTCTTCTACAGTCTCGTCAATCCGAAGCGGCGGGTACCCAGACATATTACGGAGCTGACCGGGATTACGAACGAGATGGCGGAGGATGCTCCAGATCTCATGCAGGTGCTGCATGATTTCATGGAGTTCGTCGGCAAACGAATCTTGGTCGCGCATGCTAGCGGCCACGACAAGCAATTTCTCAATGCGGCGCTGTGGCGCACGTCGAAAGTGAACTTGACGCATCGCGTGCTCGACACGATGATGGTAGCGAAGTGGCTGGAGCCAAACCGGGACGGTTACGGACTGGACGAACTGCTGATCGAGAGCGGCATTCCGATCACGCAGCGGCATCACGCCCTGGAAGACTCCATGATGACGGGGCGGCTGTGGCAGCATTACCTGCGAAGAATCTTGTCGCGGAACATCCAGACGCTAGGCGACTTATACGCATACTTGAGCAAACATTGAGGCGGTCCAGCATCCATGGCGTTGGCGATAGACGCAGACCGAAGGCGGTCCGGATTGTTCAAAAGAGAGAATCCAATACGTCTCTGCGCCCGAATGCCGCAGCCCGGCGAGATCGGCTTGCGACATGGACGGCGGAGCGGTAGGATGGGAATGGAAGAAACCGACAAGCGATTGTCGGTTTTTTTGCATCTGATAATAGGCGTTCACCCAAGCTTCCGGATTGAAGGCAAAAGCTCGGGCGGGGTTCATCGCATCGTTGGCAATGGGATACATAGCCGATATCCGAATAATTGCTTCGCCATGTTCCTCGAGCATAGAGCCCGCGAGCACGCCGCAGGCTTCGTTCGGCAGGCGGTCCTTGGCATAGTCCAGCATGTGATCGTACGTCTGAGTATGTATCACGATACGATGTAATGGAGCGATATCTTCCTTCAAAGGGGAGTCGAACATATTCCATCCGCCTTCCGTTTCATATCCCCCCAGTATAACATAAGAGTAGTGTTAGGCGGCATCGCCTGCAGTCTTGGGCGGATGGACGAAGCCGGCCACCAAACCTAACGCGCAGAGCGCAAGCCCGGCTACAACGCTATACAATAACAGATCGGATTTGCCGGCCAGCCAGCCGAAGATGGGCGGTCCGAAAGCCACGCCAAGGAAACGCAGGCTGCTGTACAGTGAGGTAATCATGCCCCGGTGCTGACTATCGACAGACCCGGTAATCAGCGTATTCAAACAGGGGAGTACCATGCCGGTGCCTACGCTTCCGACGCTGGCAAGTCCAATGACGATCCATACGTTCTTATGGAAGAACGCTGCGGCTACGAGAGAGGCTGTCAATATGGCAAGGCCGAGCAGCATGAGTCTACGCATCAAGACGCCGTTGTTCTTGATGTGGTGACCGGTCATATACGCCGTAATGACAAGGCCGAGCAGCGGAATCGCCAAGATGCCGCCTTTGGCCACGCCGTCGATATTGTAAGGCTTCTTCTCCAGCACATCCGACAGACGAAACAGCACGCCGAACAAAATGAACAGGCCAAGCGAGCCCGCAAGAAAGGAAGAGATTAGCCACTTTCCTTTCTGCTTGAAAACGTCAGCGACGTTCGAGACATAGGTCCTGACGGCCATCGGTTTCTTGTCGCTCTTCGGTTCCTTGATCATCAACATAAGCACGAATGAGGCGGCGCAGAAGAATGGAAACGCAAATAGCGGGGCGTACCACGTCCACAGCGCCAGCAGAGAGCCAATGATGGGACTAATGACTTTGCCCGTGCCGTTGGATGCCTCGATCAGTCCGAGCGCTTCGCTCTCTTCGCCGTCCTTGTACATATCGCCGACGAGTGCCATCGCGATCGGCGAGGTGCCGGCCGCTCCGATCCCCTGCACGGCCCGTGCTGTAATCAGCACCCCGTATGAATGCCACAAGGCGCCGAGCCCGGCGACGATGCCGGCAACCCCGTAGAGCGCCAGCGAAGCGAGAATGATCTTCTTGCGCGAGTAACGGTCCGACAAATAGCCCGTAATCGGAATAATGAGTCCTGCGGCAACGGAGAACAAGGTGATCACGAGACTCGACTGAAAGTCGGATACGCCAAGCTGCCGCTGCAAATCCGGCAAAATCGGCACGAGCATGGAATTGCCCAGTACCAGCACAAGTGGGACGGAAGCAAACGCGATATATTCTTTCCACTTCCCGCCTCCTGTACCGCCTCCGTTTTTGGCGTCGTTCGCCAGGTCCTTGGCAGGCTCATACATGCGCAGTTTGTTCCGATTACCGCCTCCGGCTGCCGTTGTCGAATTTCCCACGTTCATCTCTCCCGCATCATAATGTCATCATCGTATAATCTGTCCCCGAACTTGAGCTTCCATCCTCGCCATGGTAACATGGCCTTAAGATGGAACAAGCAATTAACCAGACGAAAGAAGGCTCGACATGAGAAGAACGCTGCTGCTGCTCGCCGTCATTCTTGTATTGACCGGTGCAGCATTGTATCAGAATCAATCGAAGAGCGCCTCGGAGACAGCCAGCGCGGCCGTATCGTCGGAAGCGAAGCCGAAGCCGGGTTATACGGCGCCAACGCTGACGCTGCCGGATTTGAACGATCAATCGGTCGCAATCGGCGGAACGAGCGATAAGTTGACGCTGCTGAATTTTTGGGCATCTTGGTGTGGGCCTTGCGAGCTGGAGGCGCCGGATTTGCAGGAGTTGTCCGAGAAATACGCGGATCGCATGGTGCTGCTCGGGGTCAATTCGACCAAGCTGGACAAAGAACGTCAAGCGCGCGAATTCGTCGATCAACAGAAGTTGACGTTCCCGATTCTCATGGATCGCGAGGGCGTGGCAACCGAACTGTATAAAATCAATACGTTCCCGACGAGCCTGATTATCGATCAGAACGGCGTCGTGCGGGAGCGGGTGCAAGGGGTTATTACGAGGGCAGAATGGAAAGATAAAATCGAGAAGTGGCTCAATTAATCCGGAAGGGCTGCCAATATGACAAAACGCCTCGCGCAACAAGATAACTCTTGTTGGCGGGGCGTTGTTCGTTCAAGCGGCGATTCGATTAGTGGTTCACTAGGCCGAAACGTTCGCGCGGCTCGTCTTGCGTCGGTTCTACTTTGTCCATATTCAGCAGCGCATACCGGAAGCTGTCCACAAGCGCCTCCCAGCTCGCTTCGATGACGTTGCTGGAGACGCCGACCGTGCTCCAGGAACTCGTGAAATCGGTCGATTCCATAAGCACGCGGACTTTGGCCGCGGTGGTGTCCTTCTCATCAATAACGCGCACCTTGTAATCGGTCAGATGAATCGCGTTGATTTTCGGGAAAAACTGAACGAGCGCTTTGCGCAGCGCATTGTCGAGCGCGTTGACCGGCCCGTTGCCTTCTGCGGCGGTGTAGACCGATTGCCCGTCGACGTTCACCTTGACGATTGCTTCGGCATTCATCTGGCCTGCAGATTTCTCCATGATCATTTTGAAGGAATCCAGCGTGAAGACGGCTTTCGACTCGCCGAATGCGTCTCTCAGCAGCAGCTCGAGCGAGGCGTCGGCACCTTCGTACTGGTAGCCTTGATGCTCGAGTTCCTTGATCTGCTCCATGATTTGTTTCGTCTTGTCGTTGTTGGCGTTAATATCCAGCCCAAGCTCCTGCGCCTTCGAGATAATATTGCTTTGGCCGGCTAGCTCGGATACGAGAATGCGCTGCTTGTTGCCGACCAGCTGCGGTTGGATATGCTCGTAGGTTTTGGAGTCCTTCATGATCGCGGAGACGTGGATGCCGCCTTTATGCGCGAACGCCGCGTTGCCGACGAATGGCTGGCCGACCGGCATGTGGGCATTTGCGATTTCACTAATGTATCGCGCCGTGCCCGTGAGCGACTGGAGCTGCTCGGGCGTCAGACAAGGATAGTTCATTTTGAGCTGCAGATTCGGGATGATCGAGCACAGGTTCGCGTTGCCGCACCGTTCGCCGTACCCGTTGATCGTCCCTTGCACTTGTCTTGCGCCGGCTTGAACGGCCGCAAGCGTATTGGCGACAGCCAGCTCGCAGTCGTTATGGGTATGTATGCCGATCGGCGCCGTAAGCTCCGCGCGCACGCGGGAGACGATCTCGTGAATTTCGGAAGGGAGCGTGCCGCCGTTCGTGTCGCACAGCACAAGCCAATCGGCTCCGGCATCCTGCGCGCTGCGCAGCGCGGCCAAGGCGTATTCCGGGTTATGCTTGTAACCGTCGAAAAAGTGCTCCGCGTCGTAGATCGCCTCGACACCGCTGCGCTTCAGGAAAGCGAACGAATCGTAGATCATCGCGAGATTTTCTTCCAGCGTCGTTTGGAGGGCGGTATGCACATGAAAATCCCACGATTTGCCGACCAGCGTGGCGGCTGGAACACCGGATTCGACGATGCGAATCAGGCTGGTATCGTGCTCGGCAACGCTATTCTTGCGTCTTGTGCTGCCGAATGCCGTCAGCTTCGCGTTCATCCGAAGGTTCTTCGCCCGCTGGAAAAACTCGATATCCTTGCTATTGCTGCCCGGATTGCCGCCTTCGATATAATGAACGCCTAGAGCATCGAGCTTCTGGGCGATTTTCAATTTGTCATCGGCCGATAGGCTGATGCCTTCGCCTTGCGTTCCGTCCCGCAGCGTTGTGTCGAATATGGAGATTGCCTGTGCCATTGCTTGGACGCTCCTTCCCTCATGTAAACTGTCTATAAATTCATAATTTTATCATTATAGCATGAGATGTAGCAGGCGTAAACGAATCCGCGACCGCGAAAACGGCGAAAATATCAGCTTTCCGAATGCGCGAATAAGCGGCATGGGAGCGCTTTTATACGAATAGAGGCGGGTTGACCCAGACTACAGGCAATTGTATGATTTATATATTTCAGCAGCAATTGAAAGGGTATGGGATCGGATCATGACGGAAAAACGAACGGGGCGAATCATCGTCCATGTCGATATGAATGCGTTCTATTGTTCCGTTCATGAAGCGGAGCAGCCCGACATATATAAAGGAAAGGCGACCGCAGTCGCCGGCAGCGCCGAGCTTCGGAAAGGAGTCATCGTCACCTCCTCGTACGCAGCCCGCAAGCGTGGCGTCAAGACGGGGATGACGGTGCGCGAAGGCTTGAAGCTGTGCCCGGACCTCATGCTGATCAAGCCGGATTTCGACCTGTACCGCAAATATTCCCGAGGCTTCTTGAGCATCGCTTCACAGTATACGCCCCTGGTAGAAGCATCCTCGATCGACGAATGCTACCTGGACATTACCGGTTCTTCGAGCTTCGGAGCGCCGCTGGACATCGCGAGCGCAATTCAACGGCGGATCAGAGAGGAGTGGCAGCTTCCTTGCTCCATCGGCGTCGCACCGAACAAGCTGCTCGCGAAGATGGCTTCCGATATGAAGAAGCCTAACGGCTTCACCGTGCTGCGTATTCGGGATGTCCCGCAGTTATTATGGGATAAGCCATGCGATACGTTATTCGGTATCGGACGCAAGACGGCGGACAAACTAAGGAAGCTGAACATCCGGACGATCGGCCAGCTGGCCGCGGCGGATGAGGGCCTGCTGACGAAACAGTTCGGCGTCGTCGGCGTCTGGATGAAGGCCGCGGCGCATGGCATCGATCACGCGCCGGTGAATGAGCAGCGTGAGCCGAACAAATCAATCGGGCACACGACGACGATGCCGCGCGACGTGACCAAGCGCGAGGAAGCCCATCGTATTCTGCTGAACTTGACGGATCAGACCGGCCGGCGTATGCGGAGGCAGAAGCTGATGGCCAAGGTCGTGCAGATCACGATGCGCAATCCGGATATGTCGACGATCACGCGCTCTGCGACATTGAGCAATCCGACAGACGCGACGCCAGATCTCTACAAGGAGGCGACGAAGCTGTTCGACCAGCATTGGCGGGAAGGCGCGCCGCTTCGCTTGCTCGGTGTCACGCTGCAGAACTTGAGCCCCCGTGATGAATCGGCCGTTCAGTTGGATCTATTCAGTTATGAAGAGCAGCCTAAAAAAGAAGCGCTGACGAAGGCGATGGATATGCTGCGGGACAAATTCGGCGAAGACGCGGTGCTGACTGCGGGCATGCTGGGCGACGATCCATCGGCGCTCATCCGCAACAAACGAATTCGAGGGACATCCTTGCAAACAGACGAGCTTTTGTTATATAGTGATGATTGAGGTTATAATAATTATAATTATGACATGATGCGACCCAGCATGTGATTCATTATATTTGGGAGGGAAACACGGTGGCAAAATATACTTACGTCGATAAAGATACATGTATCGCTTGCGGAGCTTGCGGCGCGACGGCACCAGATATTTACGATTACGATGACGAAGGTTTGGCTGAAGTCATTTTCGACGGCGATGGCAACCGCGGCATCAAAGTAATTCCAGAGGATCTGTACGACGACATGCAGGATGCAACTGACGGCTGCCCGACAGATTCGATCAAAATTGCAGATACGCCTTTCAACTAACTACGAAATATAGCGCTAACGATAACCCCTGACGCCGATGGCGCTCAGGGGTTATTTGTCGTATTCATTATTGCCAGCTGCGAGAGAACGGGGATAAAATAAGAGATAGGCTGGAAGTTATGAGTTTTCTGATTGTGTGCAATGGTATTCATATTTTTGTAGGCATTGGGACCTATTTGCGCATCTGCAGGAGATGACTACATAAGGAGGAGAACGTTTGAAACGCAATTTTGCTAGATTTACGTCGATCATGCTCTGTTTCGCACTGCTGATCGCGGCCGTCGTTACCTGGACGGGGACGGAGCGGGCATCCGCGCAAGTGATGCGCGTCGCTATTGTCAAATCGCTGAAGGGCACCGTGACGGTACTGAAATCAGGCGGTTCGAAGCCGTTCAAAGCATTCAAAAACATGAGCTTGAACGAAGGCGATCTATTAAAGACCGGTAAGGATGGAAGCGTTGAACTCGAGCTGGCAAGCGATGATTCGGATCGCGATCAGCTGACGGTCGGCGGCGAGTCTGAAATTTCCTTCACGAAGCTCAAAGACAAGGCTGGCTCTAAGACGAAGTTGAACGTCTGGGCGGGTACGCTGTGGGTGAAGGTGAAGTCGGTTGCCGGCGCAGCAGATAGCTTCGAAGTCGAGACACCGACCTCGATCATGGGCGTTCGCGGCACGAAATTCATCGTGATCGTGAATCCGCGCACGCAAGTCTCCAACGTCATCTTGGCGGCTGGCGTAATCGAATCGGTGGTCAACAAGAACATCGCGAGTGCCGGAGCGGGAACGGCAAAGCAAACGGTCATTTATCCAACCCAACAAATCGTGCAGACCCAGCAGGAGGATGGCATTCATACGTTCGTGTCGACGATTGACGTTGAGAATCTGGTTGCCAACATACCTGCCGACACCATCCGCGACATCGTCATGAGCGCCGCCGAAATCGCGGAGGAGCAGCAGCAGCAGATCGAGCGATGGAAGCGGCAGATAGAGGCGGGCAGGGGTGAAGCCTCTAATCCTGAGGGGATGAATTCGTCGGAAGAGTTGGAACGATTGAAGCATAATTTCGACCTGATTGTTTCTTTGATCGCGCAAGAAGCGATACAGGAGAATAAGATTGCTTATGAGGAGCTGCAGGAGCTCGCCGATCAAGTCAATGAAGAAGCTGGCCGAGTCATCGTTGACTTGAATACGACCGAAACAATGAATCTGACCGAACAAGAGAAAATCGCAATGCAAGAAGCGTTAAGGCAAATGGAGCAGGAGCGACAACGCTACGAGCTAGAGCAAAAGCGGCTGGAACAGGAGCGGCGTCAGCAAGCTGAACTGATCCTTAAGTTAGCGGAGAAGAATTGGACGATCCAAGAACAGAATCGCGAGGCGCTGGATAAATTGGCGAAGAAGGCGGAAGACCTTAAGAAGCCGGTCGACCAGACCACCAAGAACCCGCCTGTCAACGGGGGGAGCTCCCTCATTCCGTCCGTCAAATTAACAGGCGAGCAGATCGGGGCTACCATCAACGTCGACGTTAACCTGGACGATTTCATCGAAGATAAGAAAATCTCCGCATTCCAACTGGAATTGGAATATGACGAGCGGCTGACGTTCGACGCAGACGTCTATCAAACTCCGGCATATACCGGAATTCGCAAAACGACAAGTCCGTTCAAAGTGGAACCAGCCGGTGAGATTGTCCCGAATGCGCTGAGCGCCGACCAGCTTAAACTCGTGAGCGCCGCGCAGAACGGCGGGACGCAGCCGAAACCTACCGTGGTATACTCGGTTGCCAAATTCTCAGGCGGCTCGCTTGCGATAGCGGACCCGACCGCAATCGTTCGGCTGCCGTTCACGCTTGGTTCCTCGATCGGAACAGGTGATTCGCTTCGCTTCCGCCTCAAGAGCGTAACGGGATTGAACGAGAACGGCGAAGCGGTATATCGTTCCACTTATTATGGCGAACTCACCATTCGCCCGACACAGCAAGGTTAGGAGTTATGCGACGATGAAGAAAAGCATAAGTATAGCGGCTATGGCCGCGACGGTACTGCTGACGGTTCTTGCGCCGGCGGCGGCATCGGGGGCAGCTGCCTCCGCGTTCACCGCCAATAAACCGTTATTCGAAATCCATACGCTGGCCGGCAGCGGAGAGTTTGCGTTCCGCGAAGGGAAGGGCGAAGAATCGGCCTTTCATCAGCCTACCTCGCTGCTTGCCGATGCCACGAGCGGATCGCTTATTTTGTCGGACACGCGGAATCAACGGATCCGCGCGATTGCGAAAGACGGCGTATCCTCGACACTTGCAGGCACGGACTGGGCGGACGGGGAATGGAATTTGCCGCTTGGCGGACTGAACGACGGCAAGGCAGGCGAGTCCGTACTGAACGCACCGGGCGGACTTGCTGCTGATGCCAAAGGCAACATCTACGTGGCGGATACGGAGAATCATGCGATCCGGATGCTGGACCGTGCCGGCGTGCTGACGACAATTGCCGGTAACGGCTTAATCGGCAGCGCGGATGGACAAGCGGCGCAGGCTCGCTTCTATCATCCGCTAGACGTGGCCGTGACTACCGGCGGCGTCATTTACGTAGCCGATACGCTTAATCACGTGATTCGCAAAATCGAAGCCGGTATAGTATCGACGATCGGGAAAGCGCCGGAGCGCGCGATTCTGTCGTCGGAGGAGGCGGAGCTTGCGGGGAATTTCGCGGACGGGCCGATCGCCGAAGCGATGTTCAACGAGCCGAGCGGATTGGCGCTGGATACGCAGGGGAATTTGTATGTGAGCGATACGGGGAATCAGCGTATCCGGTACATCGATTTCACCAAGGGCGTCGTCACGACCGTCGCGGGCGGCAAGTCGGGATCGTTCCCAGGCTACGGTGCGGATGAGGCTTACGTATCGGGGGACTATGCCGACGGGAAGGCCTCGGACGCCAAGTTTAACTCGCCGAGAGGACTGGCATTGACGGCGGAGGGCGGATTGCTCATCGCGGATTCATTAAACCATGTTATCCGGTATTTGAAAGACGGCGTCGTAACTACGCTTGCGGGCACGCCAGGCGATACGGGCCGCGTAGATGGTGTCGCGTCGGCATCCGGATTCAATCAGCCAACGGATGTCACGTGGCTGGGTAACAACTCGTTCGCGGTTGCGGATGCCGGGAACAACCGAATCAGCGTTGTGAAGCCATATGCCATTCCAACCGGCTTGAAGAAAGGCGCGGCGATACAACTGTTGTTGGACCAGCAACTCGTCGCTTCCGATGCCGCGCCGGAGGTCACGGCCGGAACGACGTTCGTGCCCGTGCGCGTTATAACGGAGAAGCTAGGATTCACCGTGCACTACAAGGCAGGAACAACCGTGTTGACCAAAGGCGATTTGAGCTATACGTTGACCGCAAAGTCTGCCGCAATCGTCAAGACCGCCGCAGGTCAAGCCGTGCACAACGTTACACTGCCCTCGCCTGCGTACTATAATAATGGCCGATTATTCGTGCCGGTTCGTTTCTTCGCGGAAGAAGCGGGTTTAGACGTACAATGGTTGTCAGATACAGGGTCTGTGCTCCTTCGTCACAAGCAATTCTCATAATAATCGAACAGGCCGCCCCTTCGGTTGAAGGAGCGGCCTGTTCGCGCTGTTACTATAGAAGCGTTAAGGGATTAGTTATTAACGATGAGCAGCACGGCCATGAGGATAACGAGGGCGGCGAAAGACGAAAGCACCCAAATTAACGCTTTTTTGTTGACGGCTTCTTTCGGTTTCGTTTTCATGGTAGGCGGTCTTTTCTTTGGATGGCTCATGCGGATCAACCCTTCTTTTCAAAATGGGACATGTGCCTATATTGTAACCGTTTGCGAAGGCGTGATCAATCCTTTTATGGGCGTCCGGCCCGCAAAACGGCATGTAAGCCGCGCGGCGCTCTTTCTTTTTGTGCCAGAAAAGGATAAACTGTTCGATAGAGCTAAATAGACGAACGAAAGTAGTTGATTCAAGTGTTGTATTCCAAGCTGGCCAAGCCCGTGTTCTTTCAGATGGATCCCGAGAAGGCGCATCATCTGGTGATTGACGGGCTGCATACCGCATCGAAGATCCCCGGGCTTCCGGCTGTCATGCGCGGCATGTACGGGGTGAAGCATTACCCTGAATTGGAAGTGAATCTATTCGGCTTGCGCTTCCCGCACCCGATCGGATTAGCGGCAGGCCTGGATAAGAACGCCAAGGCTGTCGAGATGTTCGCGAATATCGGCTTCGGCTTCGCGGAAGTGGGCACCGTTACGCCGAAGGGACAAGCGGGCAACGAGCTGCCGCGGCTGTTCCGTCTGCCGAGCGACGAAGCGCTCGTGAATCGGATGGGCTTTAACAACGATGGCGCGGATGCGATGGCGCAGCGGCTCTCCATCGTGCAAGATCGTCGTATTCCGATAGCGGTCAATATCGGCAAGAACAAGACGACCCCGAACGAGCAGGCTCACGAAGACTACCGGGCTTGCATGCAGAAGCTGTATCCGTACGGCGATTTCTTCGTCGTGAATATCAGCTCGCCGAATACGCCCGACCTGCGCGCGCTGCAGCATGGCGACGAGCTTAGCTTGCTGCTTACAACCGTTATGGAAGAAGCGGCGGTGCAAGCGGCCAAGACGGGAGCTCGTCCGAAGCCGGTGCTCGTGAAGATCGCGCCGGATATGACGGACGAACAGCTCGGCTATACGGTCGAGACGATTCAGAAGAGCGGCGTAGCGGGCATCATCGCGACGAACACGACGATCAGCCGCGACGGGCTGACGCACCCGAACAAGAAGGAGACCGGCGGACTGAGCGGACTGCCGCTCAAAGCAAGATCCACCGAGGTCATCCGCGCCGTGTACCGCCAGACCGGCGGGAAGCTGCCTATTGTTGGTTCGGGCGGCATTTTTACGGCTGACGATGCATACGATAAAATTCGCGCTGGTGCGGCATTAGTCGAAATTTATACCGCGCTTATATATCGCGGACCAGAGCTGTTGAACGAGCTCGCGCTAGGATTAAGGCAGCGGCTTATCGCAGACGGTTACGCGTCCATCGCTGAAGCGGTTGGAGCAGATCATCGGTAACGAACAGGAGGCGGCTGGATGGACGGTAGAGACTGGAGCCTGTTTTTACAGCCTTACGAGCAAGCAGTAGAAGAGTTGAAAGTCAAATTCAAGACGATGCGAACCGAGTTGAAGGTGCGCGAGGCCTATGCGCCAATCGAATTCGTCACGGGACGCGTCAAAAAAATATCGAGCATTCTGGAGAAAGCGAAACGGCTGTCCGTTCCCCCGGAGAAAATCAACACGGGGATCGAGGACATCGCAGGCATACGCATCATGTGCCAGTTCGTCGACGACATTAGGCGGGTGGCGGAGCTCGTGCGGGCGCGCAAGGATCTGACGCTCGTGTACGAGAAGGACTACATTACCAATTATAAAGACAGCGGTTACCGGAGCTTCCATATGATCGTCGAATATCCGGTGCAGACGGCGCTAGGGCTGACGAAGGTGTTGGCCGAAATCCAAATTCGCACGCTCGCGATGAATTTCTGGGCGACAATCGAGCATTCGCTCAACTATAAGTATAGGGAGAGCTTGCCCGAAGACGTGAAGCTGCGCTTGAAGAAAGCATCGGAGGCGGCCTTCTTGCTCGACACGGAGATGTCGAGCATCCGGCAGGAAATTCTTGAGGCGCAGACTGATTTCGAGAAGAAGTCGAATGTTGTCTCCAGCGTCTTAAGCGACATCCAAGATTTGTATTTCTTCCACCGCGTGCGGGAGGCGGCCCAATTCCAGCTTCGATTCAACGAACTGTGGGAGCAGGAGGATGCTTACGGTATCCGTCTGCTGGCGGACGACATCAAGACCGCGTTGAAGCGAGCGAAGAAAGGCCAGGTTTGATGCCGGCAGAGGTGATGCGTAAGCGGCTCTGCAAGCAAGAACCCCGGGATTTGCCAATATGGCAGTCCCGGGGTTCTTTGCGATTGCGAATGATCACAGCGTTAGCTGACCGTCGAAGGTTTGTATTTATCGTCGATGAATTGACGGATTTCGTCCACGCTTTTGCCTTCGCCCTTGAGCTTCACGATGTCCTGCAGCTCTTGCATGCAGATGCCACAGCTGGCGCTGTGGTTCGTCCACGTAATCTCACCCTCTTTGGCGTCCATAATATAACAGCGGTACAACGAATCGTGCTGCTCTCCTTCATCATCCATGCAGCCGCAATAGCAGTTGATCTGCTTCATGATGTCCGTGGCCGATCCGACTTGTGCGTAGAGCGATTGCGTCAAATCGGTATAATCCTTCAGAAAGCCGGGCATCGCCGCATACGAGGCCGTCGTCTCGACCAACTCGGTACCGTGGAGATGCGCGCCGTTCTTGTCGCCTCCTCCGCAAGCGGAGAGGATGGCGATCGAAGCCGCCGCCACGCCCGCAAGGGCAAGAAGCTGACGGATGGCTTTGCGGCGTTGTTGGGGAGAGGTGTCTTCCGTTCTTACCTCGACGATGCTCGGATGGATATGCCGATTCGGGCTAAACCAGCGTTTCATGGCGTGGCGTCATCCTTTCCGAGGTGCGTTCACCTTGGCCTTGTACTTTTCGAAGAAAGCGCGATAGTCTTCGATTTTGTTGCCTTCGGTTCCCGGTTCCGCAAGACCGCCTACGATTTTGTCGACCTGTACGCCGTTCTCGTAATAGACCAACGTCGGCGTATATTCGATGACTTCGCTGCGGATATAAGCGGGGAATTCGAGCGTGTTGAATTGTTTCATGTCCACGTCGAGCTCTTTCACGAGCGGTGTCAGCTCGGGAGTCGTGTACTTGCAGTGCGGACAGGTGGAGGAGAAGAAATAGACAAAAAAGTTCTTCTTGTCGTTCTTGAGCTCGTCGAGTTCGTCTGGCAGCATGATGTTCTGATAGTTGGCGTCATCCAGCAGCTCGCGAGTCGCCGGGTTCAGCTGGGACATGCTCTTGCCGTACACGTTGTCCTTGGTTATCGTGTTCACGATCACGAGAAGCGCGATCAGGACGACAAACACCGATGCGACGATCAGGACGGGTTTCTTGCTTCCGTTTTTTCGCTTGTTGCCGGCATACGTATTCTTCTTCTTCGACATGAATCAACCTCCGACTTGGGCACGAATGTTGGTCAAGCTAACGGCTTTATTATACAATAAGACGAATCGAGAAAAAACCGTGATTTCCATATGGTGGGACCGGCAAGCGCAAAGGAGTAGAGTCGACAAGATGGGTATCACGTTGCCGCTATCGTTCGCGGATAAAATGAAACGGCTGCTCGGGCCGGAATTCGAAGATTTCCTTGCTTCATACGAGCGTCCGCGCAAATACGGCTTGCGGGTGAACGGCTTGAAGCTGACCCCGGAGGCGTTCTTGGCTATTTCGCCATTCAAGGAGCGCTTAACGCCCGTGCCTTGGGCGGAAGGTGCCTTCTATTATGAGGAGCAGGACCGCCCAGGTAAGCATCCGCATTACCACGCGGGCTTGTATTACATTCAAGAGCCGAGCGCCATGGTGCCAGCCGAGCTGCTGGGCGCCCAGCCGGGCGACCGCGTGCTCGACTTGTGCGCCGCGCCAGGAGGCAAGTCGACGCAGCTGGCGGCCAAGCTGAAGGGCGATGGCGTGCTGGTGACCAATGATAACGCGCGGGAGCGGACGAAGGCGCTGGCGAAGAATGTCGAATTGTCCGGCATCCGGAACGCTGTCGTGCTCAATGAGGAGCCCGCGGAGATCGCGCGCGTCTTCCCGGCATGGTTCGATAAAATTCTCGTCGACGCGCCTTGTTCCGGCGAAGGGATGTTTCGCAAAGACGAGTCGATGATCGCCGAGTGGGAGAAGCATTCCGTCGAGCGCTGCTCCGCGATGCAGCGCGACATTCTGAAGCATGCGGCGGATATGCTGGCTCCGGGCGGGACGCTGGTATATTCGACTTGCACGTTCTCGCCCGAAGAGAACGAATCGCAGATCGCTGGGCTGCTTGCGGCTCGTCCGGAGCTTGCGGTGGTGCCCGTGCCGCTTGCACACGGCTGGGCGCCGGGAAGACCGGAATGGGTGTCGGAGGAAGCGGCGGCGGGGTTATCCGAAGCGCGTCTTGCAAGCTTGTCCGGCACGGTGCGGCTGTGGCCGCATTTGACCGAAGGCGAAGGGCACTACGCGGCCGTCCTGCGCAGAACCGGCGAACGCCCGGAAGGCACGGGGGACGGCCGGCGCGTAGAGACTTGGGATCACGCATCCGATGTAAGATCATCAGGTGATGACGACAGGCGCGGGAAACGTCGGCGGGGCGAGAATGGGAGGGCGAATGCCACCGGGCATGAAGAGCGTAAGCGGGATCGCGATCAGGGCCGTGCCCTGAAGTCGGCGCCGAAAGCGAAGGACTTCCGCTCGAAAGCGGCCAAAGCTGCGCTTGCGCATGCCGGAAATCCGGCGGATGCGTGGCGGCAATTCGCGGGCGAGCAGCTGAACCGGCTTGCCGACGAAGGCGAGCGCCTTGTGGCGTACGGTACCCGAATCTACAAGCAACCGGCGGCCGTGCCTCCGCTTGAAGGGCTTCAGGTCGTTCGCCCCGGGTGGTATGTAGGCGAGGCGGGGACGTATCGGTTCGCCCCGTCGCACCCGCTCGCGATGGCCATGAAGCCGGAAGAAGCGCGGATGTCGCTCCATTTCGACGCAGAAGATGAAGGACTTCGTCGATATTTGAAGGGAGAGACGCTCCACATCGAGGAGCGAGATCTACGCGTGCATGGAAGCGCGGAAGGGCAAGACATGGCCGAGGCGCGACAATCTGGTTACGTGCTGGTCTGCGTGAACGATTACCCCGTCGGCTGGGGTAAATATAGCGGCGGCGGAATGCTCAAGAACGAGCTGCCTGCCGGATGGAGGTGGATGTAATGGCCAAGCGGATGCGGCTGGACAAGCTGCTCTCGAACATGGGCTTCGGCTCGCGCAGCGAGGTGAAAATCGCGGTCAAGCAAGGTCGGGTTACCGTGGATGGCATCCGGGCGAAGGACAGTGGCATGCAGCTGGACCCGGAGCAAGCCGAAGTGATCATCGATGGCGAACGGGTCGTCTTTCAGGACGTGATCTATGTGATGCTGAACAAGCCGCAGGGCGTCGTATCGGCAACGGAGGACACGCGGGATCGGACGGTGATCGATCTGCTAACGGATGCGGACCGCGTCTTGAAGCCGTTCCCGGTCGGACGGTTGGACAAGGATACGGAAGGGCTTCTGCTTATCACGAACGATGGCGCGCTGGCTCATGATTTGCTGTCGCCGAAGAAGCATGTTCCGAAAACGTACGAAGCGAACGTGCGCGGAGATGTCGGGGAGGCGGACGTTCATGCGTTCGCCGAAGGCGTGGAACTGGATGACGGCTACGTGACCATGCCGGCCCAGCTGCGGATCGACGGCAAGGAGGAGCGGGAGGACGGTGTCTACAGCCGAATTACCCTGACGATCCATGAAGGAAAATTTCATCAAGTCAAACGGATGTTCGAGTCGGTCGGCAAGCAGGTCGTATATTTGCGCAGAGTCGCTATGGGTCCGCTTCGGCTGGACGAATCGCTGGCGCTTGGCCAATACCGTCCGCTCACGGAAGAGGAGCTCGCGGCGCTGCTGAATCGTTAAGACATCGCGGACAGATTAGAAGCAGGAGGAACGGCAATCATGGCACTACACTACGATATGATCGCGCTCGATGTCGACGGCACGCTGTTGACGGACGCGCATCAATTGACGGACGAGACGAAGGCGGCGGTGCGGGAAGCGGCTGCGCGCGGCGCGGAAATCGTGCTATGCACCGGCAGAGGGCCGATTAACACGCTTCCGGTGCTTGCGGAGCTGGGGCTGTCGGGCACCATCATTACTCACAACGGCGCCGCAACCGTGGATGCGGACAACCGGCAGGTGCTCCACCAGTATGATTTGTCGTCGGAGCAGCTGATGCGATTTATCGCGTTCTGTCGGAAAGGCGGCCATCATTTCGATATCAATACGGCATTCGAGCTGATGGCGGAGACCGTAGGCAAGGAAGCCGAGGCGATGTACGCGATGTTCGATATCGTGCCGATCCTCGGGCCGTTCGCCGATCCGCTGCCGGCTGGACTTGTCAAATTCACTGTATTCGGCGCGCTGGAGGAGATGGACCGGGTCGAACAGGCCTGGAATGGATGGACACACGGCTTGTCTCATATTCGCAGCGGGGATCATTTCATTGATGTGATGCATCCGGAGGCGAGCAAGGCGGCCGCGCTGAAGCAGCTGGCGAAGCTGCGCGGCGTCGCGCCAGAGCGGATCATGGCGATCGGCAATTATTACAATGACATCGGCATGCTGGAGTTTGCCGGCCTAGGCGTGGCCGTCGCCAACTCGCCGGAAGCGGTGAAGGCAAGCGCGAAGGCGCTGACCCGATCCAACGAGGAGAATGGCGTCGCTCACGCGCTGCGCGAATACGCGTGGTCATAATAAGCCCAAGCAAAAAGCGTAAGGACCTCGCGGTCCTTACGCTTTTTGTCTTATCCGTATAATCAATGGGCCGCGATTAGTACAGCACGCCGCGCGTTACGATAACCAGCAGGATGAACAGAACCAAGATTATACCTGCAGATGTGAAGCCGCCACCATGTACACCGGACATTGAAATTCCTCCCATATTCAGGTATTTTCCCAGCGCCGTATCAGCAGCGTCTCGACTTTGTCTCTCGGCGCCTGGTATACGACATTATACGCGGGGAAGCCCTGAACGACTGGACGGATGCCGGGTATGCGGGCAAAATGGGCATGTGCACCGTCGATGCAACCTGATGGGACCCCTTATCGAAAAGGGACGAATGACTGGCCAAACCGATTGTCAGGCATTACTTGAACGCACGTAAACCTTTCGGCAGGTGATTCTTCACGATGCCGGCGCTTGCTTTGCCCCAGCCAAGGGGAAAGCCATCTACCGCGATCAGTCCCCAGCCCGTGCTGCCTGCCTCTGCAGCTAGCGTCTCGCCGCGCAGATAGGCAGCGATCTCCCGAGCTTCCGGCGCATAGGATTGTGTCCAATTGGCGGCGGAAGCTGGCAGCGCCATGGCGAGCGCATGAGACGGTTCGATCCGGTTCTTACGGATGTCGCAAAGATGCAGACCGGGACGGGCGACTTTGAGCCCATGGAGCACCGCGCTTGTGAAGCGTCCTTCGGTGTCACCGTGTGGAAGCCAGTAGAGCGCATCGCCGAACCGGACCGGCTCGCCGGGCGCGAGCGGGGCGCCTTGCGGCAGCGCTTCTTGGGCGAATTCGCGGAATAGCGCCATCTCCGTCTTAAGCGCGCTCCCCGGCGCAGCCGGCTTCCCTTTGCGGCCTTGTTTGCGGCTAAGCTCGTCCGGCTGCGATTCGGCGGTCTCCGATTTGCGGAGTACGGCAACGAAGTGCCCTTCGCCGCGGACGAGATGCGGCCATACCCGCTCGGTCGCGAGCAGCTCGAACTCCGGATGTCGGCGGCAGAAAGCCAGCATCGTCTCTTCGTTCTCTGAACGGTTGAAGGTACAGGTGGAATACACCATTCGCCCGCCGGGCTTCAGCATCGCCGCGGCATGCGCCAGAATATCTTCCTGCCGCGCCGCGCACATGGCGACATGCTTCGGGGACCATTCTGCAATAGCGCCCTCGTCCTTGCGAAACATGCCTTCGCCCGAGCACGGGGCATCGAGCATGATCCGGTCGAAGAAGGCGGGAAACCGCTTCGACAATTCGTCCGGCGCGGCATTCGTGACGACCGCGTTCGGTATGCCGCTGCGCTCGACGTTCTCGCTTAAGATTTTCGCGCGGGATGGATGGATCTCATTGGCGATGAGCAGTCCTTCGCCGTTCATTTTGCCCGCGATCTGGGTCGTCTTGCCGCCGGGTGCAGCCGCAAGATCCAACACGGTTAATCCGGGACGGACGTCCAGCAGCTCAGCAGCCGTCATCGCCGAAGGTTCCTGAATATAGTAAAGGCCGGCGGCATGGTAAGGATGCTTGCCGGGGCGGGCTTGTTCGTCATAGTAGCAGCCGGTCTTGCACCAGACGATCGGCTCGAGACCGAAGGCGGTTGCAAGCTCGTCCCGGATAGAAGACCAGGCATCGGTCTTGAGCGGATTAAATCGCAGCCCATACGTCCTCGGCTGTTCGTAGCTGTCCAAGAAGGCATCGGTGTCTGCGCCGAGCAGTTGTTTCATTTGGCTGATATAGGCTTCGGGTAATGTTGCGCGCACGTCGAAGAACTCCTTTATTCCAATAATTCGGGTTGCCTTAAGATTCGACTCATTATAGCACAAAAGCGTAAGCGGTATGATAGCGATCGCCAGACGGATAGGAGTCGCAGCGTACAATCTAGGAAAGATTACCAATCCGGCGCGGATATGGTATAGTGAAGGCGCATGGTAGGAAACTTTGCGGGAGGGAGGTCGGAACAAGGTGCAGATTCAACCCTATGAACCTCGCTATTTGGCAGATGTGACGAAGTTGATGGATGAATTGGGGTATCCCATCGAAGCCGACGAGGCGGCATCTCGAATCGCGGCTCTGGAGACGGAGGACACGGTTCGCACGTATGTTGCGGTCCGCGGCGGCATCGCAGTCGGACTGATCTGTCTGCGGCAGCTGCGAGCGCTTGAATATGCGCGTCCCATCGCTCAGGTATCGCTGCTCGTCGTGAAGGAAGAGGAGCAGGGTACGGGCATCGGACAAGCACTAATGGCGTTCGCGGATGAATGGGCGACCCGAGAAGGAGCCGCATCGATCGTGCTGACAAGCGGGATCAAGCCAGAGCGCGAGCGAGCGCACGCTTTTTATAGAAGGCAAGGTTACGAGGCGACGGGCTACCGGTTCGTGAAATCGCTGTCCGAACGAGTCGGCCATGGCCATGTCGGCGGTTAACGCAACGAGAATATACATAAGGAGCGCGATGCCAGGTGCAATTGCAAACGGAACGCCTGCTGCTGCGCGAACTGGACGTACAGGATGCGAGGACGGTGCTCGACTACGTTCTTCGGAATCGCAGCTTCCTGGAGCCTTGGGAAATACGCAGGCAAGAGGACTATTACACGCTCGGAATGCAGGCTGAGCAGCTTCTGCTGGATGCTGCGAGAGCCGCAAGCGGCGGTCAATGCAAATTATGGCTCTCGCCGTTGGACGAGCCGGCGAACATAATCGGCTCCGTGACGATCAACAACATCGTGCGCGGCGCCTTCCTTTCCTGCCATCTTGGCTACCGGCTGGATGCGGCGTACGCGAACCGGGGCTTCATGACGGAAGCGCTGCGCGTCATGATCCGGCATGCGTTCGACGATTTGGGGCTGCATCGGATCGAAGCGAATATTATGCCGCGCAATGCGGCTTCGCTCGGCGTCGTACGCAAGCTCGGCTTCTACGAAGAAGGGCTGGCGCTGAAGTATTTGCTCATCAATGGCCAGTGGGAGGATCATCTCCATATGGTGCTGCGCAATACATCCATGGAAGAATGAGGAAGGCAGTATTTACACGTTCAGGTAACAAGGAGACAACCATCGATTGAAGGAGGCGAGAGCAGTTTGGTCAAGGCAGTTATCTTCGATCTGGATGGCACGCTGCTCGACCGAGACGCTTCGCTGCGCGAATTTCTACAGGATCAATATGCGCGAATCCCGCAGCTTCAGTCGATATCGAGGTCAGTCTACATGGAACGGTTCATTGCGCTCGATCAGCGGGGCAACGTCTGGAAGGATCACGTGTACCGGCAGCTTATCGAAGAATTTGGATTCGAGCTCCAGTGGGAGACGCTGCTGGCGGATTATTGGGACGGCTTCCGTCTCCACAGCCAACCGTTCCCGAACGCGGAGCGGATGCTTGAGGAACTGCGCGCCCGGTCGCTGCGCATCGGCTTGATTTCCAATGGTTACGGGGAATTTCAAATGGCGAATTTCCTGGCGCTCGGCTTCTCGGCGCTGTTCGACGAAGTCATGATTTCCGAGTGGGAAGGACTCCGCAAGCCGGATGCAGCCATCTTCAAGCGTATGCTTGACAAGCTAGGCGTGCAGGCACATGAGGCGATCTATGTGGGCGATCATCCGGTGAGCGACGTCGCGGGAAGCCGCGCTGCCGGAATGAAGGGCATCTGGAAATACGATCCGCTGCTCGAAGAGCCCGAAGCCCACGATGGCGTTCTCCGGGATTTGGGCGATCTTGTCGGTATGCTTGATGAATTTAAACGAGGATAATGGAGGAATGGAAATGAGAATCGCACTGCTCATTGTCGACATGCAGCACTTGTTCGTGAAAGAGGCGCCGGTCTATCCGGATTTGTCTCACGCTTGCCAACATATCAATTACGCGGCCAGGCTGCTGCGGGACAGCGGCCATCTGGTCGTCCATGTCCAAGACATGGAGGATGCGCCGCATGTGACGCCGGAGCAAATCGGCATCATCGATGAGATCACACGGGCAGAAGGCGACCGGTATATTGAGAAAATGTGGTCGAATGCGTTCTGGAACACGGACCTGGAACAATTGCTCGCGGAACAGTCGGTCGGGCTTGTCATCGTCGCGGGCTTCGCCGCTGAACACTGCATCACGTTCACGTTCAACGGCGCGCGCGAGCGGGGATTCAAAGCGGCCGTCCTACAGAATGGGGTTCTTGGCGAGAAGCCGGATTCCGTGTCGATCGTTGCGCGTGACCGCACGTTGATTTCATACCCGGTCATTGAATATTTGGCCCAGTTGAGCCGCCTCGAGTAGTTCAGGATTTGGCCAAGCCGCATATATATCCATTGAGGTGATGGAGATGCGGACGGTCGCGGAGCAGATCGAAGAGCTGCCGATATCGGAGGACGCCAAGGGCGTATTGAAGGAAGTTATGAAGCGCAAGGACAAAGTGGTCGGATTAAAGCAGAGGCAGTACTACCTGATGGTGATTAACTGTGTCCTAGTGCTCGTTATCTTGTTCTGGCTGTACAAGCTGAGTCATGTCTCGAGCGCGAACGTCATTGATATACTGGGCTACCTCGGCGGCAGCACGGCGGCGACGGTGTTCCTGCTCGTCTCCATCTCATCATTCCTGTACGCGGGCAGCGTCGCGAAGGAGTACAAGAAAGAGAAGCAGAAATACGACGATCTAAGGAAGGAAGCCATTACGTATTTGCGCGCCAAATGGGATATTACCGAGGAATCGATGCTGCGCGACAAACTTTCTTCGATCTTGGGGAAGCGGGACATCAATTTGATATTCTACAGTTAATTCGGGCAGCACGACAAAATGGCAGCGCTAGATGCGCTGCCATTTTTTGCGGTATGCAAGCGGCGTAAGTCCGGATCGTTCCTTGAACAGATTGATGAAATGGCTCGTATTCTCGATGCCTACCTCCACGGCGATATCGCCGACGGGCAGCGAGGTGTCCAGCAGCAGTTCCTTGGCTCGGGTAATGCGGCGATTGATCATATACTCGCCCGGCGTCGTGCCGGTGCAGCGCTTGAACAGTTTGGCCAAGTGAAATTTATTGACCTCGAACCGGTGTGCTAAACGGTCCAGCGTGAGCCGCTGCCGGTAGTCCCTGTCAATCGCCTGCATGACGCCCTGAATGAGCGGTGGGTAGGCGGGATAGCTGTAGGAATACTGGTGCGCGGCAAGCACGAGCTCCGTCATCATGGAGAGCAGGATCGATGAAGCGACCAGCTCTGCGCGCAGATCGGGGATCAGTTGTTCCCGCTGCAGCCGCTCGAACAGTTGGCCAAGCTGCGAGTCGGGCAGCAATACAACCAACGGCTTCTCAAGTTCGGCGAACTGTTCATGGTACGTCTGGATGCCGTTACCGTTGAAATAAACCCAGTATAGCTCCAACTCCTTGTTCGAATCCGAGCCGAAGCGGTGGAGATGCTGGCCATCGATGAAAGCCGCTTCGCCCGGACGGAGGCGGTGCGTCTGATCGCGGTAGGTCAGCGTGCCGGTGCCGGATGCGGCATATATGATCAAATAGGAGCCAAGCGTATCACGCTCCAGGAAACTATGGTCCCGAATGCGGCCGTAGCCGGTTTCTTGCACATAGTATAAAGATGCCTGTGCGAAGGCGCTTGGCGTCGCGATATGGCGGATCGGATTGTCGGGGCGGGGATCCGTGGCCCGCTCGAGTGGAACTTGCACGAACATGAAGACCTCCCATCATTGCTCATAATCACGAGGCGGCGAATGTAGCCGGATCTGCTGCGCGAAGGACATGATGACTGGAATATCGGAGAACGGCCGCCTAATAGATATCAGAATACATTAAACGTTTCGGCGCCGGGCGAATCCCTTTGGAACGGAAATGGGCCTGCGGAAGCAGAATCTGCCGTACAAAGGACGATGTACCTGTATGCTTCAACACAGAAACATTTTTTGGGGTAGAACATATTCAAATGAAGAAATTCATGATATCCTAATATAAACGGAAGTAAACAAAGATTTTCGGAATTATGCAAAAGGGAATTATCGTTATCTTCATCTTGATTGGAGGGGGCATTACGATGAATCAAGCGAAAGGCGCTAAACAGTGGATTATTCCCGACGGGTACATCCCGCCGACGAGCGCGGGGACGCTCGAGAGCCATGAATCGATTTGCGTGCTTAACTGTTCGTCCGAAGAGGCGCTTCTAAGCATCACCGTGTTTTTCGAAGATCGCGACCCGCTCGAAGGCATGCTTGTTGTTGTGCCCGGTCGGAGAACGAGACATATTCGAACGTCGGGTCTGACGAAGAATGGGGAGCGTATACCGGTCGGCGTGCCATACGCAATCGAGCTCGTCAGCGATATCCCGGTCATCGTGCAATACAGCAGACTTGATGCGACGCAGGCGGAGAACGCGCTCATGTCCGTCATGGCTTATCCATTGAAATAAGAAAGAGGGCGGCCGTATGTTAGTCGCGGAGCGATATGAGAAGATCGTCCAGCTCGTCAATGAGCGGGGCAGCATTAGAGTCACGGAGCTAAGCGAGCTGTGCCAAGTGACGGAAGAGACGATTCGACGCGACTTGGACCGGCTCGAAGCAGCGGGGAGGCTGCGCCGCTCGCATGGCGGGGCGGTCAGCGTGAAGGACGGCCAGACGGAGACGCCGTATGCCGAGCGGGAAGTGCTGTTCGCGGACGAGAAGCGGCGAATTGCGCAGGAAGCGGTCAGTCAGATCTTGCCGAAAGATCGCATTCTGCTCGATGCCAGCACGACGGCGTGGTATATGGCGGCAAGCATGCCGGATATCCCGCTGACCGTGCTGACGAATTCCATCAAGGTGGCGGCGGAGCTAAGCACGAAAGAGCGAATCGAAGTGATCGCCACAGGCGGTATCGTCGCGCCGCGATCGCTATCGTTCGTGGGCCCGCTGGCGGAGAGGTCTCTTGAAGCTTACCACGTAGATAAGCTGTTCCTCTCTTGCAAAGGCGCCCATCTGGATCGCGGCATTAGTGAATCGCACGAGCTCCAGGCGCGAATCAAGCAGCGCATGATCGGCATCGCGGATCGGGTGTTTCTGCTGGCGGACGGGAGCAAATTCGGCAGTCAGGCGTTCGCCCACGTGGCGCGATGGGATGCCGTGCATGAGGTCATCACGGATCGAGCGGCTTCCGAAGGCGCCGTCGAGTCGCTCCGGGAGCGGGGGATTATCGTGACGACCGTGTAGTTGCTCCGACGAGAACAATCAACAGAACCGCCATGCGAAGCCATTGCGGTTCTGTTGATTATTCTCAAAACAACATTGTCAAGATGTCTGATAACCTGATAAACTATGTACAACAACCTATCGGATCCAATCGTCGAATCGAGATCAACCTCTAATTCCATGCAGCGAGGTGCGCCTATGAAAGTCTCACTTTTCATTACTTGTTTAAGCGATGTTATCTACCCGCGAGTCGGAGAGGCGATGGTCAGACTGCTTGCGAAATACGGCATTCGTCTGGACTTCCCGACCGTACAGACCTGCTGCGGCCAACCGGCTTACAACAGCGGCTATTGGCTGGCTGCGCGCGAGAGCGCCGCGACGATATTGGATGCGTTCGAGGACAGCGATTTCGTAATTTCGCCTTCCGGCTCCTGTACGGGAATGATTCACCACTATCCGAAGTTGTTCGAGCACGATCCCGTGGAGTATAAGCGGGCTTGCGCGCTGCGGGATAAGTCTTACGAATTCACGCAGTTCCTGGTGCAGGTACTCGGCATCACCGACGTCGGCGCTACCTTCCCGCACAAAGTGACGTATCATCCTTCCTGTCACGGCAGCCGGCTTCTCGGCGTGAAGGAAGAGCCGCTGGCGCTCATGCGGCAGGTGAAGGGTATGGAGCTTGTTCCGCTGCCGATGGCCGAAGATTGCTGCGGGTTCGGCGGCACTTTTGCCGTCAAGATGGGCGATATTTCCGGGGCGATGGTTACGGAGAAGACCGATCACGTGCTGGAGACGGAAGCCGAGGTGCTAGTAGGTCTGGACATGGCCTGCCTCATGAATATCGCGGGCAATCTTCGCTTTCGCGGAGAGCCTGTGCGCGTGATGCATTTGGCCGAATTATTGTATGAAGGGGCGACGCGGTCATGAGCGGTAACCAACCGGCGGGGACAGTGAAGGCACGCGCGGAGCTGGCGCTGAACGATGAATTTCTGCGCAAGGCGGTCCGCTTTACGACCGAGCGGCTTCGCACCGGCAAGAAGAATGCGTCGGAGGAGCACGGCAACTGGGACGATTGGCGGGAGAGAGGCCGGCAAATCCGGCTGCATACGATCGCGCATCTTGATTATTATTTGAACTTATTCGCGGATAATGCGAGGGCGAACGGGGCGTACGTGCATTTTGCCGATAGCGCTGAGGAGGCGGTCGAGCTCTCATTGGCGATCGCCGCGCGCAAACAAGCGAAGACGGTCGTCAAATCGAAGTCGATGGTCACCGAAGAACTGCATCTGAACCATCATCTCGGGACGATCGGCGTGGAGGCCATCGAGACCGATTTGGGCGAGTACATTATACAGCTTGCCGGAGAGACGCCGTCGCATATCATTATTCCGGCTATTCACAAGAACCGGTATCAGATCGCCGACCTGTTGTCGGCCGAGGCGGGGGAGACGCTCGCGCCGGACACGTCCGTGCTGGCCGGATTCGTGCGCAAGAAGCTGCGGGAGAAATTTCTTGAGGCGGATATCGGCATGACCGGATGCAATTTCGCGATTGCGGAGACCGGATCGATCGTGCTCTTCGAGAACGAAGGGAACGCCCGCATGGTCTCGACGGTGCCCAAGACGCAGATTACGCTCATGGGGATGGAGCGCATCATTCCAAGCTTCACCGACCTGGAAGTGATGGCAACGCTGCTGCCCCGTTCGGCAACCGGCCAGAAGCTGACCGTGTATATGTCCGCGATCTCGGGGCCTCGGCGCAGCGAGGATGCGGACGGACCTGATGAGATGCACATCATCATTATCGACAACGGGCGTTCGCTGCAGCTTGGCGATCCGGAATTCCAGGAGCTGCTGAACTGCATCCGCTGCGGCGCCTGCCTGAACGCTTGTCCGGTCTATCGCCATATCGGCGGCCATGCGTACGGAGGAACGTACTCGGGTCCGATCGGCGCGGTGCTGACGCCGGCGTTGAAGCACAACGTCGCGGAGTGGGATGACATCGCTAACGCATCCAGCTTGTGCGGGGCTTGCTACGAGGCGTGTCCGGTGAAAATCCCGCTGCATGACATGCTCGTCTACTTGCGGCGGCGCAAAGTGGAGAGCGGCCACGGCAACAAATGGGAAGGCGCGGGCATGAAAGGGTTCGGCGGTGTGATGGGCAGCTCCCGTCTCATGCGCGGCGTGCTGGCGATCGGCCGGCTCGGCCAAGGTCTGGTTGCGCGCGATGGCGGCATTCGGCTGAACATCGGGCCTTTGAAGGAATGGAATCGCTATCGCGTTACGCCGGTGCTGGCCAAGGAATCGTTCCGGCAGCGGTGGGGGACGATCGAGCGTGAACTGCGCGAGGGGCTGGCGGACCTGGAGCCGGCCATGAGGCAGCGAATGGAAGCGATGAAGAACGCCCGATCGGGCAAAGGGGGACACGGCCATGGCTGATCAGACGGCGCAGACGCACGAACAATGGATGGAGGAGATGGATCGGAAGGCGCGGGAGAAGCAAAAGAGCTTCATCGCCGGCATTGCGGGGCGGCTGGGACGCCAAGCGGCGAAGCCGCCTGCCGGTCATCCGTACCGGGGGGCGCCTGCGTTCTGGCAGCGGTTCGAATGGCCGCTGGAAGAGAGGGTCGAACGGTTCTCCGCAAACTTCCGAAGCGCAGGCGGGCATGTGGTACGGGTTCCGGACTCTGCGGCCGCATCGGCATTCATCGCGGAGAAGGCGATGGAGATGAGCGCGCATTATATCGTCCGCCAAGCCGAACCGGAGCTTGAGGCGCTTGGTTTGGAAGCCGCGCTGACTGACTGTGCTATCTCCGTCTGGAACGACGAACCCGGGAAGTCGTGGAAGGCGCTGGCCGCACAGGCCGATTTCGGCGTCGTGCTGGCCGACCATGCGGCAGCGTATACCGGTTCCCTGGCGGTTCTGTCGTCGAAGGACAAAGGCCGCTCGGTCAGCTTGCTGCCGACGGTGCTGATGGCGCTGCTGCCGGTCGACCGGCTGGTGACGCGGCTAGGCGAAATCTTGACCCCGCTTGACGCGAGCGGGCGGGAGAAGCTGCCGGCCGGCGTGCATTTTATTTCGGGACCGAGCCGCTCGGCCGACATCGAGAACGATTTGACGATTGGGGTTCACGGTCCCGGCGTCGTCTATGTGATCGTGATCGGATAATCCGATGATAGAAGCCTTTGATCCCGCCGTGAGGCTGGAATCAAAGGCTTTTTTTGATGGCGTTCCGTATGCCGGGCAGAGGCGGTTTCCAAATTATGTAGGCTGTGGTATAGTAGGTCAACAATTGACGCGGGAATCGCAGGAAACGCATATACTTGGGAGGAACGAGCATGGTTTTTGCACCTGACAAGCTTGAATTCAGAAGCGCGACGGAGGCCGATGCCGAGCGTATTCTGCATCTATTGACGGAGGCGGCGCATTGGTTGATGGCCAAAGGCATCGATCAATGGCGTCCGAGCTACTTTTCGCTAGCGGGCATACGTTCGGAAATGTCCAACGGGAACGAGTATTTCCTTGTCTATCGGGACGAAGCATGCGTGGGCACGTTCTACATGGCTTGGTCGGACCCTTCCGTGTGGAAGGAGCGCGACAATGCCGATAGCGGTTACCTGCATCGATTTACGGTATCGAGAGAGCATGCGGGCCTAGGCATCGGGGAGGCGATGCTTCGCTGGGCGAGCGATTACATCGCGCGGCGAGGACGCGGCACATTCCGGCTGGACTGCATCGCGGACAATCCGCGGTTGAATCGTATGTACCGAGATGCCGGATTTCAGTATGTCGATACGGTGCATTTCCAGAACGGATGGCGCGCGAATCTCTACGAGATGCCTGCCGTAAGACGGCAGATGGACGAAGCGTACACAGCTGACGCAGTCGCCGATTCTTCGGGCGGCGCTCTGCCTTTCCGAGACTTCATCCGTGCGGAAGACGACCTGCGGCAGCTGCTCGGCGAACCGAATCCGGTCGTCGCGCGCAAGACGATCAGGCATATCGACCGACACTGCGCCGACTTCATGGCTCGCTCGCCGCTTGTCTTCGTCTCGACCGCCAACGGACGAGGCGAGTGCGACGTCTCCCCGAGAGGAGATGCGCCCGGCTTCGCGCTCGTGCTGGACGATTGGCATCTCGTGCTGCCGGAGCGTCCGGGCAATCGGCGCATGGACGCCTATCGTAATCTATTAGTCAATCCGCGGATCGGTCTCGTCTTCGTCATTCCGGGCATGGATGAAGTGCTGCGGGTGAATGGGGAGGCCTGGATCGTCCGGGATGTGGAGCTGATGGAGCGGATGAGCGCCTTCGGGAAAGTGCCGAAGCTTGGCATCGGCGTCCGTGTGGCAGAATGTTATTTCCATTGCGGCAAAGCGTTTAAGCGATCGCATGTATGGGAGCCGGAGCGCTGGCCTGATTTGACTGGCCTTACCCCGATTGCGCGGATGATCGCCGACCATGTCGGCTCGGCGGACATCGACGAGGCACAGGTGGCCCAAGGCTTGAAGGAAAGCTACGAGCTGCGGATGTATTAATCGGCGTAATGGACTTGAAGGACAGAAGGAGGATGCAGCATGATAACGAGCAAGGCAGCGGCACCGCACTACAAATGGGGAGACGATTGCGACGGCTGGCGGTTGGTCGACCGGCCTGATCAAAGCATCATCCACGAGCGGATGCCGGCGGGAACGGCGGAAGAGCGGCATTATCACGAACTGGCTCAGCAATTTTTCTTCGTGCTAAGCGGCTCGGCCGTAATGGAGGTGGCTGGGGAGTTGTATCGTCTTGACCAACAGGAGGGCATCGAGGTCGCAGCCGGATTAAGCCACTGCATTCGCAATGAATCGGCCGAGCCGGTCGAATTCCTCGTTATCTCCGCGCCAACCACGCGAGGCGACCGCATTGCAGCGCAAGCGGACACGTCTGCGCAGGGGCGTGATGCAGGATGACGATTCGGCTTAGACAGCTCGCGGCCGCGCTGCTCTTCGACGGGACGAGAGTGCTGCTGATGCATAAGCGAGGATCGCGCTGGCAGCGGCAGACGTCGCCCTTCTACGCGGCGATCGGCGGACATATGGAGGAAGGCGAGCTGAACGATCCGTATGCGGCGTGTTTGCGGGAGATCGAGGAAGAGACCGGATTGCTCGAGCAGGACATCGCGAATTTGCGGCTCAAATACATCCTGCTGCGTCTGAAAGAGAACGAGATTCGGCAGCAGTTTATTTATGTTGGGGAAGTGCTTCGCACGGACGTGATCGCCTCTGAAGAAGGAGAGCTGGAATGGCATGAGCTCGATACGGCGATGCGTCTTCATTCCTCGGCCATCCATCACGCGCTGCTGCGGCACTATCGAGACGATCCGGACCCGGATCAAGTGTATACCGGCACGATGACGGTCGGAGAAGACGGCTCGCCCCGCGTCCAATGGCATCTGCTGCGAGATCCGCTCGTTTTTTGAGCTTGCGTTCCCCCGCGTCTTCCAACCCATTATTTTGACCGAAAAGATAGAGAACGCCCCGCCCATATAGTAATATAGAGGTTATCCGCCGTCTATCCGTGTTCACGGTAGGCGGCCTTTCGACCCTATCAGACTAACAGCGCGGAAAGGTGAACAGTCATCATGGACAATCTTGCATTCGTAACGTATGGAGAGCAGTACTTGGAACAGGTGAGACGAACATACAATTATTATGTGGCGAACACGACGGTATCGTTCGATCTGGAGCTTTGCTCGTCGGAAGGCATGCGCCAGTTGATCGAGCCGGTTGCGCCGTTGTACCGTTCATTCGTCATTTTGTGGGAAGGCCAATACGCGGGTTACGTTCTCATGACGCAGCATAAGAAGAAAGCCGCGTTCCAGGTGACGGCCGAGATCACGATCTATCTCGACCCGGCCTATACCGGCCGCGGCATCGGCAAGGCGGCTGTACCGTTCCTGGAGCAGCTTGCGCGGGAATCGGGAATCCATTCGCTCGTGGCGGCCATCTGCAGCGAGAACGAAGGCAGCCTGAAGTTATTCGAGAAGCAGGGGTACGTTCAATGCGCGAATTACCGGGAAGTTGCATATAAGTTCGACCGCTGGCTGGACTTGATCTGTCTACAAAAAATATTGCGTTAGGCGGGGGTTCTGATGTTGGATCGCGGATCGGCTGAGCCTTGGCTGAACGGCGGCATGCTGGAACGGCTGCATCCGGATGTGCGTGGAGTAATAACCGAGTACGGCGCGCAGGTGAACGAGGTAGGCGTGCTGCCCATCCGAGGCTTCTATCTATATGGCTCCATCGCGATGGGCGGCTATACGCCGGGTCGGAGCGATGTCGATTTCGTCGCCGTGCTGGATCGAATGCTCACCCAAGCGGAGTGCAGCCGACTTGCCGCCATTCACGGGCATGTCGCCAGCTGTTGGCCATCGCCGGAGATGAACGGCATCTACGTCATGCGCGACCAGCTTGGCAAGCTGCCCCACGAAATTTCGCCTTATCCCTGCTATTACGGAGGCCAATTCCTTGAAGCGGATCTGTTCGAATGCAACCTGGTCACCTGGCATCAGCTGAAGGAGCAGGGCATCGCGCTGCGCGGAAGCAGACAGGAGTTGGATTATGCGGTGGATTGGGATCAGCTGCTCGCGCGGATGAAGGAGAACGTGGAGTCGTATTGGCGGCCGTGGGTGTACGAATCGGCCAAGCCTGATACGCGCAAAGGCATGGCGTTGAGCGAGAGAAGCGCGGTTGAATGGGGCGTGCTCGGATTGACGCGGCTGTACTACACCTTCCGCGAGAATAACATCACGACCAAGGCGGGCGCCGGGGTTTACGCGCTAGAGCGGCTTCCAGCCACTAGTCATCCGATCTTGATCGAGGCGCTGCGCTGGCGGGAAGGGAAGCCTACCTTATACCGATCCGCCTCGGAGCGAAGGCAAGACGCGCTATTATATCTTCACGAAATGCTTGCGGCCTGCGAGACTGCGGCCGAGGAGGCGGCAGGACGGCGTTAATCGCTGCCAAGCCGCCGGTGTAAGGGGGCTTTATGAAAACAGCGGCTTTCATGATTACAGTCGGCTATACGCTGCTGCTGCTCTATTGGATGTTCATCGGTTTCGGACGTACGCACCTGCCGTATCCCGGATACCAATATAATCTAATTCCGTTCCATACGATCAAAATGTACATGCTGCACGCGGACCACTTTAACGCGAAGAACTGGGCGATCAACGTCGTCGGCAATATTGCGGTGTTCATGCCGTTCGGATTGGCGGTCCCGTATTTGCGAAAAATGTCCGGCATTCGGTTTATCCTGCTGTTCGTCGTCATATTGTTGATGTTGGAGTGTTTGCAGCTAATCAGCCAGCGCGGCAGTTTCGACGTCGACGATCTCATGCTGAACACGGTCGGCGCCCTGCTGGGCTACGGGATGTTCCGGAGATGGTTCGCGGGGACCTGCGCGAAGGCGGATTAAGGAGAAGTCAAATGTACAAAGCCATCTGGTTTGATTTGGATCACACGCTGCTCGACTACGACCGAAGCGAACTTGCGTGCATGCAGCTCACGGTGGAGCGGCATGGTTTGACGCAGTACCCGGATTATTCGTGGGAAGCGTTCCGATCGTTGTTTGCTCCGATCAATTGGACGTATTGGACGGAGCGGGTGCAGCGAAATTTAGCGATTGCCCAAGTGCTGGATTTATCGTTCCGGGATACGCTTTCGCAGCTCGGGTGGGAACAAGAGTTATCTGCCTCCATGACGCGAACCTACTGGGAATTATTTTGCGGGGCGGCGCATGTGCTGGATGGGGCCATGCAGCTGATTGCGCGGCTAAGGGGAACGTACACGCTTGGCGTCATTTCGAACGGCATCGGAGAAGCTCAGCGCGGGCGGCTGCAGGCAAGCGGTTTATACGATTATTTCGACCGCATGTTGATCTCCGACGAAGTCGGACTGTGGAAGCCGGATCCGGCGCTGTTCGCGCTGGCAGTGGAAGCAAGCGGCTGCTCGAAAGAAGAGGTGCTGTTCGTCGGCGATTCGCTGTCGGACGATTATCGCGGCGCGAAGTCGGGCGGCATCGACTTTTGTTATTACAACCCTTCTCGTGCGGAACTGCCGGCAGACTGTTCGCCTGCCTTTATGATTCACAGTCTGGCCGAACTTCCGGGACTGTTGGAGCAGCGCGAAATTTCGGCGTAAAACAACTAAATTCTGAGCTCTCGCCACTCATGGCTTGAACACGATAGAATGGAGAACAACGATGGAATTCAGACCCTGTATCGACCTGCACGGCGGTAAAGTGAAGCAGATCGTCGGCGAAACATTAACGGCCAGCGCGGCGCAAGGCGGCGTGGTGGAGAACTTCGTATCGGAGCTTGGCGCGGGACACTATGCCTCCTTATTCAAACGCGACGGACTGCGCGGCGGACACGTCATCATGCTCGGCGGCGGCAATGAGGAAGCGGCGCTCGAAGCGCTTGCTGAATATCCGGGCGGCTTGCAAATCGGCGGCGGCATTACAGCCGACAATGCACTGTTTTACTTGGAGCACGGCGCTTCGCACGTAATCGTGACATCCTATATTTTTCACGATGGGGCGCTTGACATGGAACGGCTGCGCGGGCTCGTGGAACGCGTCGGCAAAGAACGGCTCGTCATCGATCTAAGCTGCAAGCAGAAGGACGGCAAGTGGTATGTGGTGACGAACCAGTGGAAGACGTTCAGCGATTTCGAAGTAAGTCCGGCAAGTTTGCGCGAGCTGGCACAGTATTGCGACGAATTTCTGGTGCATGCGGTGGATGTCGAGGGCAAGCGCAGCGGCATTCTGGAAAGCTTAGTCTCGCTGCTTGCGGAAGCATCGCCGATTCCGACTACATATGCCGGCGGCGCGAGATCGATAGAGGATCTTGAGCGGTTCCGCGAGCTGACCGGCGACCGGCTGGGCATTACGATCGGAAGCGCGCTTGATATTTTCGGCGGCTCGCTGCCATACGAAGAGGTCGTCCGTTATTGCGGTGGAACGCCGCAACTCTAAAGTGAAGCTTGAGCGTGTCGATAAGGAGGGAGCCTGGGATGGATAGCAAGAAGCGATTTTCGAACCGGGTACAGGATTACGTCAAATTTCGGCCGAGTTACCCGTCGGCGTTAATCGACGATTGGATTCGGTTGGCCGACGTGCAGGCGGGCGACCGCGTGGCGGACGTTGGCGCAGGTACCGGCATCTTCACCCGGCTGCTGCTCGATCGGGGGCTGGAAGTGCTGGCCGTGGAGCCGAACGACGAGATGCGAATCGCGGCCGAACAGGCGGTAAGCCCGGCCCAGCTGGCGCAGTTCCGCTCGGTAGCCGCATCCGCCGAAGAGACGTCGCTCGCCGATGGCGAGGTGGACGCGGTCGTCAGCGCGCAGGCGTTCCATTGGTTCGATCCTGCGGCGACGAAGGTCGAATTTGGCCGTATTCTGAAACCAGGCGGCACGGTTGCGCTCGTCTGGAACAAGCGAGACGTCACGGGCAATCCGTTCGCGGTCGAATACGAGGCGCTGATTCATGCGTTTGCGCCGGACTACAAGGATGTCGGACACCAGAAGCTGGCGCCTGGCGATTTCGAGGCGTTCTTCGCAAGCGGCGAATACGAGCGACTCGAGTACATGAACGAGTATTGGATTTCGCTGGAGGAGTTGATCGGCCGCGCTACGTCCTCGTCCTATACCCCGGCGGCCGGCTCGGATGCGCACGTCTTGTTCGCGCAGGCGCTCACGAGTTTATTCACCAAGCATGAGCAGCAGGACCGTGTACCTTTTCACTATGTAACCGAGCTCTACATGGGCCGCGTCTAACGAAACGGAGGAATGGACCATTATACTCGAAGTCGCCATTTTGAACGTGAAACAAGAGATGAACGATTCGTTCGTCGCGACCTTTAAGCAGGCCTCTTCGATCATCGCATCAATGAAGGGGTATATTCGGCATGAGCTGCAGCGCTGCCTGGAGCGGGAAGGTCAATACGTGCTACTCGTCTGGTGGGAGACGCTGGAAGACCATGTCGAGGGTTTCCGTCAATCGGACGGTTATCAGGAGTGGAAGCGGCAGCTGCATCATTACTACGATCCGTTCCCGGTCGTCGAGCATTACGAGAACATCCCGCTGTAATCGACACGTCATCGGCACCATTGCACAAGAGAAGTACGTTCGAGTACGATCGGACATCTTGGTCACGAATTTACATGAAATTACCAGAAAATGTTACCTAAGCCGCTTCGGATCATGGTACACTGGACATATGCGCGGCAGCGAGAGCCGTCCGGAACAAACGGGAATGGCATCCGCCAACACTCGCTTAAGGAGGTTTATCGCGATGAACAATTGTGCAGTAGTGATAAAACCCGTCATCCATCTCGTCGGCGTCAGTTACTGCGGACCTTACTCGGCGATACCGGATGAAGCGATCCGATTGCAAAGCGAGTTTTTGTCCCGCAAGCATGAAATCGTGGGCGAGGTCGACACGAATTTGCTCCACTGCCCGTATTTCGGCAACGAAGTATTCGTCAGCTACCTGGCTTGCTGGGAAGTGGTGGGCTCGAAGCTTGTTCACGTGCCGGACGGCATGGTCCAATTTACCATACCGGAGCGCGCGTATGCGATGGTACGATGTACGAACAAGCGAATTGGCGAAGGCTACGAGACGCTATTGGCATGGATGAACGAACAGCGGTTGGTGAAACAGGACAATGCCGTTTCGCTCGAAATTTATTATATCGATGAACATCTTGAGGAAGAGCCGGTTGACCTGCTAATTCCGATAGAGCATCCTTGAAGGAGTAACTTGCATCTTGAGTAAAGCAGAACGATTTTACCGGCATCCGCTCGGCATTTTGGCCGCATCCGGACTTGCCACGCTATTATGGGGAAGTTCCTACCCGTTCCTCAAATGGAGCTATTCATCGTTGGACATTGGACGCACGGATACGTTTGAGCAGCTGTTGTTTGCCGGCTACCGATTCACGCTGGCCGGGCTGCTCATTCTTCTTTTCATGCTGGCCCGCCGGGAGAAGCTAGCCTACCAGCCCGGCAGCATGCGGATGTTGGCGCCGATCGCGTTATTCCAGACGGTGCTGCAGTACATTTGTTTCTATGCCGGCATGGCGCTGAGCAGCGGCGTGATCGGCGCGGTAATTGCGGGGACGATATCGTTCTTCCAAATTGCCCTCGCGCATTTCGTCTATCGGGATGACCGGCTGAACGGCACGAAGGCGACCGGTCTTCTAATCGGATTCTCGGGCCTTGCCGTCCTCGGCTTCTCGAATGCCGCGGATACCGGCGGACCGCTGTTCTCCGTCGGCGAAATTCTGCTGATGGCTTCTTCGTTCTTCTCGGCGGCGGCGAATTTGATCTCCCGCAGAGGCGCGTCCAGGTATAGCGTTACGTATTTGAACGGTTACCAGATGCTGCTCGGCGGCGTGGTGCTGATGCTAGTTTCCGGCTGGCGAAGCGGATTTGCGCCATTCGCGTTCGATTGGAAGTCCTCGCTCATGCTGCTCCATCTGGCGCTTGTCTCCGCGGTCGCGTTCATGCTGTGGAATAACGTCATGAAATATAACGCGGTCGGCAGCGTCTCCATGTATCTGTTCTTGATTCCGGTGTTCGGCGTCCTTCAGTCCGCGGTGCTGCTTGGCGAACAGCTGCACTTATCCGTATTGGCGGCGCTGCTGTTAGTCAGTCTGGGCATCGTGGTCGTCAACCGGAGGAAGAAGCCCGCATCCATCACGCGTATTTCGGAGACGACGGAACTTGCCAAATAGGGGGAGAGGCTGATGGCGATACCTATAGCGCTGATCGATGCGTTCGCCTCCGCGCCGTTCGAAGGCAACCAGGCGGCAGTTTGTTTGCTGGAGGAGAAGAAGCCCGAAGAGTGGATGCGGAAAGTCGCGGCCGAGTTGAACGTGTCCGAGACCGCTTTTCTGGTAAAGGCTGAAGAGGGCTACCACTTGCGATGGTTCACGCCGACGGCCGAAGCGGAATTAAGCAGCGAAGCAACGCTTGCAGCTGCTCATTTTTTGTACGAGCGGGGGCTGCTGCAGCCACAGGCTACGGCGCGATTTCATACGCGAAGCGGGCCATTGCTGGCTAGGAAGAGGGAAAGCGGCATTCAACTCGACTTTCCCGCCGAGCCTGCCCGGCAAGCGGAAGCGCCGGAAGAACTCATACAAGGGTTAGGCCTTATACCCCGATTCGTCGGTCATAATCGGTTGGGGTATTTGGTTGAGGTGGATAGCGAAACAACGGTGCGCGACTTGAAACCGGATCTGTCGCTGATCCGCGGTCTCCCGGCGCTTATGGTGATGGTGACGAGCCGTGGTCGCGACTATGATTTCGTCTCTCGCGTCTTCGTGCCGGCGAACAGCATGAAGGAAGATTCGGTAACTGGCACCGCGCATTGCGCGCTCGCGCCATACTGGCAGCGGCGACTGCGGAAGGATGAGATGCTGGCCTATCAAGCTTCCAGCCGCGGAGGGCAGCTAAGGCTGAGCTTGGATCAGCAACGCGTTCGTATGACGGGAGACGCGGTGACGGTCATGACTGGCTGGTTTCATGGATAAGGGAAGGCAAGAATCGACCGGTCACGCCGAATAGACGCCTCGAGCCACCGCTGTCTTTCGATAGCAGGTGGGCGAGGCGTCTTTTTACGCATGGAGCAACAAGACTCCGGGTCCCTGAATCTTAAGCTCTATCGCGGTCCCGGTGACGGTCTTTACCCCGCATGCCGGCCAAGCCAAGCAGTCCGAGCAGTCCGAGCCAGCCCCAGTCAAAACCGTCGTCGTCATTGGCGGCATATGCGCGCAAATTATTGTTCCCGTTATTGCTGTACGTGTTCATCGTTCGCGTATCGTTGGCGCCGTATCCCTGGGTGTGCTCTTGATACGCGCGGTTATTGGCGGACATGTTATCTGCCGAAACCGTTGCAGCGCCGGAGAACGATAATGCGGCAAGCATCGATAAAGCAATGAGCTGTTTTTTCATGATAACCTCCGTTAGCGGGAATGGTGTTGCTGTTTTCGTACAGTTCATGTTATACCCCAAACGCAACGTCTTTAGAGATGGGTAGCAATGGAAGCTGCGATAGCGCGGCTCGGCAGGCGCAAAGACTGGTTCTATGCGAGCGGGCATGCTATAATGAGCCTACTTCAAGATGGACGAGGTGCTATAATTACGTGACTTACGAAATACCGCAGAAAGCCCAGCAATTCGGGAAAGATATTACACAAGAGCAGCTGCGCTACCATAACCGGAGGGTGCTCGTATCGAAGGAATTCACCTTCGATAGCGCGCATCATCTGCATTTATACGAAGGCAAATGTAAAAGCATGCACGGCCATACGTACAAGCTCCAGCTTGTCATGTCCGGCCGAACGGATTACCGGGGATTGGCAATCGATTTCTCGGACATCAAGCGTATCGCCAAGGAGCGGGTGATCGACAAGCTGGACCACCGCTACTTGAACGACGTCTTGCCGCCGATGAACACGACAGCCGAGAATATGGTCGTATGGATTTACGAACAAGTCGCGCAGGCGCTGACCGAAGAAGGATACGCGCCGAACGTCCGGCTGGAAGAAGCGAAGCTGTGGGAGACGCCGACGAGTTATGCGGCGGTCACGCGAGAGCTGATGGAGGCGGACGACAATGCCGAATAATGGAGAAGAGGAAGCGCGCGATCCGATGGCGATCCGGCTGCCGATGGTAGAAATATTCGAAACGGTCGAAGGCGAGGGTACCCGCGCCGGTTATCCGACCGTTTTTGTCCGTTTATTCGGGTGTAACCTTCGCTGCGTCTGGTGCGATACGACATATAGCTATCCGCCGGCCAAAGCCGAATTCACAATGACCATCGGCGAGATTGTTCGTAAGGTCGAGCAGGAGTATAACGCGGCGCATATTTGCTTTACGGGCGGCGAACCGCTGTTATACGGCGACCGCTCTGCTGCCCTGCTGGAGGCGCTGTGCGGGATCGAACGAATCGTGGACGTCCATGTGGAGACGAACGGGGCTATCGATCTAGCTCCTTTTCTTGCGGACGTGCAATCAGAGAAGGCCCGTTATGTCATGGATTACAAGCTGCCCGACTCCGGCGAGAACGAGAAGATGATTCACGAGAATTTCGCGCTGCTTCGGCCGCAGGACGAATTGAAGTTCGTTATCGCGTCCGACCGGGATTTCGATTCGGCGCTGGATGTGCTTGACCGCTACCCGACAGCCGCGCTTCCGCTGTTTAGCCCGGTATGGGAAAGCATGCCGCCAGCCAAGCTTGTCGAGAAGATATTGGCTAGCGGGCGTCCGGGCATCAAGCTGAATATGCAGCTGCACAAAATCATCTGGGACCCTGCTAAGCGGGGCGTTTAATGTGAAGGAGTGGAACGTGCTCATGAGCAAACACGAAGAGAAGAAAGCCGTCATTATTCTGAGCGGCGGTCTCGACAGCACGACATGCATGGGATTCGCGAAAGAAGCCGGCTATGAACTGTATCCGATTACGTTCGATTATGGACAGCGGCATCGGATCGAGCTCGTGAACGCGCGCAAAGTAGCCGAATTCTATGGCGTAGCGGGACGCTACAAAGAAGTCAAGCTTGGCTTTCTCCGCGAATTCGGAGGGAGCGCGCTGACGGACGACGCGATCGACGTGCCGAAAGTGTCGGAAGAAGCCGGTGCCGAGGAGAGCGAGATCCCGGTCACCTACGTGCCGGGCCGCAATTTGATGTTCTTGTCGATCGCCACTTCGTATGCCGAAGCCGTTGGAGCGGAAGCGATCTACATCGGTGTGAACGCGCTTGATTACAGCGGATATCCCGACTGCCGTCCGGAATTTATCGCCAAGGTGCAGGAAGTGATGACGCTCGCGACGAGAGTCGGCGTGGAAGGCAAACCGATCACGATCCAGACGCCGCTGCTCGACCTGACCAAGGCGGATATCGTCCGAGAGGGCACGCGAATGGGCGTTCCTTACGAGTTGACGACGTCTTGTTACAACGGCGAAGCGGAAGCGTGCGGCGAATGCGACAGCTGCAGACTGCGGCTGAAAGGATTCGCGGAAGCGGGACGTGTCGACCCGATTCCTTACCGGACTTAGCGCCGGGCGAGCAGGGTCTTCATTGCGTGATTGGACGCTCGCATAGAACAAGAAGCCGCGGATGCGTAGCATCTGCGGCTTCTTGCTTTGCCATCATTCTCGTTCTTCTATTCGCCGCTGCCCGCTGCTTTTAAGTTTCGCGGAATCCGACTTGGCGCGGGATCGCGACTTCGTTATCTTCGGCATGTTCGGGTGGAGCGATACTTTGTTCTTGCCGGTCGTCTTGGAATGATACATCGCTTCATCAGCCTGCTTCACGATATCCTGAACCGCGCAGCCGCTCCCCGCGCTGACGCCGACGCTGACGGTGACGATCGTCTCGTTCTCGACTCGACTGCGGATGGTCTCGGCGACTTGCTCGGCGTTCGCGCCAGGCTCGGAAATCAGCGCGAGCAGTTCTTCGCCGCCGTAACGGCCGGCGGCACCGATGCCGCTCGTCTCTTCCTTTAGAATCTCGGCGATCTGCTTGAGCACGCCGTCCGCCTTATGGTGGCCATGCGTATCGTTCAGCCGCTTGAAATTGTCGATATCGCAGAAGATGATCGCGATCTGGCCTTGTTCCCGCATCGCGCTATCCGCTTTCTTCTGAAAATGCTTGCGATTGTAGAGCGAGGTCAACCCGTCCGTAATGGACGAATGGAACGTGGCAACGAGCCGCTCCACGACCCATTCGAACAAGAGCACGAATAGCAGCGTATAATAGATAGCAGGCAGCCAGTTGTAGACGAACGTCGTTAGCGGTACCGAGCCATGGAAGAGATAACGCTCCGCCAACCCGACGACGTGGTAGATTAAATAGACGATTAGACTAGCCGAATACGGCATCCGTTGTTCGATGCCTCTGCTGCTGAGCATGATCGCCGAAATAACGACCAGACCGTATAGATCTAGGGCGACCGTACCGTAATAGGGAACGTTGGCCGATTCGGTCAGGGCAGCCGGTTCAATCGCGAGACCAGCCCCGGCGGCGATGATCGCGCCTACGCCGAGCACCACGAACGGCATGGCCTTTAATCTGGAAGAAGGCTGCGTATACAATTTCATGAACACAAAGTTTATAATGATAAAAGAAAACATGCCAAGCAGCGATTGCAAGATTAGCAAATCGGGGTAGCCCGAGAGATCGCGGTCGCCTTGCGAAAGCAGCAAACCATATTGCGCGAAGATAGCGGCCAATACGCCGATCAGCAGCCGATACACCCCGTTGCGCTTGTACATACGGTGCAGCCGGATGGCCATGAAAAGCATGAGGGCGACGATGGTAATGACACTGGCCCAGGCAAAGGATTGCCCGCCCGATCCGGCCAGCCAATGAGGCGTTGTCATAATTAGGAGTCTCCTTGAGGTTCGTTTCCTATCACTTGCGTTAACTTTACAGAAACATATGTTCTAGTATATCATGTTTGAGGCAGGCGGCAAACTGCCTGCCGTTTAGGAGGAAGCCTATGAAGATTTTGCAGGCGCTGTTTTTTCCGCCGGAGCAGCCGGGCGGGGTCTCATCCATGATCCCGTATATCCAGGACCGCTTTAACAAGATCGGCTGGCCCATGGAGCTGTTCTCGCTGCCGAAGCGGGTCCGGGGAAAAGGACAGGAAGAGGTCGTCTTCGAGACGTTCGACCCGAAGCCGTTCGAAGGGCATCCTATCGTGGATAAATATTTGCAGACGTACCGGGATTACGTATGGTGGACGAAGCTTCGCATGACGAAGCGGTTCGATCTGGTCCACGCCCATCATCCGATCGCGGCGCTTGTGATGAAGCAGCTGTATCCGGAGACGCCGCTTGCGATGACGGTGCACTCGAGTTACGAACGCGAACTGACCCTGAACGGCAAAATTACCGAAGGCGGGCCGGAGCACACGTTTTTGACGTCCATCTACCGCGAGCTTGAGCATAAAGCGGACCGGATATTGACCGTATCCGAGTCGTTCCGCCAATATTTGACGCCTTACGTGGAGCGGCCGCAGGATATCGGCGTGATTCCGAACGGCTTCGACGAGAAGCGCTTCAAGCCGATATCCCATGAGAACGAGGTCGTCCAGCTGATTACGGTGTGCCGGCTTGTGCCGGCCAAAGGTCTCGACATTCTGCTGCACGCTTGCGCGGAGCTCAAGCGCCGCGGTCATCCGTTCGTTCTTCATATCATCGGCGACGGGCCCATTCGTCCGGAGCTCGAGCAGCTTGCGCTGCAGCTGGACTTATACGACGACATCATCTTTTATGGATACATGCTTCATCCAGAGGAGTTCATGCCATTCTTCGACGTATTCGTACTGCCATCCCGAGCGGAGGCGTTCGGCTCGGTGTTCGCGGAGGCCGCGCTATGCTGGCTTGCGCTGGTGGGCACGAACGTGGGCGGCATCGCGGAACAAATCGAGAACGGCGTGAATGGATTGCTCGTACCGCCAGAAGATCCGGTCGCGCTTGGGGATGCGCTCGAGAAAGTGATCACGGATCCTGTATTCCGTTACAATATGGCTCGCCATGCCTGGAATCGAGCCAAAAGGGACTATTCGCTTCATCGCGTTATATCCCAGCTGAAGCAAGTTTATATCGATCTGAAGCCGGAATCGTAGCATTCCGGTCGGGAGGTTAGGTCATGGGCAATCGATTTCGATTCATTCACGCCGCTGACCTGCATGTTGACAGTCCGTTCCGCGGGTTGACCGAAGCACCGCCGCATGTTCGCAAGGCGCTCGGCGAATCGACGTTCGAGGCCGTCAGGTTGCTGACCGAGGCGGCCATCGCGCATCGCGTCGACTTTATCGTCATCTCGGGCGACTTATATGACGGGGCAGACCGTTCGCTGCGCGCACAGCTAACGCTCCGTCGCGAATGGGAGAAGCTGCACGCGCATGGCGTGCAGCTGTTTGTCATCCACGGCAATCACGACCATCTCTCAGGAGCGCGAGCGAATTTGGACTGGCCGGCGGGGGTCCACGTATTCGACACGAATATGGAAGAGGGAAGCGCGCAGTCGGTCCCGGCATATACCAGGTCAGGTGACATATGCGCCTATGTTCACGGGATCTCGTACGGGGCGAGGGCGGTCAACGACAATTTGGCCGTTCGATACCGCGCCCGCCAAGATGGAACCTATGAAATCGCGCTGCTGCATGGCAATGTAGACGGTGATGCGTCGCACGATCCGTATGCGCCATGCTCGCTGCGCGAACTGACGGGTATGCCGTTTCACTATTGGGCGCTTGGCCATATACACGGACGGGCGGTGCTGCATCAAGACCCGCACGTGGTCTATGCTGGCAACACGCAGGGCAGACATTTCAAAGAAACCGGGCCTAAGGGCTGTTATGTGGTCGACGTCGCGGAGAATCACCGGACAGAACTCGCTTTTTTGCCGCTAGATACGGTACGTTGGGCGGTCACGGAAGTGGACATCGGGGGGCTGACTTCGGAGCATGCGCTCATTCAAGCAATTGAGGAGGCTTTGATGCAGCAGGCGATGCTGCACGAACGCCGGGCGTCGATGATCCGGGTGCGTCTGACCGGGCGGGGGCCGCTTCACCGGAAGCTGTTGCAACCGGATTACGCGAAGGATCTGACGGAAGGGCTTCGTGCCCAAATGGAGATGCGCGATCCTATGCATGGTGGAGATTCCGCTTGGATTTGGCTGACCGGCATCGAGATCGGAACGAGCGTGGAACTGAACGCGGATGCGCTTCGAGAAGAGGACAGCTTCGCGGGCGAGCTATTCCGATCGGCGGAAGAATTACTCGGTCACGTTGGCCGTATGGGAGAGCTGGCGGACGAAGCGGCGGAGTCGCTTTATCTCAATGCCCGGCTCCGGCGCATGCTGCGGGGGCTGACCCCTGAGGCGAAAGCCCGTATCGCGCGGGATGCGGCGGAGCTCGCGATTTCGCTCGTTGCCGGAGCCGCGGAGCAGGGGGATGCGGGAAGCGGAGAGGGCGGAGAATAATGCGCTGGAGCGGCATACATATTGAAGGATTCGGCAAGTGGTCGGATTACCGGCTGCGCCTTGGCGAGGGACCGACGGTTATTTACGGACCGAACGAAGCGGGCAAAAGTTCGATACTTGGGTTTGCGCGCAGCATGCTCTATGGTTTTGCCTCCAAGGCAAACAAAGCAGAACGCCAGGAACCGCTGCATGGCGGCAAGCATGGAGGACGGCTTTATTTTCGCGATGCGCAAGGGATGCCTTACGTGCTGGAACGTTATGCATCGGCGTCCGGCAAAGTCGTGCTCAAACGGTTGGACGAGGAGGATGGCATCGCCCGCGATGGGAACGACATCGTCATGTCGCAAGCGCAGTGGGAACGTCAATTTCTGGGCGGCATTAGCGAGCGGGTCTATCGCGAATTGTTCGCGATTACGTTAACGGAGCTGCAAGCAATCGGCATGCTTGAGGGCGATGAGCTTGGCAAGCAGCTGTACCATGCCGGCTGGAGCGGCGGCGCGGCCGCTGCGCTGGCGGAGAAGCAGCTGACGGGGCAATTGGATGCGCTGTATCGTCCCAAGGGAAGCACGCAGCCGTTGAATCGCGCGGCCAAAGCATGGGATGAGCTGGAGACTGAATTAAGGCGGATGGCTGATCCAATCGAAGCCTATCATCGACTCACCTTGCAGATCGAGGAGGAGGCCGCCTTGCTTCGACAGGAAGAAGTGGCATTGTCCAGCCTGCGCGCGGACCATGCGCTGCTGAGGCGGGCCGTGGCGCAGCACGGTCTTTGGCTAGACAAGCGGGCGCTGATCCTGGAGCAGGAAAGGCTGGCTTCATGGCCGCTGCTTCCTGCTGACCTGCGCCACCGGTATGAGGCATTAACGGATCGTCGCGCCAAGTTATTAACGGAGATTGCGCGATTAGATGCACAGTGCGACGAGTGCCGCACCCGATTGTCACTGCTAGCAAGCGATGAGGGAATTCTAGAAGATGCGGAGACGATCGAGCATCTGCTGCTCTCAGCCCGCGGCATCGCTTCGATGCGGGAGGAGAGCGCGGAACTGGCCGCCGAGATCCGTGAACACCGCGATGCGCTCGAACGGCTGCTCGGCAGAATTTCGCCGCAGTGGACGCAGGAACATCTCCGTTCGTTTCGGGCAGCAGTGGAAGATCGCGATACATTAAGGCACTGGCGCGCGCGTGAAGCGGAACTAATGAGGGAGAAGGAAACGGCTGAAGCGCTGCTGAGGAATGTATCGCCGGATATTCGCGAACTGCACAAGCAGCTGCAGATGTGGCAGCGAGACATGGAATCGTTGCAGGCGCCGCGCAGCGGGATCGAGCTTCTGCCGCCTAGCGCGGAGGCGCTGCAAACGGCTGCGCGCGTATACGAAGCGGCGATACGGGAATGGGAGCTAGCGGAGCTTCGCGATCGGCAGGAGACGGAGGCCGCTCCGAGCCGAAGGGAGAACAACGATCCTGCAGTCCGTTTGTTCTGGGCGGCCGCTTCGGTCATGGGCCTTGCTTGCGCGCTGTTGTTCTGGGCAGACTGGCGAACGTTGGCCGCTACGGCGGGCACCTTGGCGGCTGCAAGTATGCTGGGGGCACTGTACTGGCCGAAGCCGCAAGCTACCACCAGGAGGGCCGGCGGCGCGGGGGCAGATCAGCGAGCAGCGGCCGCTCATCGACTCACCTCCGCCGTTGGCACATTAGTCGCCGAGCCGGGGCCGATTCTCGCGGCGCTCGGCATGGGAACGGGTGGGCGGCTCTCGGATCGTGGATCTGTCGGCAGATCGGCCAGATCGCGCGGGGCGGCAATCGAGAGTTTAGTGAAGGGCGAGTCGGAGGCCGCCGCTGCAATAGGCGGTCGGATAGAAGATGTTAGGGCTTCCATTCGAGATGCGATCGAACAGCGGTTGGAGCAGCTGAGGGATGTCGCGCGTCTGCGGGATAGAATGAAAGAGGCGGAGACGAGGATGTCCCGCTTGCAAGCGCAAGAGCAGGATGCTCGTCTGCGGTTGGCTGACACTATTCAAGAGTTGAACGCTCTGAACGCGCAGCGCGAAGGGTGGCTGGAATCAAAAGGACTGCCGCATACCTTGACGGTAGATGGAGCGGTCGAGATGCTCAATTTGGCGGAACAAGGACAAGAGCGAATGCAGCATGCGACGCGAACGGCGCTTAAGCTGGACGAATTGACAAGCCGGATAAGCCGCTTCGGTCAGGAGGTCGGCGCAATCGCGGCTCGCTGCGGCATGCGAGCGGAACGAGTCAAGGAAGAGCCGGAGGTCGTCATCCGTCAGCTGCATACGTTAGCCCAGCGTCAATCGGCCGTGAGCGTGGAGGCGCGATCGCTCCGCGATCAGCTCGAAAACTTGAATAGCCAGGCGGCTCAACTGACCGCGGAACTCGCCGTTCAGGATACGCAGCTGGAGGAATGGCACGCGATGGCAGGTTCCGCGAATGGGCTCGATTTCGTGCATGGCTTGGAAGCGTCCGAACGCAGAAGATCGCTTGCTGCGTCGATCATCCGATTGGATGCTGAGCTCGGAGCTGGATTGACGGCAGAGCAGCATCAGCAGATCAACCGCTGGTACGCGGCTTCGGACGCCGAGTCGCTCCGGCTGCAAGATGAGCGGACGAGCGAGGAGCTTGCGAAGCTGGAGCGGGTTTATCGCAGCCGGTCGGAACAGATCGGACGTTTGCGCCAGGAGCTGGAGACGCTTGTCCGGCATGACGAGAAACAGCGTCTTACAGAAGAGCGAGAGCAGACGGCGGCTGTGGTCGATGAATTGTCGCAGCAATATCTTGTCCGCGCGGCGGCCGTTGCGATGATTCGCCGTACGAAGCGAATCATGGAAGAGAAGCGTCAGCCAGGCGTCCTCCGGGAAGCCTCCCGCTTTATGGCGCGGTTGTCTCATGGGCGATATACGCGAATTGTCATACCGGATGGCGCGCAGACCGTTTATCTTCACACGCCGGATAACCGGGTGGTCGACAGCGTGCATGTCAGCCGGGGGACGGCGGAGCAGGTGTACCTCTCCATGAGGCTGGCGCTCGCAGACGAAGCATCGGCATCCGCGGGGCTGCCGATGCTGCTGGATGATCTGTTCGTCAATTTCGATCGCGCTCGTCTCGAAGCGGCTGTCGAGATTGTGAAGGAGTTGGCTGACCGCAGACAGCTGCTGATTATGACCTGCCATCCTCATATTAAACAATTGTTGCTAGAAGCTATGCCGGCCGCACAGCTGGTGGAATTGACTTCGTAGACGAATCGTAGTGCGAATCGTGTACGCAGCATTCCGCCGCTTGCGGCCGGTTTTTTTGATGTGGTGCCTACCGTTTGACATCCGATATTCGAAGCCGAATCAGGAGCGCAAGCCAGCCAAGACTGATTAGTCCGAAGAGCGGATACAGCGTGGACAGCAGCGTGCCAAAGCCGATCTGGCTGAGCAGGTAGCAGATAAGCAGAATCGATAGAATGATCAGCGTCTGCGACACTTTGAATCGCTCTTGCAATTGAAGCGTCAAGCCATAAATATCGGCGATCAGGGTTGTGAATATTTCGGCGAATATTAGGAAGATGTACATCCATTGAATGCCGTTGCCAAGCTCGCGCGCGATGCCGCCCATCGGAATCGCGAACTGCTGAATGCCGGGCATATAAGCGGATAATGCGTAATGACCCGCAATCAGCATAAATCCGATGCCGAGCCCGCCCAGCCAGGCGCCCCAGATAATCGTTTTTCGGTCCTTGGTTTCGGCGCCGAGCGGCACGAGAACCGCTTGGGACATGGACAGATTGAAAGCCGCGTACAGAAATGGCGATAACCATGCGGCCATTGGAGACAAATCGCTCGTCATGAGAATCCAACGGTTGGCTTCAGGCGCGTTCATTGTATCCAGTACGATAAGCACCGTGAAGAGCAGCATAATGGGGACAACGATCGAGTTGACAGCCAGAATGGCATTCATCCCTTTGCGCAGCAGCAAGAAACAGAGGAACAAAGTAATGAGGAGGCCGGATTGATACGAGATGTTCCAGTGCTCGTTGAAGATCGACCCGGCTCCGGCGAGCATGACAGCGGTCACGCCAAACAGGACGACCAACATAAAATGGCTGACCCATTGGCCGAATCGCTCGCCGAACAACACTTTGTTCACGTCTTCATACGATTTGGCGTTAACTTCCGCCGCGATAAGCATCATTTTGGTGCCAAGCCAGATGAACATAATGGTTGCCACTAGAATCGTCGCGACGGCCCAATTGCCGAAACGGGTAAAAAATTGCAGGATTTCTTGACCGGTCGCGAATCCGGCCCCCACGATCGTGCCCATGTACGTAAAGGCGATCTGCATGACTTTCACGGTTCTATTCATTGCGCATGTCCTGCCTTTCTCCGCCATTCAACCTCTAATACACCCTATGCCTCGGCAAGGACAGGCATGACAAGTTCCTATATTGGTTGATAGATGTGGTTGCGCATTCGGGCGCGCGTATGGTACCTTTACGAAAAAGGTTTTCCGTGGAGGGAAAGCGATGGAACGATTGAAAACGCGCATTTTAGAAGAAGCATCCGTCCTGAATCAGGACGTTTTGAAATTGGATGGCTTATTGAATCATCAGGTCGAACCCGAGCTGACGATCGAGATGGGCAAGGAATTCGCTAGACTTTACGCCGAGTCGGGCATCACGAAAGTCATCACGGTCGAATCGTCCGGCATCCCGGTCGCGTTCGCGACGGCCATGGCGCTAGGCGTGCCGCTCGTGTTCGCTAGACGGAAGAAGACACTGATCGCCGACCCGGACGCGTACATGGAGCGAGTGCCTTCTTTTACCAAGGGGATCGTAACGGACATCATGGTATCTCGCCAATTTTTGAAGGAAGAGGATACGGTGCTCTTCATCGATGATATTATTGCCAACGGCGATGCGGCCCGCGGCCTGATCAAGATCATCGAACGCTCCGGAGCGAAGCTTGCGGGTCTTGGCATAGTGGTGGAGAAATCATTCCAGGCCGGCGCGCGGACCATTCGCGAGCAGGGCATTCGCGTCGACTCGCTCGTTCGCATCAAGTCGCTTGAAGGCGGCACGATTCAATTCGAATCGGAATAAGGTCAAATGTACCACGCATAATGGGTTTTCGGATGAAGGTTTATCCGCTATAATGATCATGAGAACCGAGGGGAGGCGCATAAGCATGGGGAAATTTTCAGCCGAGTATTTGCAATCCAAGTTGTCCGATGCTAAAGTTCACTTCGAGCGCGCGCTCGATTGCAAACATACCGAATTCGACGATCTATATCCTTATATGATTGAACACCCGCAATTTTTCTGGTATAAAAGGTACGTCGCTTGGTCGGAGTTGCTGACAATCGTGAAGATGTGCGAAGAACTCGAATTCGCATGGAGCGAGCAGTTCTCCCAGAAACAAGCCGAATATATCGCCAGCCGCGTCATGTCATCGCGCGTATTGGACGAGTGGTATGAGACGAATGGCTCGAAGGAACATGTCGGTTAACGCGCCGAATGCGATGAGCGCGTAGAAGAAATAATATGGCCTTGGGCGAACCGGAATTTGCGCCCAAGGCTTTTTGTTATAAGGGGGAAGCTGTGAATGATAAGCGATAGCGTGCTGGACAAGTTCCGTCAGGATGGAACCAAAATCCGGGTCGTGCGCGATGGTTTGGAGCTGAACGACGTCATCGGCATCGTCGTCGCTTGGGACGAGGATGCCGTGTTAATCCGACGCCATAACCGCCGAGTGGTGAAGCTTAGCAGAACATACGTATATGAACCGTTCGATTCGCCAAGGACGGATTTGACCTGAGCGTGGACGGTCATTTTTTGAGCGAATATTCCATTAGAAAGAACCTGGCCCATGTGGATCAGGTTCATTCTTTTCTGCGCGCATACGGCCAAGTATAAAGGAAGGCGTACGGATCAGCGGGATTTCCCTTGGATAGTTTAAAGGGTCGCATCGCACAATGAGGATATCTTTTTACGTGAAAGGGGCGTATCCGCATGCGGCTTCCATTCGTACGAATCGCTGCGCTGTTATTAGTCTGTTCGCCACTGTTGTTTCCCATGACCCAAATATCCGCCGAGAGCACAGAGCCGGCCGCTCAACCCGCGTTGACCGATCGGCAGATCGCGGTTGTGATCGACGACTTCGGTAATGGCATGACCGGCACGGAAGAGATGTTCAGTCTGCCGATCCGGTTTACCGCCGCCGTGATGCCGTTCATGCCGACGACCAAGCGGGATGCGCAGCTCGCCCATGAGAAAGGGCTGGACGTGATTGTGCATATGCCGATGGAACCGAACCGAGGCAAACGTTCTTGGCTTGGCCCTGGCGCCATTACGACAGATCTGCCGGACGAGGAGATTCGCCGCCGGGTAGAGGCCGCGATCGCGGATGTGCCATTCGCAATCGGCATGAATAATCATATGGGCTCAAAGGCGACAAGCGACGAGCGTGTCATGCGTATCGTGCTGTCGGTCGTCAAGCAGCACGGGATGTTTTTCTTAGATAGCCGCACGACATGGAAATCGGTAATTCCGAAATTGGCGGCTGAGTTAGGCGTACCGCAATTGTCGAATCACGTATTCCTCGATGATGTCTATACCGCACAGCATATCGCGAAGCAAATGGGGGTGGTCCAACAGCATATCAACGCGCACGAAGCATGTGTGACGATCGGTCATGTCGGTCCGCCGGGCAAAAAAACCGCTGCCGTGCTTCGCGACTCGATTCCGCAGCTCTCGCGGAAAGCGGCATTCGTCAAGTTGTCTGAATTGCTTGTGCCTTCATCGGAGAAGGATATAATTCCGCACCCCTGAAGCAATGGCATCTGCGATCTGAAGCTGAGCGCGAGGATCGGTCAGCATGGCACGGTCGCGCTCATTGCTCATGAAGCCCATCTCCACGATGACGGCGGGTTGCCGAATCGTGTTGAGCAGGTAATAAGGTTTGCCGATGCGGGGCATCGCGGAGGTATGCTGCTGGACGTTCAACGCGTGCTGGATGTAGTCGGCGAGCATCGCGCTGTGGCCTTCGCGCTGATGAAGCACCAGCGGGCCGCTCGCGCTGCGGTTGTTGGCCCAATTCACATGCAGACTGACGACGATGCTTGTGTCCAGCTCGCGGCTGAGCTCGGAACGCTGAGACAAGTCGCGCTGGTGACGGGAGCGGCTGCCATGCCAACGATTGTCGTCGCTAAGCGCGTAATCGCCGTCTCGATTCATGACGGCTCGAATATGGCTAGCCCGCAGCAGCAAATAAAGCTTCTTGCCTATGGCGAGATTGATATCCTTCTCCAGAAGGTCCTTGTATACGGTGCCGCTGTCAATTCCTCCATGCCCGACGTCGATCAGCACCTCTGCCGCGGGAAGCGCGCGTTTGTATTCAGGCTCCGGCATGGGGCCGGCCGATGCGCTTGCGACGGGGAACAGCAGCAGTACCAGCAAGAAGCAAGAAGTCGCAGCCCTGAAGCCGATTGGCAAGCGGCGATGGGGACGATGTATGCGCACCAGTAATTCCACCTTTCATGTCGAATTCCACTTCCTTTAGACTGGCATTTCCGCATGAAACTCATGCATGTTTGAGTTGCTTTGCCCGCGGACACACTACAGAGTAGAAGGCATGAGGGAGAGGAGGAAAGACCGATGGCCGGACGCGATGATCTAATCAAATACGTGACGCAGCAGGTCGTCACCTATATGGATACGCCGGAAGAAGAACGCAGGAAGAGACGCCAAGCAGCCAAGGCTGCGCGTGAGCCTTGGCTGACCAAGTGGTTCGGTATAGCTCCTGTCGGTATTGCGCTGTGGTGGCGCAGCAGGAAGGAACATGTGATCGAAGAAGAGCAGCAGGAACTAGCCGTTGAAAAATAGGCCTTCCGACTCGATGGCGGACATGGGAACGAATCGCGAGCCGTATTGATCAAAGGCAACGAACAGGGACTGGTCGTCCCAGCGATGATAGCCGATGGCCGGCCAGACCATTAGCACTTGTTTATCATAAAGCTCGGACGTATAGCGAATTTGTCGCTTCTGATCCAGCAGCGAGACGAGAAGCTTGGTTTGCATATTCGCGATCGGCTTCTTCGTCAGCCATGGCATGCGTTCATAGGCGTCAAAGATGTCGTTCAATCGCGACGTCGATATACGGCTGTTCGCTAGTGCAATACCGCTCGCAAGCGAAGTGACTTGTAATTTCTTGGCGGCTTGCTGCCACTGACTTTCGCTGATGGGCAGTTCCTCAGCGGTCCACGCATCCAAATAGCGGACTTGTCCATCAGGAGCGGTCCACTTCCAAACGGCCAGCAGAGGATGAACGTACAATCGTTCCAGCTTCAGCGGCCGTTTTGTCGCTTCGGCATAGGAAGCGATAAGGCCTTGATGAACCATCGACGTGTATAAGGTATTAGGATCGAATGCAGGATGGCGGCCGGCGCCGTACTCGCCGAGGATGAAGCCGCCTTCTTCTTTCGCATGAATGATTAGATAGCCGACAGGCACGGACCCGGTTCCTCGCAGCGTGACCAGCCAGCCGTGCTGGCCGGGGCCGATTGGCGTTATATCCACCGATGCGTTTAACCAATCTTGGAAGCCATTTTGTTTCGCGATGGTCTGAATCCAGAGATCTGCTTGCCGTTCCAGGTCGGAAGCTTGTGACGCTTCGCCGCTCACCTGGTTTGGCTTCGACGTAGAGGGTTCCGCGGCCGACAGCACGCCGCCGCTTCCGATTACCAGCGCCAGTATAGCCGCATAGAGAGGAATCCATTTGCGCATCATCGCTCACCTGCTCTTCCACGAAGTATAAGTATGGACATTGTACCGCAGCCCGCATACGAAGCTTGTAGGAACCTGTCGCGCCGAAACGGGACAAGCTCCTTCTATTTTTGCCGCATATGTTCGGATTAACGGTCAATCTCCTCCTTCTTGTCGTTACCCGATTCCCGCCAGATAGAAAATGCCGCAGTTTATGGCGGATACGCTTACGCGTGGTTCGTATTGCCAGCGGATTTCATCTTGCCGGCGTTCGAATTGAGTCTGAATCGAAGCGCGTATATCCTCGTCTTCGGCTGCTGCGACTAGCGGCTCGTAATAATGGCGGATCGTGGCTAGTTCTTCCTCGAGTCTTGCGGATGCGCCTTGTGCCCAGCTATAATCGTAGCTTTTCAACTTTCGCTCCATTAGCGATTCGGCCAGCGAAGCGGCTTTGTTTAGTGTTAGCGCATTCTTGGCCGTGTGTACGTTGGGCGGCAGACGCGGCGTCATTCGAAGCGCGAGCAGCGATTCGTGAAATTCTTCGACGCATTGACCGGTCGCTAAGGAGACACCGATGGAGTGAAACTCCTCGCGTTTCATGTCGCACGCGAACTCGACTTTAATGTTCAAGCCGAGCCAAGCTGTGTAAGCCGTGGACTGGAACGGGTGCGCGCTCCTTTTCTCGGGTTCTTGGAAGAGGCACAAGTAGCTGCCTCCCGACTTGGCGGACTGAAAAAGCTGCTCCAATTTGCGCGAACCGAAGTGCAGGTCCTCCCGCGGCATCCGCTGGTTCGCGTTCAAGCTGCCGTGGACGAAGCCGAGCGAGCGGCCAATGGCAGCGTCCGCAGCAGCTCCGATTGCGGATCCTGCTCCTGGGGCCGGCGCGGATCCTGTTGGTTGATTGCTATCCGCCTGCTCGCTCTGACGTTCCTCGTATTTCTTCTTATCGGTCACCAGCATCATCGTCATCGTCTCCGGTTCGGCACCCGTCCGGTCGACGAAGCTCCAATAGAAGGGACGGTTGGTCAAATCGCGATCGGCCTGCGGTGATAATTTGACGATGAAATGCGCGGGCGATTTCTCCACGATGCGGCTTTCGGTCGTCTCCAAATAGCGCTGGACGAATTTATGAACCTGGCGTTCGTTCATGGCCGCACCTCCACCGTTTGACCGACGGCGTCCAGTATGGCTCCGATCGGCGATTCTTCGATTTCTTCGGACTCCACTTCTACCTTTAACCGGTTAAGCGACTCGCCGAGATCGTGAATGCGGCTGCGTAGATCCTGCGTATTGCCGGCCTCGAGCATCGCCTTCGACAATCGCTGCTCCAGCGACTGGTCTTCTTTCTCGAACCGTTCGAGAATGTGATCGAGACCGCCGATGACCAGCTCGAACAAGTTGATTTTCTCGTGGAGTAATTCGACGATATGTTCTTCGATCGTACCTAGGGTGCAGAGATTATAGATTTTGACGTCGTTCTTCTGGCCGAGCCGGTGCACGCGCCCGATCCGCTGCTCGACGCGCATCGGATTCCAAGGGAGATCGAAGTTGATAATGTGATGACAGAACTGCAGGTTAATCCCTTCGCCGCCTGCTTCGGTCGCGATCAACACCTGCGCGCGTCCGCGGAACAGATCCATCATCCAGTCTTTCTTGCCGCGGTTCATGCCGCCTCGGTAAGGAACGGCCACGAGATTATGCTGGCGGAAGTAATTCAGCAGATACTCCTGCGTGGCGCGGTACTCCGTGAAAATGATGACCTTGTCGTTCATCTCGCGAATGAGCTCCATCGCTTTCTCCGCTTTGGAGTTGGCTTGAATGTTGCGGATGAACTCGACAAGCTCCCAAATCTTCGCCCGGATCGGAGAGTCCTCGGCCGTCTTTTTGAACAGGTTGACAAGCGTAAGGAATACGGCGTCGCGGCTGGAGCATACTTCGCGCTGAAGCGTCACGAGCGCCAGCATGCTGGACCAATCGCCGCCGCTTTCGTTATACCGGTCGCGCACGAAGCCGGTCACGGCATCATATAGCGCTTGTTCTTCGGCCGAGAGGGGAAGTCGGATATTCTTGACGATCCGCTTCGTGAAATGGATGCCGCCGTCACCGCGACGGTTGCGCACCATGACGCTTGAGAGTGCCTCCTGCAGCCGGTCTTCGTTCTTCGGCACCCGTTTGTCGACGACGAAATTCGCCGAGAACTCGCTCTGCGCGCCGAGTTGTCCTGGTTTGAGCAGCGTAATCAGGTTGTAGAGCTCGTCGAGATCGTTCTGGACTGGCGTAGCCGTAAGCAGCAGACAGTATTTCTTGCGCAGCTGGTTGACGAACTGATAGTTGGTCGTCTTTTTGTTCTTCAGCTTGTGCGCTTCGTCGATAATAAGCAAATCATAGTCTTGACCGAGCAGGATATCGCGGTGCGGATCGCGTTTGGCGGTGTCAATTGAAGCGACGACGACGTCGTACTGCCAGGAATGCTCCTTCTTCTGTGCCACGGCCGGAATGCCGAATTTCTGATTCAGCTCCCGAACCCATTGCAGCACGAGTGAGGCGGGGACGAGAATAAGTACGCGGTTCACGAGACCGCGAACCATATATTCTTTCAGAATAAGTCCGGCCTCGATCGTCTTGCCGAGACCGACCTCGTCGGCGAGAATCGCGCGTCCGCTCATTTCGTGCAGCACTTTACGCGCCGTGCTGATCTGATGCGGCATCGGTTCGAGCGACGGGATCGTCCGCAAACATTGCAAATCGTCGAAGCTTGCGATCAATTTGGATTGTTCGGCCTCGACGGCTAACTGATACATGGTCCAATCATCCCACGGACCATTGCGGTCGACCCGCTGCTGCAGCTCGCCGAGCCAAGTACGGTCAAACTGGACGTTAACGTGCGCGTTTAATTTTCGCGTCAGGATGGAGGAAGGCTGATCCCCTCGTTGATCATTCGCCGGTTGCAACATGAAGGAACTCCTTTCCAGATGAAGAGTATACAAGTCCTTCATAGTATGACCTTGAACATAGCAATTCATAAGAGGGCATTAGAAAAAGCTGGAGCAACGCGAGAAATGGAAAACCACGCATTCGGAAGAAACGGCCAGCTTGAGAGAGCCTGTACCGCTTTAGGTTGTCCAAATAGGTTGTTTTTCACTATTTACGTCTATATTTAGTGTGATACAATAATGGAAGGACACAAGATATAGTGAACGAAGCTTATGGGGAGGAACGGATGTCAATGGTGATGAAGAGCAGCAGCCGGCTAGAGGGATTAAGCGAGAAAATATTTTTGGACCGTTATGCCTGGAAGCAGGCTTCGCCGGAACTGGCGAAAATGGGCGATACGGTGCTTGTCCTGACGAAGGACGATCCTAAATTCCCTACCAAGGAAGTCGGCGAGGTCATTGCCCGCAGCGGCGACGAAGCAACCGTCCTGCTGCGCAGCGGCGAGACGATGAATACATCGGTCGAGAAGCTGACCTTGACGGTCGAGCGTACGCCGGAAGAGATGTGGGACCGGCTGGCTGGCGCAATCTCGGGCGTAGAGCCGACGGAAGAGAAACGCGGATTATGGCGGGAGCGTTTCCGCTATTTGCTTGACGATTGGAAGCTCGTTCCCGGCGGCCGGATTGCAGCAGGCGCCGGCGCGAGCGACGAGCTGACATTGTTTAACTGTTACGTTATCCCTTCGCCGAAGGACAGCCGCGGCGGTATCATGCAGACCTTGTCCGAAATGACCGAAATTATGGCCCGCGGCGGCGGTGTCGGCATCAATCTCTCGTCGCTTCGTCCGAGACGTTCGGTCGTCAAAGGCGTGAACGGATCCTCCAGCGGCGCCGTCTCTTGGGGTGGGCTATTCAGCTACACGACCGGTCTGATCGAGCAAGGCGGCAGCCGTCGCGGCGCGCTCATGCTCATGATTCACGACTGGCATCCGGACGTGCTCGACTTCATCACGGTCAAACAGACGATGGGCCAGGTGACGAATGCGAATCTGTCGGTTTGCGTCAGCAACGATTTCATGCGAGCGGTGAAAGAGGATTTGGATTGGGAGCTCGTATTCCCGGATACGAAGGAAGAAGGCTACGACGAAGAGTGGGACGGCGATTTGGCGAAGTGGCGCGCCCAAGGCAAACGCGTCATCCATTACCGTACGGTGCGCGCGCGCGAGATTTGGCACACGATCATCGAATCCGCCTGGAAATCCGCAGAGCCTGGCGTCGTATTCATGGAGTACTACAACCAGATGTCCAACAGCTGGTACTTTAACCCGCTTATTGCGACGAATCCGTGTGGCGAGCAAGGGTTGCCGGCTTGGGGCGTATGCAATTTGTCCGCGATTAATCTGTCGAAGTTTTATGATGACGTGAATCATGACGTGGATTGGGCTGAACTGGGGAAAGTGACGCGTTACGCTGTGCGCTTCCTGGACAACGTTATTGATGCGACGCCGTATCATTTCGAAGAGAATGAACGGAACCAGAAGCGGGAACGGCGCGTAGGTCTGGGCTCCATGGGGCTTGCCGAGCTGATGATCAAGCTGCGGATTCGTTACGGCAGTCCGGAATCGCTGTTGTTCCTGGATAAACTCTACAGCTTTATCGCGCGCGAATCGTATATGGCCTCCTCCGAGATCGCCGCAGAGAAAGGTTCGTTCGAAGCATTCGACGCCGATAAATTTGTACAGAGCGGGTTCATGAAGCAAATGATCGAGACTTATCCGGAGCTCGGCGATTCTGTCGCAACGAACGGCATGCGGAACGTCACGGTACTGACGCAGGCGCCAACCGGCAGCACGGGAACGATGGTCGGCACGTCGACTGGCATCGAACCGTACTTTGCTTTCGAGTATTACCGCCAAAGCCGTCTTGGCTTCGACAAGCAATACGTGCCGATCGCGCAGCAATGGAAGGATGCGAACCCGGGCGAGGAACTGCCCGATTACTTCGTCACGTCGATGAGCTTGTCGGCCGAAGACCATATTCGCGTGCAGGCGGCGATCCAGCGCTGGGTAGACAGCTCCATCTCCAAGACGGCGAACTGTCCGAACGACTTCACGGTCGACGAGACGAAGCGGTTATACGAGCTCGCCTTCGAGCTCGGCTGCAAAGGCGTCACGATCTATCGCGACGGCAGCCGCGACGTACAAGTTCTCTCGACGAAGAAGGAAGACGAGGACAGCAAGAAGCCGGAGCTCGCGCCGGAATCGGCTGACGACCGAGAAGCTGCTGCTGCGGTGGCGTTCAAGGTCGCGGCAGAGACGGCCGTTGCGGCGGCGGTAGAGGCGAATAAAGCCGCGGATCCAGTTATTGACAAGCAGTACAAACGCCGTCCGTCCATTCTGCGTGGAGCGACGTATAAGATTAATACGCCATTTGGCATGGCTTATATTACGATTAATGATCTGGACGGCACGCCGGTCGAAATATTCCTGAATGTCGGCAAAGCAGGATCGGATGTCTTCGCGATGGCCGAAGCGCTCGGCCGCGTCTGCTCGTTGTTCCTGCGCTACGGCGATCATGGCAACAAAGTGCAGCTGCTCATCAAACATCTGAAGGGCATCGGCGGTTCCGGCGCGATCGGATTCGGCGCGAACCGTGTCGAGTCGATTGCGGACGCCGTGGCCAAATCGCTCGAGCTTCACGTTTCGGCGAACGCAGAAGAAGCAGCATCGGCCGAAGCCCAGAACGTTGCCTTCTCGCCGCTGCCAACGATTGCGCCGCCGGCAAACGCCATCGTTCAAGACTATAGCGGCAAGCCGTCCGAAGCGCATCCGCGCGACCTGTGCCCGTCTTGTGGCGGCGCCACGCTCGTGCATATCGAAGGCTGCAAAACGTGCGGAACTTGCGGTTACAGCCGCTGCACGTAACGGATTTCAGCTTTAACGTCATACACACGACAGCGTGCTTTGTCATGCTGTCGTGTTTTTATTTGCGCTTGTATCATCTTCACGGCATGAGGCGATGCTTTGCATTTGACAGCGAACGAGAAAAGGCGCCACAGACATGAGATCTGTGACGCCAATTATCGTGTTGGGCTTATTTCATCAAAGTCATTCCTTGCGAAGCAGCATCGCGGTGTACTAGACTATGTTGCTTTCGTGGCTGCGAACTCCGCATGCACAGCTGCCAATCGTTCAGGCGAGGTGATGATGTCATAGGCGGTGGCACCCAGCATTTTGGCGCCGAAAATCATCCGGTCGAGTGCGCGCTCCGTCATGGCAGCATCACGGAATTCGATGGTATGCAGCAGGTGGCGGTCCTCGACGATTTTGACATACGGATGGATGGCTGGACAGCGCAGTGATACATTGCCAAGATCCAGCGAGCCGTGGTCCGCGCCCGTCGTTATCTCATTCTCTGGAATTCCGGCTTCGAGCAGATTAGCGGTAAATACGTCAGACAACGCCTCGTTCGTTCGCAGCTCATCATACGAGAATTCATACATGTTCCATTTCCAGGAACAACCGGTTGCGAGCGCCGCGCCTTCCGCACATCGCTTCAGCTTCTCGGTGAGCTCGTTTGTGTAGTCACGCGACGCGGAACGGGTGTAAAATTTGGCGGAGGCGTACCCTGGAATTACGTTCGGCGCAGTGCCGCCGTTGTCGATAATCCCGTGTATTCTCGCATCCGGCCGCGTTTGCTGGCGCAGCGCGTTAATGGAATTGAACAGCTGGAGCACGGCATCCAGCGCATTCACGCCTTCATGCGGACTCGCTGCCGCATGCGCCGTTTGTCCGTAGAATTCGAACTGAATGGCGTCCATCGCGAGCGAAGCGCCTGACTTCTCGAATTTGTAATACGGGTGGGCCATCAGCGCAAAATCGCAATCGTCGAACAAGCCCGCCGCAGCCATCGTTACTTTCGCACCGTTCGTTTCCTCTGCCGGCGTACCGTAGATGCGAATGATGCCCCCTGTATCGTCCACGATCGACTTGAGCGCCGCGCCAGCCGCAAGGCTCATCATGCAGATCATATGGTGTCCACAGGCGTGACCAACTTCTGGAAGAGCGTCGTATTCGCAGAGGAACGCTGCGGTTGGTCCAGGTCGACCGGAGTCGTACGTGCCGATAAAGGCTGTCTCCAAACCGAGTACGCCGCGCTCCACGCGGAATCCTTGACGCTCCAGCTCTTCTGTTAATTTGGCCGAAGCCAGAAACTCCCTGTTGCCAAGCTCCGGATTCGCACCAATATAGCGAGAAATATTCTTGTACGTATCGCTATTCTCCTCAATATGAGCAAACACGTCATATTTGATTTTCATTTACTGTGCTCCTTGCCGCTTTTCTGCGCATTCTCATCATCGTCGTACATTACTTTTTGGCTTTAAAATGAACGGTCGCGCTGTACAGCATTTTCTCCGCTCGGGGATCAAACACGACGCTGTGCTGAACGGCATGCACATCCAATAGCATGGCTTTGTTGTCGTCGATTTTCACAGCAATTGTCTTCTCTAGTGAAGCCAAGTCGTAGGCTTGATAAAATTCAATCTTATCCGTAAGTCGATCCAGCATAAATTCCATGTTTATCACCTATTATGCGTTTTTAGCTCTATTATAGAGTCCAAGCCCTTTCTTGATCAATGAACCTATCAACGTGCTATAATGGTAGCGATATTCATAGATTGGGAGAGGATCAAAATTAAGGGAGTTTACCGAAAAGCGTTTACGGCTTTCGCCGCTGTATCGCTGCTGATTACCGGATCGCAAGGGGTACTGGCGGCAACTGTCGCGAAACCGCCCGTTTCGATCGTGTTGGACGGATATCCGCTTCGTTTTCCGATCGAGCCGATAAGTATCAATGGCACGAACATGGTACCGTTTCGTGCAATTGCAGAGGCGCTTCGCATCTCAGTCGTATGGGATTCAGCCAAGAAGACGATTACCGCAACGAAGACGCTGCAAGGCAAGGCCAAGACGGTTGTGCTGCAGTTGAACAAGAAACAAGCCCGCGTGAATGGTGCACCCGTGGAGCTCCTTGCCGCGCCGGTTAACAAAGGTGGCAACACGCTCGTACCGCTCGCGTTTTTCAGCGCGCAGTTCGGCGCTGGGGTAGCATGGAACGGGTTGACGCGGACCGTTACAATTCAATCGCCGGTGGAAGACATCTATACGATGGCTTACTATGCAATGTCATCATTTAAGGAACGCGGCTATATCCATGCTCTCGATGCGGTTTCATTCGGCTGGTCGAGGATAAATCAGGACGGCGAACTGATTCTCGATGGCAAAGATTTTTACTGGCCGCAAGCAGCTGGCGCAATTACGCCGGAGAATATCGTCGCCGAAGCCGCCAGCGACGGGAAGACTCCGTATTTTATGGTATTCGGCACAGACGGGACTGGAGAGGTAACCAAGCTCTTAAGTGATCCCAACCTGAGTGCCAAGGCAGTCGATTCGATTGTCCAGACAGCGTCAGACAAAGGCTTCAAAGGCGTAGCGATCGACTTCGAAGGTTTGGGTCTAACTGGTGACCGGAAGTTAGCGCAGCAGCAGTTCACCGCTTTTATACAAAAGCTTTACGCGAAGACCAAGCCGCTCGGTTTGAAAATATCGCTTGCCCTTCATCCACTGAATGGCGCTTATCATGGTTATGACTATAAAGAATTGGCCAAGCTAGCCGATGAGCTGGTCATAATGGCTTATCATTACGAATCGGGTGAATCGCCCGAACCGATGAACCGCGTAGATGAGGGGATTCGGCTAGCGCTTGCGCAAGTGAAGAAGGAGCAGCTGATGCTCGGGATTTCGTTCGGCAGCGAGAATGCGCAGACCGTGAATGATAAGATCGGATTGGCGAAACGATATGGGTTGAAAGGAATCGCCTTGTGGCGGCTCGGCTTGATTGGCGATGAGGCTTTTCAACAGATGAAGCGAACTATAGTGTTGGAATAACTGCAATCGTTGCGCGCGGACCATACGCATCAACCATGGTCCGCGTTTTATATTCTTTCTATTATGGAGTCACTGCGTCCATGAGGAACTTAATCTTCAACACTTATCTGTCTGGGATATTTTACAACTTGCATTGGATTGCGTCGCGGTGTATTCTATAAATCCGCCCGCTGAACAAGCGGACAAGCGGAAGTCGCAACTGAATGTTTTACTTTCGGAATTCGAAAATAAAATAAAAAAACAGTTGCAAAGCAGTAACGAAGTATGATATATTCATATTCCGGTCGCGAGAGTGATTCGGAAAGTAAGTAACTAACTTGTTCCTTGAAAACTGAACAATGAGCGATATGTCAAAGCTAGTGAAGTAATGAGCTAAACAAGCACTTCTCGACAAAATGCTGCTCGTAACCTCCGGTTACGGCAAACCAGTTTGTCTTTTATGGAGAGTTTGATCCTGGCTCAGGACGAACGCTGGCGGCGTGCCTAATACATGCAAGTCGAGCGGATCTTATCCTTCGGGGTAAGGTTAGCGGCGGACGGGTGAGTAACACGTAGGTAATCTGCCTGTAAGACCGGGATAACATTCGGAAACGAATGCTAATACCGGATATGCGGTTTGC